>CAYPWK010000374.1:0-6047 GCA_964414365.1 uncultured Burkholderia sp.
AAAACCCTGTAGAATCGTGGGCTCTGCGGGCGTCGTATAATGGCTATTACCCCAGCTTCCCAAGCTGGAGACGTGGGTTCGATTCCCATCGCCCGCTCCAAATCAGCTTCCACGGAACCCGGCTGAGATCCCCAAGCTATCGTCAGCTACTGCTGCTAGCAGCCAGCGGTTGCGCCGACGACTTCCTCTTGTTCCCAGCGCTCAGGTCCACCTCATCCAGCAACGGTGCGAGATATTCAGCGATCATCGGCACCGCGCGCTCTTCCCGGAACATACCCTCGTGCGAGCCGGGAAGCCGGTAATTCAAGAGCCGACCGTGGACGAAATCGGACCAGCCCATCTTCGGATCAACAAAACGACTAACCGGGATCTGCTCACTCTGAAAAAGCACGACGTCGACCCGCGACGTGGGCGGCCGGTAGTTGGCATGCGCCTTCGCTAGCATTGGCAAGAACCACCGGTTCGCCCAGTCTTCCTTGCCGAGCTCGCACAGTTCCGTTGCGAGATCGAATCTGGACAGCAAGTTGAGCGTCCTCTTCCAACGCACGACCCGCGTCGACGCAAGAAACTGCGCCAGCCGCAGCTTGCCAGTTCGAAGAAGCGCCAATTGATGTCTGCGGAAACGCAGTCTGTACCGCCAGGTGTCGAAGCCGAAAAGAACGCGTTGGAAACGGGAAAGCCGCGCCAAATACGCGGGGCACCAAGCGTCTCCCATCACGACGAGCGGAACCTGCTCTCCGGCCTGGGTCAACTGATACGCGGCTTCATAAGCGATGAGTCCCGCGACACACAGCCCCATCAAGATATAGGGGCCTTCCGGTTGCGCCTCACGGATAAGGCGCACGTAGTCGATGGTGATCTCCTCCAGGCTGCGCCTAGTCAACGGTCGCGGATTGCTCGGGTCATACAGCTGAACCGAAAGAAATGGCCTATCCGGCGCCAGTTTCCTGGCCAGGTTGTAATAGAGCAATGTATTGTTGATGGCGATGATTGGCGTCTTTTCGCCTAGCGGCTGAATTTCAACCACGTTCCATGGTTCAGGCGGTGTTTCGGTCCTGGCCACACGGAGTGCAAACTCCTTGATGGTCGGCGCCACGAAAAGCGCCGCCACGCCAACTTCCACACCAAACGTACTCTTGACTCGGGCAACGACCCGCAAGGCGGCCAACGAGTGACCGCCGAGCTCGAAGAAATTGTCACTGCGCCCAACTCGTGGCAGCTTCAGCAACTCGGCCCAAATTCCGGCCAGGCGGGTTTCGACCTCGCCAATCGGCGCTTCATAGCCGCTCGCCGCATAGGCCGCCGCGTCCGGGGCCGGCAGCGCCTTTCGGTCGAGTTTGCCGTTAGACGTGAGCGGCAGCTCGTCAAGCCGCACATACGCCGCCGGCACCATGTACTCCGGCAATGCCGCGGACAGATGCGCGCGTAACGCTTCGACTGCAATCGGCTCTCCGTTGGCCGACGTGTAGTATCCAACGAGCCGCTTCTCGCCTGGCTCGTCATCACGCGCCAGCACCACTGCTTCCCGCACGCCCGCATGTGACGACAGCCGCGCTTCGATCTCGCCCAACTCGATTCGGAAGCCGCGGATCTTGACCTGAAAGTCCTGGCGCCCGAGAAACTCGATGTTTCCGTCGGGTAGATAGCGGCCTAGATCGCCACTCCGGTACATACGCGCATCAGGCTCCGCGGCAAACGGGTCCGCCAAAAACCGCTCCGCCGTCAGCTCCGGCCGATTCAGATAGCCGCGCGCAACGCCTGTCCCGCCAATGTAGATCTCACCGGCCACGCCGATCGGAACCGGCTCTCCGCTCCTATCCAAAATATAGATCCGCGTGTTCGAGATCGGACGACCGATGGGGATACTCTTCGCTCCCGTTGGAATTTGCCGGATCTCGTAGGTGAGCGCGAAGGTGGTCGTTTCCGTAGGGCCGTAGCCATTCAGAAAGTGTTGTGGGGGGTTCCTGTCGAGTACGTGGGCAATCACTCTGGGATCAAGTGCATCGCCGCCTACCATCAAATACCGTAGACGCGCGAACGCTTCGCCAAGCGCATATGCGTATTGGTTAAAAAGCGCGACCGTCAACCACAATACATTGACCGCATGATACTCCAAGCGGCGCTTAAACAATTCGGGATCGAGCAAGACGGCTTGATCAAAGACGACGATGCAGCCGCCATTGAGCAGAGGTGCCCATATCTCCATCGTACTGGCATCAAACGCGGGGTTCGAAGCAAAGGCGACGCGGTCGCTGGCTTGAAAGTCGGCATAGCCGTTATTGAGTACCAGCCGTCCCACTGCTCGATGCACAATCATGACGCCTTTGGGCTGACCGGTGGAGCCCGAGGTGTACATGACATAAACAAGATTCCTCGGCGTCAGACCGGTGCTGGCGCGATCCGGATTGCTGTCCGGCAGGCTCGCCCAAAGCCCAGCGTCGGCATCGAGATCGATCACCGTCGCCGCAGCCGTCGCTCGATCGAATGCGGCAGGCAGCCGGGCCCGCGTCGCGGCATTCGTCACGACGGCCACTGGCGCGCAGTCGTCGAGCATATAGGCGAGCCGCTCGCGCGGGTAGCCCGGGTCCAGCGGAACATAGGCGCCCCCGGCCTTGAGAATGGCCAAGATTCCCACCACCATCTCGAGGCTGCGCTCCAGGCAGATTGCTACCAGCGAATCGGGCCGGACTCCTTGCCTTCTCAAGTAATGCGCAAGGCGATTGGCTTTGGCGTTCAAGTCGGCATAGGTCAACTGCGCATCGTTATGCACGATGGCGATCGCGTCCGGACGTAGGGCCGCTTGTGCCTCGAACACTTCATGCACGCATTTGTCCTGCAGGTAATCCGAATCGGTCGCGTTCCACGTCACGAGCAGCTGATGCCGTTCGGCTTCGCCGAGCAGCGGCAGCCTTTCAATCGCCCGCGTGTCGTCGGCCACCATCGCCTCGAGCAGTTTGCGCAAGTACCCGACGTGACGCTCGGCTGTCGACCGATCGAAGAGCGCCGTCGCGTATTCCAGCCTGCCGACGATGCGCCCGCCTACCTCGGCGAGGCGCAGCGTCAGGTCGAAATTGGCCGCCGAAAACGGCGGGCTCATCGGCGCCACGGCCAGCGCGGGCAGATCCAGGTCGCTTTCGCCGGCGTTCTGCCAGGCGAACATCACCTGGAACACGGGCGTGTGCGCCGGGCTGCGCGGCGGGCGAACGATCTCGAGCAACTGGTCGAACGGCAAGTTCTGGTGGTCTCGCGCTTCGAGCACCCGGGCCTTGACCCGTTGTAGAAGCTCTCCCACGACGGGCTGGCCAGAAAGGTCCACCCGCAGCGCGAGGCTGTTGGTAAACAAGCCAATCAGCGGTTCGAGCTCGACGCGTCCGCGGTTGGCGACCGGCGCGCCAATCACCAGGTCTTCCTGGCCGGACAGCCGGCCCAGCAGCGCGGACCAACCGGCCAACAGCGTCGTGAACATAGTGGCGTCATGGCGTTGGCCCAGCGCCTTCAATCTCGCCGTGAGGTTGTCGTCGAGCTCCAGCGCCACGAACGCCCCTGCATGGTCCTGCTGGATGGGACGTCGATGGTCGGTGGGTAGATCCAGGAGGGCCGGTGCACCCGCAAGCGCGCGCTGCCAGTATTCGCGCTCGGCCGGCAAGGCCTCGGCGGTCAACCAGCGCCGCTGCCAGACGGCATAGTCGGGGTATTGAATGGTAAGCACCGGCAAAGGGTCGCGTTGCCCGTCCCGGAATGCGGCATAGAGCGCTCCCAATTCACGACTCAACACGTCGATCGACCCTTCATCGGCGACGATCTGGTGTGTGGTGATGAGCAGCGCATGCTCGCGATCGGCTAGCCGGACGAGCCGCCCGCGGATCAGCGGGCCAACTTGCAGATCGAAGGGGGCGGAGGCCTCCTCGATGGCCAGCCGCTGCAACTCGCCTTCGGTATCGCTGTGTCGACGCAGGTCGTGCTCGCGCAGGTTGAAGATGCTGTCTTCAGCCGCAATTCGCTGCACCGGTTGACCCTCGACGGACGGGAAGCTGGTGCGCAGCGCTTGATGCCGGGCGACGATGCGGTCCAGCGCCCGGCGCAGGGCGCCGCCGTCCAGTTCTCCGGTCAACCGCCAACCCAGAGGGATGTTATAGGCTTGGTTGGCGCCCTCCATCTGCGCCAGAAACCACAATCGGTTTTGCGCGAAGGACAACGGCAAAGGCTCACGGCGACCTGCCCCATTGATTGGGGGCAAGCCGCCCGCACGGCTCCCCGCCGCCGCGGCAGACTCGATGTTGCCATCCGGCAGATATCGCGCCAGGTCGCCCCTGCGATGCAGCCCGGCCCCCGGGACCGTGGCGGAGTGATGCGAAATGTCTTGTTGCCATCGTGCGTCGAGGCAGTCGTCGCCTAACGCCCAGGCTCTGCGCCAGCTCCGGTGCATGATTTACTCCCTTGCAGTCAATCTGGCCACGCAACGACTGTACCTATCGGGGCAACGCCAGCTCGCTACAGGGAATGCAAATGCGGACGGAGGCCCGCCAGGCGGCGGGTTTGGGGACATGGCGAGGCGCATCCTGAGATGTAAAAACGCCCCATCGCCACAAACTATTCCCTCTCAGCGCATACCTTTATAACTAAGCACTCGTATACATCGCTCGTCACCAGGTGGACAATTCATTAGGACGCTAGCTCGCGTCCGTTCTGCTTTTTGTCTGAGAGGTCCGCTTCACTATGTCCGACATTTCCGCCGCAAGCCGCGCAGTCCGCCCCAATATTCATCTGGGTGCGCTCGGCGCTGCCTCCGTTGCATTTCTCGCAGGCCTCGTTTATCTCGATACGACGGTCAGCGGGCGCCAAGCGGCGCTCTGGGTGGTGGGCGGGCTGCTCGGTCTGACGCTTTATCATGCATCGTTCGGCTTTACTTCTGCCTGGCGGCGCTTCATCTCGGATCGCCGCGGAGCGGGGCTGCGCGCCCAGATGGCGATGCTTGCGCTAGGCGTCGTTCTGTTCTTCCCCGCCTTGTCCTCGGGGACGCTCTTCGGCCATCCGGTGGCGGGCCACGTGTTGCCGGCGGGCACGTCGGTCATCGTCGGCTCGTTCCTGTTCGGCATTGGCATGCAGCTCGGCGGCGGTTGCGCCTCGGGTACCCTCTTCGCAATCGGCGGCGGCAACACCCGTATGATCGTCACGCTTTTCTTCTTCGTCGTTGGCTCGCTGATCGGTACGGCGCACTTCGCCTGGTGGGCATCGCTGCCGGCACCGCATCCGTTTTCGTTCATCAAGACGTTCGGCGTCGGCCCGGCGATCGCGATCAACCTTGCGCTCTTCGCCGCCGTCGCCTGGCTAACCGTCTTCGCCGAGAAACGGCGGCACGGCGCGCTGCACTCAGGCACGGCGTCCGGGCGCGATAGCGGGCCGGTCTGGCTCGTCGGCCCGTGGCCGATGTGGGTCGGCGCGATCGCGCTGGCTGTTCTCAACTTCGCGACCTTGGCGCTCGCCGGCCGGCCTTGGGGCATCACGTCCGCATTCGCGCTCTGGGGTGCGAAAGGCGCGGCGGCGCTCGGCGTCGACGTGGCGAGCTGGCCATACTGGCAGCAGCAGGCCAAGGCGCTCGCCGCGCCGCTATCGTTCGACGTGACGACGATCATGGACATCGCAATCATGATCGGCGCGTTTGCGGCTGCGGCCTTGGCGGGCCGCTTTCAGCCGGGCTGGCGCGTGCCGCCCCGCTCGCTCGCCGCTGCCGTCATCGGCGGCCTGCTGCTTGGTTACGGTGCACGGCTCGCTTTCGGCTGCAATATCGGCGCGTATTTCAGCGGCATCGTCTCGGGCAGCCTGCATGGATGGCTGTGGGCGCTTTGCGCGTTCCTCGGCAGCATGGTCGGCACGCGCTTGCGGCCTTTGTTCGGGCTTGCAAACGAGAAGACCGTCAAGGCGACCGGTTGCTGAAGTCTCGTCAGCCGAGCCAGGCGCGCGCCCTTCGCGAGATCCGCGAGGGTCAGCGACGCCTCCCTCAATGCAGTAACCCAAACACCGCCACGCCGTTCGTCGCGCCCACATAA
>CAYPWK010000375.1:0-6011 GCA_964414365.1 uncultured Burkholderia sp.
TGCTCGACGAGCCGATGTCGAACCTCGACGCGAAGCTGCGCGAGGAGATGCATATCGAGCTGCGGGCACTCCAGCGCGAGCTCGGGATCACGACGATCCTCGTCACGCACGACCAGGTCGAGGCCATGACGATGAGCGACCGCATCGCCGTCATGCACGGCGGACACATCGTCCAGATCGCGGCACCGTTCGAGGCCTACGAGCACCCGGAGTCGCCTTTCGCCTCGACATTCCTCGGCCGCACGAATGCGCTCGCGGGCAAAGTCATCGAGCGGCATGCGCGATGCTGCGTCGTGCAGCTCGGCTCGCGAATCGCTCACATCCCGCACGGCGAACGCGAATTCGGCGATACGGTGCATGTCTATGTGCGGCCCGAGAAGCTGCGCTTCGCCTCGGCAACGGAAGAAAGCCTCCCGGGACGCGTGCGCACGCGGCTTTTCCTCGGCAGTCACTGGATGCTCGAGATCGAGAGCGCGCTCGGCATCTTTCGCATGAGCCAGCCGAATATCGGCATGCCGCCGCCGCTCGAAGGCGAAGCGGTCAAGATCGCGTGGTCCGACTCGGACTTGCACATGCTCAGCGCGGAGGCACAGCATGGCTGAGCTCTTATCCCCGCTGCCGTCGGCACCTCCGGGGCGTCGCGCGAGCGAAGCGCGCGCGCCGTGGCTGCTGGCCGGCCCCGCCCTGCTGCTCTTCCTCGGCCTGCTCGTCGTGCCGATGATCATGATCGCGCTGCTGTCGTTCCACGCGTTCGACGGCACGCTCGGGATCTTGCCGGCGTACACGTGGGCCAACTATTCGGAAGTCCTGAGCGACCCGTATTACCACGACATCTTCCTGCGCACCGGCGGGCTCGCCCTCATCGTCACGGTGCTTTCGATCGTGCTCGGCGTGCCCGAAACGCTCATTCTCGCGCGCATGAGAGCGCCGTGGCGCAGCGTTTTTCTGCTCATCGTCCTCGGTCCGCTGCTGATTTCCGTCGTCGTGCGCACGCTCGGCTGGGCCATCCTGATGGGGCGCGAAGGACTGATCAATCAGGCGCTCATTGCGCTGCACCTGACCGACTCCCCGCTGAAGTTCCTTTTCACGCTGACCGGCGTCACGATCGCGCTCGTGCACGTACTCGTGCCGTTTATGGTGATCTCGGTGTGGGCATCGATTCAGAAGCTCGATGCGCAGGTCGAGAACGCAGGGCTTTCGCTCGGCGCACCGCGCTTCACTGTATTTCGCCGCATCGTCCTGCCGCAACTGCTGCCGGGCGTGCTCTCGGGCAGCATCATCGTTTTTGCACTCGCCGCCTCCGCGTTCGCGACGCCGGCCATCATCGGCGGCCGGCGACTCAAAGTCGTGGCCACAGCCGCTTACGACGAGTTCCTGAGTACGCTGAACTGGCCGCTTGGCGCGTCGATCGCGGTGCTGCTGCTGATCGCGAACGTGGCGATCATCCTCGGCTGCAACCGGCTCGTCGAAAAGCGCTTCGCCGCTGTGTTCGAGTCTTGAGGGAAACGTTCATGATGCGCAAGAACGGCCTTTTCTCTCTCGCCTATCACACGCTTTTCATCGCGTTCATGCTCGCGCCGCTCGTGGTGGTGGTGGCGGTCTCGTTCACGGGCAAGGGCTACATTTCACTGCCGACGGATGGCCTCTCGCTGCGCTGGTTCCGCGCACTCGAGCAAGCGGACGACTTCATCACCGCGTTCTGGCTCTCGATCCGGCTCGGCGCCGTTTCCGCCACTGTCGCCGTCGTCCTCGCCGTGCCGGCGGCGCTCGCGCTCACGCGTTACCGGTTCGTCGGGCGAGGCGCACTGATGAGCTTCTTCCTCTCGCCGCTGATGATCCCGTACGTGGTGCTCGGCGTCGCGTTCCTGCGCTTCTTCACGATGGCGGGCCTGACGGGCTCTTTCTTCTGGCTCGCCATGGTCCACGTCATCGTCGTCATGCCCTATGCGCTGCGCCTCGTGCTCGCCGCGGCGGCCGGGCTCGAGCGTGACGGCGAGCGCGCGGCGCGCTCGCTTGGCGCAGGTCGCTTCACGGCCTTTCGCCGCGTCGTGCTGCCGATGCTGCTGCCCGGGGTGGCCGGCGGCTGGATTCTCTCTTTCATCCAAAGCTTCGACGAGCTGACGATGACGATCTTCGTCGCCACACCGGGCACCACGACGCTGCCCGTCGCGATGTACAACGATATTGCCCAGAATATCGATCCGCTCGTGACTTCCATTTCCACCGTGTTGATCGTCGGCACGGTACTGCTGATGATCGCGCTCGACCGCATCGTGGGGCTCGACCGCGTGCTCATCGGCAAAGGTTGAGACCTCGATGACAACAACCCTATCCGATGTGATCGTGATCGGCGGCGGCCTCGTCGGCATGGCCATTTCGTACGGGCTTGCGGCCAGCGGGATGCGCGTGGCGGTGCTCGATGAAGGCGACGACGCATTTCGAGCCTCGCGTGGCAACTTCGGGCTTGTTTGGGTGCAAGGCAAAGGCTACGGTCTGCCCGAATACGCACGATGGACGATGCACTCGGCCCAACTCTGGCCGCGATTCGCGGCGGCGCTGAGAAGCGAAGCGGGCGTCGACGTCGAGCTCAAGCAGCCGGGCGGCTTCCATTTCGTCTATTCGGAGAACGAAGCGATCGAGCGCGAGGCGCGGCTTGCCTGGTTGCGCGAACGGCTGGACGAGCCGTACCCGTTCGAGATGCTCGGCCATGAGGCGTTGAGATCGCGGCTTCCCGCAATCGGTCCGGACGTGTACGGTGCAAGCTACACGCCGATGGATGGCCACGTGAATCCGCTGAAGCTCTTGCGCGCGCTCTATGCCGCCTGCGAAGCGCGCGGCGTGCGATGGGTCCGCAATCAGCATGTCGAGCAAGTCGAGCCGGAGAACGGCATGTTCGTCGTTCGCGGCGCTAACCGCAGCTGGCAGGCGCCGAAAGTCGTGCTCGCGGCCGG
This sequence comes from uncultured Burkholderia sp., assembly GCA_964414365.1. Classification (GTDB taxonomy): domain Bacteria; phylum Pseudomonadota; class Gammaproteobacteria; order Burkholderiales; family Burkholderiaceae; genus Trinickia. The sequence goes on from CAYPWK010000375.1 coordinate 2,952, forward strand.
GCTCGGCAATGCATGCCTCGCGCCTTCGCTCGGACTCCATGCCCCGGTGCGCCCGAATCGCGGTCAGGTTCTCGTCGGCGAGCGCGTCGCGCCATTCCTCGACTATCCGACGACGTACGTGCGCCAGACCGATGAGGGGACGATCCAACTCGGCGATTCGATGGAGGACGTCGGCTTCGACGACACGACGACGACAAGCGTGCTTGCGACGATCGCGCAGCGCGGCATCCGCAGCTTTCCCGTGCTCCAGGGCCTGCGCCTCGTGCGCGCCTGGAGCGCGCTGCGCGTATTGAGCCCAGACGGTTTTCCGATTTATCAGGAGTCCTCAACCTATCGCGGCGCCTTCGTCGCAACTTGCCATAGCGGCGTCACGCTCGCCGCGGCGCATGCGTTGCGCATCGCGCCGTGGATTGCCGGCGGACAGGCGCCGGAGGACCTCGACGTGTTCGCGGGCGACCGCTTCTTGCATTCCGAATGGACTACCCATCATGCCCATTAGCCTTTTCCGCCGGCTCACGCCAGACGACAGCGTGCCGCAGGTTACCGTCGAACTCGACGGCAGCCCGATCTCAGTGCCCTCCGGTTGCAGCGTGGCCGCAGCGCTACTTTCGGCAGGCCTCGTGCGCTTTCGCAGCACGCCCGTCAGCGGGGCGCCCCGGGCGCCCTATTGCATGATGGGCGTCTGCTTCGAATGCCTGATGGAGATCGACGGCGAGCCGAACCGGCAAACCTGCCTCGTCGAAGTGCGCGACGGCATGAAGATCCGCACGCAGGAACGCGCGCGCACGCTATCGGCCGTCACCTCGGAGATCGCGCATGGACATTGAAACAGTCGAGATCGATGTCGCCATCATCGGCGGCGGGCCGGCCGGCATGGCCGCGGCCACGCGAGCCGCGCAGCTCGGCGCCTCGGTCGTGCTGCTCGACGAGCAAGCCGAGCCGGGCGGACAGATCTATCGCGGCGTCGGCCGCGCGCCCGAGAAACGCCTCGATATACTCGGTCCCGATTACGCTGCGGGCCGCTCGCTCGTCGAGGCGTTCCAGCGCTCGCCGGCGGGGCACATCGGCGGCGCGGCTGTCTGGCAAGTCACGCCGGAACGGACCGTTCATTACGTCCGCGATGGTCGTGTCGGTTCGCTCAAGGCGCAGCGCGTGATTCTCTGCACCGGTGCGATGGAGCGGCCGTTCCCCGTGCCCGGATGGACACTGCCGGGCGTATTGACGGCCGGCGCCGCACAGATTCTGCTGAAGACAGCCGACACGGTCCCGACCGAGCCGGTCGTGCTCGCCGGGTGCGGCCCCCTTCTCTACCTGCTCGGCTGGCAGTACGTTCGCGCGGGCATACCCGTGCGCGCGATCGTCGATACAACCGATGCGTCGGACAAGCGCCGCGCGCTCGCCCACCTCGGCGGAGCACTGGCCGGCTGGCGCTATTTAAGGAAAGGCCTCTCGATGATGCGCACGCTGCGGCGCGCGGGCGTGCCGTTCCACGAAGGCGTAACATCGCTTTCGATCGAAGGCGACGATGCCGTGCGCGCTGTGCGCTTCGTCGACGCGCGCGGCCGTCAGCGCATCGAGACATCCGTGGTATTGCTGCATCAGGGCGTCGTGCCGAACACTCAATTCACGTGGGCGCTTCGTGCTAAGCATCGATGGGACGATGCGCAACTGTGTTTTGTGCCGCTCACTGACGAATGGGGCGAGCTCAGCGTACCCGGCATTCATATCGCCGGCGATGGCGCCGGCATTGGCGGCGCGTCGGCCGCGGCGTTGTTCGGCGAGCTCGCGGGCCTGGCCGCGGCCTGTGCCGTCGGACGGATCGATCAGGCCGAGCGCGATCGTCACGCGGCGCCGTTAAGGCGCGAATTGGCCGCGCATCTGCGCATCCGCCCGTTCCTCGATGCGCTCTATCGACCGAAGCCGCAAAACCGTATTCCGGCCGACGACGTGCTCGTCTGCCGATGCGAGGAAGTCACGGCCGGAACGCTGCGCGAGCATGTCCGGCTAGGCTGCACTGGGCCCAATCAGGCGAAGTCGTTCGGTCGCTGCGGTATGGGGCCTTGCCAGGGGCGCCTTTGCGGGCTCACGGTGACCGAGATCATCGCCGACGCGCGCGGCGTGTCGCCGGCCGAAGTCGGCTACTACCGCATTCGGCCTCCGATCAAGCCGATCACGCTCGGCGAACTGGCGCGCGAGTCATGAGCCCCTCGAGCGCGACCGGCCGACCGTCCGGCTCCGGGGCCGACGTTCTCGTCATCGGCGGCGGCTTTCATGGGCTTTCGAGCGCCCTGCATCTGGCCCGCTCGGGGGCACGCGTCACGGTGCTCGAAGCCGAATATTGCGGGCGTCATGCGTCGGGCGTGAATGCAGGTGGTGTGCGCACGCTTGGGCGTCACATCGCGGAGATACCGCTTGCGCTTGAATCGCGCGCGCTCTGGCATCGGTTGCCCGAACTCGTCGACGATACCGGCGGCTTCATGCCGAGCGGCCAATTGAAAGTCGCCGAGTCGGAGGCCGACCTTGAGACGCTTCGCGCGCGCGTGGCCGATCTAGGCCAGCGAGGCTTCACGCATGAGACGCTCGTCGACGCCGCGACGGTTCGGGACTTGCTGCCGGCCGTTGCACCGCATGTGACCGGCGGCATTTGGGTGCCTGACGATGGCCATGCCCTGCCTTATCGCACTGTGACGGCATTTCGGCGCGCGGCCGAGCGGCTCGGCGTCGTCGTGCGCGAAGGCGTCCGCGTAACAGCGATCGAACGCCTGGGCGAGCATTGGACGGTTGCGACGAGCGACGCGCGCTTCACGGCCGAGTACGTCGTCAATGCGGCCGGCGCATGGGCCGGCGAGTTCGCCAGTCAGGTCGGCGAGCCTGTGCCCGAAGAGCCCGTCGCGCTGCTGTTGACCATCACGCATCGCGTGCCGCCCTTCTGCTCTCCCGTCGTCGGCGCAACGAGCCAGCCGCTTTCGTTCAAGCAGTTCGACAACGGGACGGTGCTGATCGGCGGCGGCGTGCGCGGGCGGGTCGATATGGCCTCGCGTACGGGTGAGGTAGACTTCG
>CAYPWK010000376.1:0-5986 GCA_964414365.1 uncultured Burkholderia sp.
ATGAGGCCGGGAATCGCTGGCTGCGCGGTGTGGTCTTTCAGCTATTCGGAGTTTCGCCGCGAGGGTGACCTATTCTCTCGGCCCGATCGCACCGCAACACGAACCTTGAACGCGATCGGACGATTGCTGATCCGACGTGCTCTTTTCCAAAAGCGACACGAGCCCGCCATCGTTTTTTTATTGATTGATCGTTCAAACAAAAAAACATAGAGTGGCCACGAATGACAGAACGCCACTCGAAGAGCGATCGATTTCAACGACGACGGAGCGCACATGCAGCACCAAAACGGGAAGTCACGTCAACTCGGTACAGCCATCAGCTGTGCTGCCCTATGTCTCGGCTCGCTGTACTCGGCAAGCGTGTTCGCACAGGCAAGCGCAAGTAACGCAAATGCCGCCGATACGGCCAATTCCGGAAACGCTGCGACGTCCACGAGCGCGGCGAGTGCTGCCCCCGCCACCACGGCGGCCGTCGATCCGCCAACGCCGGCAAGTGCCCCCGCGTCCGCGCCGCCAACATCTCCGCTTACGGCGAACGTCACGCTGGCCTCTCAGTACGTTTCCCGCGGGTTTCGCCAGACATGGGGCAAGCCGGCGATTCAGGGCGGCTTCGACTACGCGCACTCGAGCGGCCTCTTTGCCGGCACGTGGCTCTCCACGGTCAGCAGCAAATTCATCGAAGGCGGCACCGTCGAATGGGATCTCTATGGGGGCTACGGCGGCTCCCTCGGCGATCTCGCCTACACCGGCACGATCTACTATTACGTGTATCCGGGCGCCCGCATGGCAGCGAGCGCGACGAATTACAACTACGGCGAATTCGTTGCCGCGCTGACTTACAAGTGGTTCACGGCCCGATATTGGCTGACGTACACGCCAAACTACTTCGGCTACGACAGCCAGTCGCTCGGCATTGGCAACGGCAAAGGCAGCCGCGGCTCCGGCTACCTCGACCTGAACACCAACATTGACCTCACGCACGGCTTTTCGCTGCTGCTTCACTACGGATGGGAGCGCGTGCAGAACTTCTCGGCCTACAACTGGCAGGATGCGAAAGTGGCTGTCTCCAAGACGTTCGACGGCGGCTGGACGCTGACAGGTGCCGTCACGAAGGGGTGGGGCGCGACGAACGTGTATGACCACTACACCACGGGTGCGCGCGATTCGGCGGGCAACATCGCCGTGTCGAACCCGTTGCAGACGACGGTCTTCGCGACGCTGACGAAGACGTTCTGATTCATGCGCGCGTTCATCCGGCCTTTTCCCAAAGCGACACGAGCAGATCGTCCCCGTTTTTATTGATTGATCGCTCAAACAAAAAACACTAGAGTAACCGCATCGAATCCCGAGGCCGATGATCCATGCCCAAAGTCGGAATGCGCGAAGTGCGTCGCGCGCAACTGATCGACGCCACCCTGCTGTGTATCGACCAGTGTGGCCTATCAGGCACGACGCTCGCATCGGTCGCGCAGCGCGCGAACATTTCGACGGGCATCGTCAGCCATTACTTCGGCGACAAGAGCGGGCTGCTCGAAGCGACGATGCGCCACATCCTTCGCGATCTCTGGGCGGCTACCAGGCGGCGTGGACTCATCGCGGCGAAGGCCGGCCCGCGAGCGCGACTTCGCGCGATCGTGGCGGCCAATTTCGACGTATCACAGGTGAATACGCCGGTGATGAAAACGTGGCTGGCGTTTTGGGCGCAGAGCATGCACGAGGACGCCTTGCGCCGGCTGCAGCGTGTCAACACGCGCCGCCTCTACTCGAATCTGTGCGCCGAATTCAGAAAGCTGATGACGCACGCTGCCGCGCGACGGGCGGCCCGCGGGCTCGCGGCAATGATCGACGGCTTGTGGTTGCGCGGCGCGCTCAGCGGCGAGCCGTTAGACACGCGAGCCGCGTTGCGGCTCGCCAACGAGTACATCGACTTGCTGCTCCTACAGTGCGAGGGCGCACGCGAATGATCCGCGCGGCATTGCCGCGCCGTCCCACCGGTTTGCGAGGAAACGCCTGATGCCAGACTATGGTTTGCAGCGACTCTTTATCGACGGCGAGTACGTCGATGCCACGAGCGGCACGACTTTCGACACGCTGGACCCGGCCACGGGCGAAAAGCTCGCCACGGTTCAGCAGGCGAGCGAAGCCGATGTCGACCGCGCGGTTCGGTCCGCGCAGCAAGGTCAGCGCGCATGGGCCGCGCTGAACCCGATGGATCGCTCGCGCATCTTGCGGCGCGCAGTCGACCTATTGCGCGCGCGCAACGACGAACTTGCCGAGCTCGAAATACGCGACACCGGCAAGCCGATCGCGGAAACGCGTGCCGTGGACATCGTCACGGGTGCCGACGTGATCGAATACTACGCGGGCCTCGTGATGGCGATCGAGGGGCAGCAGATTCCGCTGCGCAACGAGTCGTTCGTCTATACGCGGCGCGAGCCGCTCGGCGTGACGGCGGGCATCGGCGCCTGGAACTACCCGATCCAGATCGCATGCTGGAAATCCGCGCCCGCGCTGGCCGCCGGCAACGCGATGATCTTCAAGCCGAGCGAAGTGACGCCGCTGTCGGCATTGAAGCTCGCCGAGATCTATATCGAAGCCGGCGTGCCCGCCGGGGTGTTCAACGTCGTGCAAGGCGATGGGCGCGTGGGTGCGATGCTGAGCGTTCACCCGCAAATCGCAAAGATCTCGTTCACCGGGAGCGTCGAAACGGGGCTCAAGGTGATGTCGCTCGCCGGCGGATCGTCGCTCAAGGAAGTGACGATGGAGCTCGGCGGCAAGTCGCCGCTTATTGTGTTCGAGGATGCGGATCTCGACCGCGCCGCCGATATCGCGATGGGCGCGAATTTCTTCAGCGCGGGGCAAGTGTGCACGAACGGCACGCGCGTATTCGTCCATCGCTCGATTCTGCAAGCCTTCGAAGCACGCATCGTCGAACGAGTGAGGCGTATCAGGATCGGCAAGCCATCAGACCCGGCAACGAACTTCGGTCCGCTCGTGAGCCATGCGCAACTCGACAAAGTGCTCGGCTATATCGAGAGCGGCCGACGTGAAGGCGCGCGGCTCGTGGCCGGCGGGGCGCGCATTGTCCACGGCGACTTTGCGCGCGGACTTTTCGTGCAGCCGACAGTCTTCGCCGACTGCCGCGACGACATGAAGATCGTCCGGGAGGAAATCTTCGGTCCGGTCATGAGCCTGCTTTCGTTCGACACGGAGGACGAGGTCGTCGCGCGCGCGAACAATACACGCTACGGCCTCGCGGCAGGCGTCGTCACGGAAAACCTGGCTCGTGCGCATCGGGTGATCCATCGACTGGAGGCAGGCATTTGCTGGGTCAACACCTGGGGTGAATCGCCCGCGCAGATGCCGGTAGGCGGCTACAAGCAGTCGGGGGTAGGCCGTGAAAACGGCCTGGCGACACTCGAGCACTACACCCGGCTCAAGTCCGTCCAGATTGAATTGGGCAGGTACCTGCCGCTGTTTTAAGCAAGCTAGAGCGGGTCGGGCGATGAGCATCGTTTCATGCTTGTCGGCGCGGCAGGCCGAAGCGGGCCTGCGACGGCCAACGTGTTGAGGCAACTCGGTATGGGTGCGAACGAATACGACTACATCATCATCGGTGCGGGCTCCGCGGGCAATGTGCTCGCGACACGGCTGACCGAAGACGCCGGCGTGACGGTGCTGCTGCTCGAAGCAGGCGGCCCTGACTACCGTTTCGACTTCCGCACGCAGATGCCGGCTGCGCTGGCTTATCCGCTGCAAGGCCGGCGCTACAACTGGGCGTATGAGACGGAGCCTGAGCCGCATATGAACGACCGCCGCATGGAGTGCGGACGCGGAAAGGGGCTTGGCGGCTCTTCGCTCATCAACGGCATGTGCTACATCCGCGGGAACGCGCTCGACTACGACGGCTGGGCGCAACGCGAGGGTCTCGAAACCTGGTCCTATCTCGACTGCCTACCGTATTTCCGGAAGGCGGAAACGCGCGATGTCGGTCCGAACGACTACCATGGCGGCGACGGCCCGGTACACGTGAGCACGAGCAAGCCGGGCGTCAATCCGCTCTTCGAAGCGATGGTCGAGGCCGGCGTGCAGGCCGGTTATCCGCGTACCGACGATCTGAATGGATACCGTCAGGAAGGCTTCGGCCCGATGGACCGCACCGTTACGGCTAACGGACGTCGCGCAAGTACCGCGCGCGGTTATCTGGACCAAGCCCGGGCGCGGCCCGAACTCACGATCGTCACGCATGCCACGGCGGACCGCATTCTCTTCAGCGGCAAGCGTGCCAGCGGCGTCGCGTATCTGCAAGGCAACTCGACCTCGATCGTTACCGCTCATGCCCGGCGCGAGGTTCTGCTGTGCGGAGGGGCCATCGCATCGCCGCAGATCCTGCAGCGCTCGGGCGTCGGGCCCGGCGAATGGCTGCGGGAACTCGGCATTCCGTTGGTGCTCGATCTCCCCGGTGTCGGCCGGAACTTGCAGGATCATCTGGAAATGTACCTGCAGTATGCGTGCAACGAGCCCGTGTCGCTCTACCCGGCGCTGCTGCTGCACAACCAGCCGGCCATCGGCCTCGAGTGGTTGCTGAAGGGCACGGGGATCGGCGCGAGCAACCACTTCGAAGCCGGCGGCTTCATTCGCACGCGCGACGACGACCCGTGGCCCAACATCCAGTATCACTTCCTGCCGGTCGCGATCAATTACAACGGCACGCATGCGATCAAGATGCACGGGTTCCAGGCGCACGTCGGCTCGATGCGCTCGCCAAGCCGTGGGCGGGTCAAGCTGCGTTCGCGCGACCCGCGCGATCATCCGTCGATCCTGTTCAACTACATGGCCGAACCGCTCGATTGGCGTGAGTTTCGCGACGCCATCCGCATCACGCGCCAAATCATGCGACAACCCGCGCTCGATCGCTACCGCGGTGAAGAGCTGAGCCCGGGGGCGCAATGCGTGACCGATTCGGAGCTCGACGCGTTCGTGCGTTCACGCGCGGAGACCGCGTACCACCCGTCGTGCTCGTGCGCGATGGGCAGCGACGAGATGTCGGTGGTCGATGCGGAGGGCCGCGTGCATGGGCTCGAAGGCCTGCGAGTAGTCGATGCTTCGATCATGCCGTTGATCACCACGGGCAACCTGAACGCGCCAACGATCATGATCGCCGAGAAAATCGCCGACCGGATCCGCGGCCGCGCGCCGCTGCCCCGCGCGAGTGCGCCGTACTACATCGCGAATGGCGCGCCGGCGCGGGGTGCCGCAATGCGCGAGGCAACGGGTCATGCAAGCTGAACGACTCGTTGTTCGACGCCACGCTTTTGCAGTACCGTCGCCCTACGGAAAACCGGGCAATCTACGTCTTAACCAAAGTGAAATGAGGAGAAGTGGATGAAGCAGTTGTTGATCAAAGCCGGTTGCGCGTGGATTGCTGCTGCAGCGCTGGCGACTCCGGCGTTCGCGGGCGACGCGCAAGCTTGCCGCAACGTCCGCTTCGCGGACGTCGGCTGGACTGACATCGCGGCCACGACGGGCCTCGCGTCGAAGGTCTTCGAAGGCCTGGGCTATCATCCGACGACGACGATCGCGTCCGTGCCAATCACATTCGCGGGTATCAAGAGCAAGCAAATCGACGTGTTCCTCGGCTATTGGTCGCCGACGATGGATCCCATCATCGATCCGTTCGTCAAGGCTGGGCAGATCAAGGTGCTACAGCCGGCGAATCTGACCGGGGCCAAGTACACGCTTGCGGTGCCGGACTACGTCTACAACGCCGGCCTTAAATCGTTCGCCGACATCCAGAAATACGCGGACAAGCTCGGCGACAGGATCTACGGCATCGAGCCCGGCAACGACGGCAACGCGCTCATCGACAAGATGATCAAGAGCAATCAGTTCGGCCTTGGCAAGTTCAAGCTCGTCGAATCGAGCGAGGCGGGCATGCTCGTCCAGGTCAACAAAGCGATCCGGCAGCGAGGCGCTCGAGCGCTTG
>CAYPWK010000377.1:0-5983 GCA_964414365.1 uncultured Burkholderia sp.
GGGCATCTTGCTCGCGATGTCGAAGTTCAATCGCATCCTGAAAGTCGATGCGTCGGCATGCATCGCGCGGGTGCAGCCAGGCGTGCGCAATCTCGCCATCTCGCAGGCGGCCGCACCTTACGGGCTCTACTACGCACCCGACCCATCGTCGCAAATCGCCTGCTCGATCGGCGGCAACGTCGCTGAAAACGCGGGCGGCGTGCATTGCCTCAAGTACGGGCTGACGGTGCATAACATCCTGGCAGTCGACATCGTCACGATCGACGGCGAGCGCATGACACTCGGCGCTGAATCGCTCGACAGCCCTGGATTCGACCTGCTCGCGCTCTTCACGGGCTCGGAAGGGATGCTCGGCGTTGTGGTCGAAGTAACGGTCAAGCTGCTGCCCAAGCCGCAATGCCAGAAGCTGCTGATGGCGAGCTTCGACGACGTGGAGATAGCCGGTAACGCCGTTGCGCAGATCATCGGCGCTGGGATCATTCCGGGCGGACTAGAGATGATGGACAACCTCGCCATACGTGCCGCCGAAGACTTCATTCATGCGGGCTACCCTGTCGATGCCGCGGCGATTCTCCTTTGCGAGCTCGATGGCGCCGCGAGTGACGTCGAAGAAGAGATCGCGCAGGTGAGCGAACTGCTCGGCCGCGCCGGGGCCGCGCAAATCCGCATCGCGCGCGACGAAGCCGAGCGGCTGCGACTTTGGGCCGGGCGCAAGAATGCGTTCCCGGCGGTCGGCCGGCTCGCGCCCGATTACTACTGCATCGACGGCACAATCCCGCGCCGCGAATTGCCGCGCGTGCTGACAGGGATTGCCGAACTGTCGGACGAATTCGGCTTGCGCGTCGCCAATGTCTTTCATGCCGGCGACGGCAACCTGCACCCGCTCATTCTCTTCGACGCAAACCGTCCCGGCGAGCTCGAGCGCACCGAAGCGCTGGCCGCGAACATTCTTCAGCTTTGCGTGGCGGTCGGCGGCAGCATCACGGGTGAGCACGGTGTCGGCCGCGAGAAGATCAACCAGATGTGCGTGCAGTTTTCGAGCGACGAAATCGAGTTCTTCCACGCCGTCAAAGGCGCGTTCGATCCATCGTGCCTCTTGAACCCGGGCAAGAACATCCCGACGCTGCATCGCTGCGCCGAGTTCGGCGGCATGCATGTTCATGGCGGCAAACTGCCATTTCCGGAGCTGGAGCGCTTCTAATGCGACGAGAATTCCATTCGACCGACGGCAGTGAAGCGCTCGTCGCAGCCGTGCACGACGCCATCGAGAAGCGCATACCGCTCGCGATCCGCGGCGGCGGCACGAAATCGTTCCTCGGCCGACCGATCGAGGCGCGGGACGGCCGCGCGGTGCCTATCGACACGAGCGGCCACGCCGGCATCGTCAGCTACGATCCGACCGAACTCGTCGTGACCGCGCGGGCCGGCACGCGGCTCGCCGACCTCGAAGCCGTACTCGATGAAGCCGGTCAGATGCTGGCCTGCGAGCCTCCGACTTTCGATGGCCAGGCAACCGTCGGTGGCATGGTTGCCGCGGCGCTCGCCGGTCCGCGGCGGCCGTGGGCCGGCTCCGTGCGCGACTTCGTCCTCGGTTGCCGTGTCATCACTGGAAATGGCAAGCAGATGCGTTTCGGCGGCCAGGTCATGAAGAATGTGGCTGGCTACGATGTGTCGCGCCTTCTCGCGGGCAGCTTCGGCAGCCTCGGCCTCATCACCGAAGTCTCGCTGAAAGTCCTGCCGAAGCCGCGTGCCACCCTTGATCTGGCGCTCGAAATGCCGGCCGCGGCCGCACTGCCGAAGCTTGCGGGCTGGCTGCGCGAGGGCGTGCCGCTCGCGGGCGCCTGCGTGGAGAACGACGTGCTTCGCTTGCGGCTCGAAGGCGGGACGGGTTCGGTGCGCGAGGCGCACGCGCGCTTGGGCGGCGTGGCATCGGACGGCGCGTTCTGGACCGCCCTGCGCGCGTTGCGCTTGCCGTTCTTCGCGCGCACCGAGCCACTCTGGCGCCTGTCCGTGCCGGCGTCGGCCCCGCTCGTCGATCTGCCGGGCCCCACGTTGCTCGACTGGGGCGGCATGCAACGCTGGCTCAAGACCGACGCGCCCGCGAGCGTCGTACGCGAGGCCGCGCGCGCACTCGGCGGCCACGCGACCTGCTTCACGGCCGGCGTCACCGATGAGCCGTTCTCGCCGCTGCCCGCCCCGTTGTTGCGCGTGCACCGGCAGCTGAAAGCACGACTCGATCCGCATGGGGTCTTCAACCCCGGCCGCCTTTACGCGGCGCTCTGAATACGTCGACCGCGAGTCCCCGAACACTGCACTACCGCACTACCGAATCGATGCAAACCATTCTCAGCGAAGAAGCCCGGTCGATCGCCCGGGCCGACGAAGCCGAAGCGATCCTGCGAGCCTGTGTCCACTGCGGGTTTTGCAACGCGACTTGCCCGACCTATCAAGTGCTCGGCAACGAGCTCGACGGGCCGCGCGGCCGCATCTATTTGATCAAGCAATTGCTCGAGGGCAAGCCTGCCAGCGTCACGACGCAAACGCACCTCGACCGCTGCCTCAGTTGCCGCAACTGCGAAACGACCTGCCCGTCCGGCGTCCGGTATCACACGTTGCTCGACATCGGCCGCGCGGAACTCGAGCGGCGCACCGAGCGTCCGGTCAAGGAGCGCCTGCTGCGCGCCGGCTTGCGCCGCGTCGTGCCGGACCCGTCGCTCTTCGCCAAGCTCTTGAAAGCGGGCCGCATGATGCGCCCGTTGTTGCCCAGCCCGCTGCGCGAGAAAATTCCCGCCTCGCCAGCCCGTGCCTCGCGGCGACCGCCCGTGCGCCATGCGCGCCGCATGCTGATGCTCGAAGGCTGTGTGCAGCCGTCGCTCTCGCCCAACACGAATGCGGCGGCCGCGCGCGTGCTCGACCGCCTCGGTATCAGCATCACGCCGGCTCCCGAGTCCGGCTGCTGCGGAGCGGCCGAGTATCATCTGAACGCGCACGACGACGGGCTCGATCGCGCCCGCCGCAACATCGACGCCTGGTGGCCGGAAATCGAGGCCGGCGCCGAAGCGATCGTGCTGACGGCGAGCGGCTGCGGCGCCTTCGTCAAAGAGTATGGCGATCTGCTGCGCGACGACGAAGCCTATTCGGCGAAAGCGAGGCGCGTAAGCGAGCTCTCGCGCGATCTCGTCGAGGTGCTGGCAGCCGAGCCGCTCGAGGCGTTGCAGCCGCTCGGCGGCGAGGAAAGGGATCGGGCTCGCGGCGCCGGCCGTATCGCCGTGCATTGCCCCTGCACGCTGCAGCATGCGCAAAAGCTCGGCGGCGCGATGGAAGCACTGCTGAAGCGCCTGGGCTTCGACCTGACCGAATCGGCCGACGGACACCTTTGTTGTGGCTCGGCCGGCACCTATTCGATCACCGAACCCCAGCTCGCCCGCGCATTGCGCGACAATAAGCTCGACGCGCTCGAAGCCGGCAGTCCCGACACGATCGTGACGGCCAATATCGGCTGCCAGACGCACCTGAACGGTGCCGGCCGTACACCCGTGCGGCATTGGATCGAACTCGTCGATGCGTCGCTGGCGTCCCAGTGAGGCGAAACTCGTCGACCGATCTCGGCGAGGACGGACGCCCGCGCCTGATTAGTAGTCCGAAGAGAAAAGAGAGAATCGACATGCAAACGAAATTCATACTCGGCATCGCCGAGGTCGGCGACATCCTCGCCGCGGCGCGCGCCGAAGCCGAGCGACACGGCTGGGCGGTGACGATCGCCGTCGTCGACGATGGGGGCCATCCGCTCGGTCTGCTGCGTCTCGATGGTGCGCCGCCGAGCAGCGCCTACATGTCCACGGAGAAGGCGCGTACGTCGGCCCTCGGACGGCGCGAATCGAAAGTCTATGAAGATATGATCAACGGCGGACGCTATGCATTCCTGAGCGCGCCGCTCGCCGGCACGCTGGAAGGCGCCGTGCCCATTGTCGTAAACGGCCAATGCGTCGGCGCCGTCGGCGTGTCGGGCGTCAAGTCCGATCAGGACGCGCAAATCGCGAAGGCGGGCGCCGCAAGCGTCGTCCAGCCCGCCTGAGCCCTAGTCAACAAAAAGCACACACGCATGACCACCATGAGCAATCTGACCGACCTCCACGGCCTGCGCGTCGCCGACGCGCTCGTCCGCTTCATCGAAGACGAAGCGATGCCCGGCACGGGCATCGAGCCTCAAGCATTTTGGCAAGGCTTTTCAGCGATCGTGCACGATCTGGCGCCGAAAAACCGAGCCTTGCTCGCCGAGCGCGATCGCCTGCAGACGGCGCTCGACGATTGGCATCGCGCGCATCCCGGCCCGGTGAGCGATCTGCGCGCCTATCGCGCGTTCCTCGAGCAAATCGGCTATCTCGCGCCGGCGCCCGAGCGCGTACAGGTGACGACGTCGGACGTCGACGTCGAGATCGCCGAGCAAGCCGGTCCGCAACTCGTCGTGCCGCTTTCGAATGCGCGATATGCGCTGAACGCGGCGAACGCGCGCTGGGGCAGCCTCTATGACGCGCTCTACGGCACCGACGCATTGCCCGAGGACGACGGCGCCACGCGAAGCGGCGCGTACAATCCCATCCGCGGCGCGCACGTCATCCAATATGCGCGCGCCTTCCTCGATCGCGCCGCTCCGCTCGAAAGCGGCTCACATCGCGACGCGACGAGCTATCGCGTGCGCGACGGCCAACTGTCCATCAGCACGGCCAAAGGCGCGACGACGCTCGCGACACCGGCGCAGTTCGTCGGCTACCATGGCGAGCCCGATGCGCCGACGGCCGTCTTGCTCAAGCACAACGGGCTGCACATCGAGATTCAGATCGACGAGCAAACGCCGATCGGCCGCACCGATCCGGCGCATGTGAAGGACGTGCTGCTCGAGGCCGCGGTGACCACGATCATCGATTGCGAGGACTCGGTTGCCGCCGTCGACGCCGAAGACAAGGTCGCGCTCTATCGCAACTGGCTCGGCCTGATGCAGGGCACGCTGACCGAAGAGGTCGCGAAGGGCGGCAAGACCTTCACGCGGCGCCTCAATGCGGACCGTAGCTATCGCACGCCGGACGGCAAGACACTCACGCTGCATGGACGCTCGCTGCTTTTCGTGCGGAACGTCGGCCACTTGATGACGAACGGCGCCGTGCTCGACCGTGACGGCAACGAAATTCCCGAAGGCATTCTCGATGCGGTGGTGACCACGCTTTGCGCGCTGCACGATCGTGCGAGCAAGCTCAACTCGCGCACGGGATCGATTTACATCGTGAAGCCGAAGATGCACGGCCCGGCTGAAGTCGCGTTCGCGGGCGAACTCTTCGACCGCGTCGAGGATCTCTACGGTCTGCCGCGCAACACGCTCAAGATGGGCATCATGGACGAGGAGCGCCGTACTAGCGTGAACCTCGCGGCCTGCATCGCGGCCGCCAGCACGCGCGTGGCGTTCATCAACACGGGCTTTCTCGATCGCACCGGCGACGAGATGCATACGGCGATGGAAGCGGGCCCGATGTTGAGAAAGGGCGACATGAAGACGTCGACCTGGATCTCCGCCTACGAGCGCCACAACGTGCTCGTGGGTCTCGCCTGTGGCTTGCGCGGGCGTGCGCAGATCGGCAAGGGAATGTGGGCGATGCCCGACATGATGCATGCCATGCTCGAGCAGAAGGCCGCGCAGCTGCGCGCGGGCGCCAATACGGCCTGGGTGCCCTCACCGACGGCTGCTACGCTGCATGCGCTGCATTATCACGAGGTCGACGTACAGGCCGTGCAGAAAGAGCTCGAGAAGATCGACTATGCGAGCGAGCGCAATGCGCTTCTCGACGGCCTCCTGACCGTGCCCGTCGTCGAACGCGCGAGGTGGTCGCAAGACGAGATCCGCCGCGAAGTCGAGAACAACGCGCAAGGCATTCTCGGCTATGTCGTGCGCTGGATCGACCAGGGCGTCGGCTGCTCGAAGGTGCCCGACATC
>CAYPWK010000378.1:0-5973 GCA_964414365.1 uncultured Burkholderia sp.
GCGTCGTATGGTAGATGGCCCTGCCGCCTCGCCGTGGCTTCGTCTTGTAAAAATTTACCCGAGTCAACGAAACCGTGTAAACCATATCGCATTTCGCCCATACCTCCAGCGCCGGGTCTTCGTCTGGGTGCGGGTTGCGGCTCAGTTTGTGGTGACATGGCAACACCTTATCGGGTGGCGTTGTTGACAGTGGCACCACAGTTAACAGTCGACTATTAGTCTTACTTTTCGCAAGCACGACGACCGACCTGACCTTTACCATCTCCGGCTCGACAAACCCCGTGTAGTCGCATGTGACAACGGCTCTTAGTCGCGGCTGAAACTGAAGGCCCGTAGCATTTTCTTTCAATGTGTTCCCTATTCGTGGAGAAAGGCCGCAGTGTGCCTGCCTGCCGCTATTCGATGTAGCAGACAAACATAGGGGGCTTTCCGAGAGAGCGCAACTCAGGCGACAGTCGGCGGTAACCTTTCCTACGCCGGCTTCTTGATGGTCAGCGTTTCCCGGTCAATCTCGCTGCGCTTGTAGCCAAAGTGCCTGTAGCCATTCATTACGGCATCTTCGAACTGTTTCCTGAGGCGCTTTACATCCGCTTCCGCGTTCTGGACATCATCGAACGCGTCTTCACCGGTGTTGGCGTTGACGGAGAAATCGACTGCCACGTCTAGATTTTTCGATACCAATGCCATAGCGGCGTCTAGCACCTTTTCGAAGTAAGCTCCGTCGCCGTCGCTCACGTTACCTGGCACAGGCAGCGAGGTCATCTTTTGGGCCGTCTCTTGAACACTGTTCTTCAACGTTTCGGCGTCTGCCCGATATTCCTGCAGCGCTCGGAACGATACATCCTGCCTTATCTTGCCGATGTATACCTGCCCCGTTACCGACATTGCGAAGAGATTCGCCTGAATGTCACCCACATACGCGGAAAATGCCGCTCCGGCGTTTCGCCCGGTTAGGATTTCGTCGTCCCCGTCAGATGACAGGGGCGTTGATGCCTGGAGCGAAGCTAGGGGGTGAGGCGAAACAGTCTCCGACGCGGCAAGCGCCGCAGGCGGGAGATATGAACTGGCAATGTACGGCACATCGGCCTTTCCGCTATTTGATGTTGTGCTCGTGGTCGAATTGTTGCAGGCCGCCACGCACAAGGCGACGGCGCAGAGCAAGACGGCGTTTTTCATTTTTGGTCTCTCGCTTGCCGGGCCTCGCCGGCAGTTCTTTTTGTCGCTCAGGCAGGATAGCAGCACAATCGCTCACTATCCAATGCGGCTTTGAGCGTTCAAGAGCGGGACAAACAAAAAACCCCGCACGCGGGGGGGTTCGTTAAACCTGCTTCAGACGCTCCCGGCAGGCTCGCAATAAGTCATTGACGCGCTTCTGATGGTCGAGCCACTCAGCAGCCCGCAGGCCGTGTTTCAGCGCATTCTGTGACGACACGGCCTTACCGGAGTCAGTTACCGGCCCCGTTGCCGACTCCCACGGCCTCCAGCGTTTGATTTTTTCGGCTTGCGCCTTCCGTTGCTCCACTGTCCAGCGTCGCGGCATGTTGTGCCTCCCGTTCATCGGTTAATAGTTCGTTCGATTGGTTGCCGTTTTCTTCGTGCGCGCGCAAAACGGTCGGCGGCGCGGCCCCGTTGTTCACCTGCTGTGGCCCGTTCGCAATGTTCGCCTGCCTCACGAACGCCACAGGGCGCGGGTTCTTTAGTTCGCCCAATATCCGCAGCGTGGACGCCGACTGCTGCTGCGCCTTCAGTGCCATGCGCATGTACGCCTCGAGCTTCGGCATCGTGTCGCTACGTAGCGAGCGGCGCGCGAACTCGTGAAAGATTGCTTCGCAGGTGTGCGCCTGAGCTAGCAACATCGCTTCAGGCGTCGTCATGTCGCCTTCTTTCGTGACCTTGAGAAAGCGTTCCGTCAGCGCGTCATTGACTGCGAACAGATGCAACTCTGAACCGCCCATCGACGTCCCGATAATCTGTCGCTCGGTGACGGCTGCCCGGAATGTAGCGCTACCAGCCAGGCGAGCTATTGCCTTGTCGGGAGCCTCACCCTCGTGCTGCTGTACCGACATATCCGCGCGCTTCTCAGGCGGAGCGCTCGCCGGCTTCCTCTTCGTCACCATCACTTGCCTCCCTTGCGCTCAGCGCGCTCGCGCTCATCGGCCAGTATTTCGAACAGCACCGGCCGGAACGCCGGCTCCACGATTCGCCAAGCAGTGCCCAGTCGCATCACCGCGCCGCACTCGGTCAGCCTCGCCTCGTGCCGCCGTAGCCATTTGCCCATGTCGGCGGGGCCGGTCAGACGCGGACTGCCGAAGCGCCAGATGGAACGCATCCGTGCGTTCTCGTGCAGCCACGTCTCGAGCGGGACAAGGCGCTCGAACTCCCCGTCAATCATGTTTCACCTCGCAATCGGCAGCAACCGCGGCCTTTCCCTTCGTTCTCGATTTCAGTCCCATGTAAGCCCCTCAGTGCGCTTTGTTCGGTGTCCCGTTTTTCCCGTTTCGTCCCGTTTCGGGAGTTTCTGGGTCCCGTTTCCTCCCGCTCCGTATATATAGATACGGGCGGGAATGGGACGGACTCCGGGATGGGCGGGAAGTGGGTTACTTGCGCCATAGCCAGCCGTCCTTGGAGCCATACACGCCGTTAGCGACAAGGCCGGTCACGGCCGCCCTGGCACGCTCGTTTCGCTTTCGTGGCTCGCAGGTCAGGCTCGATGCAACCAGCCGGACAGCGGCCTCGATTTCAAGACAGGGATGGTTTGGCGGCGCGTCGCCTTTCCCGAAGTCGCGGGACTGGCGCAGCGGCTCGGCGAGCGCATCGAGCGCGATACGCTGATTGCCGCCCTGCGGGAGCTTCACGCGTCGCACTTCCTCGGTGCTTTCGTCAGCTTCCACTACACACGACGTAACCGGCTCGCCGTGCTCGTCGTCGTCAAGCTCCACTACGCGCAGCACGAAGGCGTGGCGTCCGCCGTCGGCGTCGTCCTTGCTTTTCGCGACGCTCCACTCGCGTCGGCCTTCATTGCGTGAAACCTCGATGGCTGCGTCGAGCGCGGCGTACAGACTGCTATGACCGCGTAGGCCCTTCGTGCCATCCTTGCCGGTGTGGTGGACGAGCAGCACCACGCCGCCAATCCGGCGTTGCGCTTCCTTGCACGCCTCGATGAGCTGGCCCATGTCCACGCTGGAGTTCTCGTCAGTGCCGGGCGCTGCGCGGTTCAACGTGTCGATGACGAGCAGCCCGTCGCGACCGCCCGCCGCCAGCACCGCCGCGCACAGGTCGGCAACGTCTTCCGGCTGGCGCAGGTCGAGCGGCTGTGTAACGAAACGCAGGCGGTCCGGCAGATTGCGCCGCTGGCGGATGCTCCACGCCCTCGCGCGCTTGCCGAGTCCTGCCTCACCTTCAAGGCACACGTAGGTCACTGGGGCCGCGTTCACGCGCCGCCCGAACCACTCGATGCCGTCGGCGATGGCCGCGCACAGGTCGAGCACCAGGAACGACTTGCCGGAACCGGACGGCCCATAGACAGCACCGAATCCGGAAGCTGGCAGCACCCCTTGAACCATCCAGCGCAGCGGTGGCGCGCTCAGCAGGTCGTCAGCCGATTGCAGTCGGTAGCGCATCGGCGGCGTCCGGGCGGCGCGCAGCAGGTCCGCCAGCGCGTCGGAGCCATGCTCGGCCTCGTAGTCGTTCGCGTCGTAGTTCGCCGGCTTGTCGACGGGCAACTCGGTCCACGCGCCGGTGACTTCGCGGGCGATGTCTTCGGCGTCCGGTTCCTTGCCGCGGTCGGGCACGATGACGATGCGTGCCGCTGGAAATCGCTTGCGCAGCATCCGCGCGATGGGACGAGTGCGGCCGGCACCGAACGTAACCACGGCGGCGGCGTGATAATCGGCCTTGGCGCACGCCCACGCCTGCCCGATGCCTTCGCACACGTACACCGTGCTGTCAGCTTCGATGTTGCCGACCACGAACAGGCCGTCGTTGAACGAAGCGCCCGGCGCGTTGAGCTTCTTTCCAGCGCCCGGCGACGGGATGAATTGGACCGTGCAGAGCGTGCCGTCGAACGAGCGGACCGGGACCGCCAGCCAGCCGGCGACGCGCTGCCCACCGATAGTCAGCGTGTCGTTGGAAGGCACCACGCGCAGGCCGTCCGGATTGCCGCGTTTTTCCACGATGTACGGATGGTCTGCGCTGGCGGGGGGATAGCCGTCAAACGTCGCGGCGAGGTCGGTGCGTTGCTTTCGGGGCGTTTCGGCCTTCGTCAGCTTCGCGACCGGCACACGCGCCGCCTGCGCCCCGTTGTGCCCATGTGCATCGTGCCAGCCCGCGTCCTTCGCCATCTTGAACAGGGTGCCTTCACCGATGCCGCCGTCAGCCTTGATGCTCTTCCAGACGGAGCGGGCATCACGCACGCCGCCGTAGTTGTCACCGGTCGCAGACCATTCGAGGAAGTCATCTTCGGACAGGCCGGCCGCTTTCGCCGCCATGCCGGCGCGCACCCACTCGTCGCGAGAGCAGCCGGCACTGAGCGAGAACAGGGCTTCGCGCGCACGGGCGGCGTCGAAACCATTCATCATGCAGCACCCCGCAAGGTACGAGCGGCCATGATGGTCTTGTTATCGAGCCAGTATTGCGCGATGGGGCGAGTGCGACCAGGATAGTGAACCGGCGCGGACTTCACCGGCCAACCCAGATATTCGAGGTCCTGCACGTAGGCGGCGAGTCGCCAGCGGCTCGTGCCGAAAGCAGGTTGCGTCAAACGCTCGCCAGTCAGCAGGCGCATTAGCGCTTCAGCCGCCAGCGTGCCGGCGTTCGGCCAGGTCGGATTGAACGGCGGCGGCGGGAGCAGTTCGAATTGCTCCGGTTCGCGGGTATCATTGGGCTTGGATTCAGCTTTGCCCTCGAAACCCGATTTAGCTTGGCGGCGGTCGGGTTTCGTCATTTACGCACCCTCCGCCAGCTTATCGAGGGCATCCGCCGGCCACATCAACCGACCGTTCGGCATCTTCACCGGACGTAGCGAGAAGTACGCGCCGGTCTGGCAGTAGCGTTTGCGGATGGACTGCGGGCGAATCGAGAGGAGCGCAGCCAGCTCCTCGGTCGTGATGGGGCGGCGCGTCTGAATCGCCGTAAGTTGTTGCACAGTCATGTGATGCGCTCCAAGGTTGCGCGACTCAACGCGAATCGCTTGGAACGCAGGCTGAGGACCGCAACAGCGGCATCAGTGTTGCGCAACAGTTGCGGCCTTACCCGGCAAGGGTTTCAGGCCGATTTGCGCAATAGGGCAACGCAATAGCTCACTTGTATTGCTTGCCCTTCACCTTCCGGATTTGTGTGCCCGCGGTAGGGAAGAGTGAAGCCTTGGCCGGCGTCTCAAACTTGCCTTTGGCCTGCTTCAGCAACGCGCTGATGCGCTGTGGAGTCACACCATATTTCTTGGCCGCTGCTTTCTGGGTGAAGCCCGGCATCTTGCTTTCCTCCAGCAGCGTGCGCAGGCTGGCATCCGACCATTTTTCACCTTTGCGCGTGACGGTTCGAATTGATGCCGCCAGCGTCTCGCCAGCCTTTGCGCTGGCTATCAGAGCCCCGGTTATTGCTGTTTTGATGGGGCTGCTCCCCGGCTCAGTGACGAGCATCTGGTAATTGCGCTCGAATCCTGGCTGCGTAAAAAGCGATTCAATCGGTATAGCTTGTTCGGACCTGTCCGGTGCCGGCGGCGCAACGTCAGGAATAGCAACCTCCCAGCCGATACAGCATTGGTCGAGATACGCCTTTGCATCAGCGATGCCGATGCAGCCCTCATCAAGGATGGTTGTCTCGATGCCGGCCGGAGTAACCAGCGACAGCTTCCCGTCGCGTACCCGTCGAGCGATTTGCTCTCGGTGCTGCAGATAGATTTCGTTATGAGCGTTCTGCGCCTTCACCATCGCATCGCTATAGCGAAACTCCGTAAGCGCAAAATCCTCCGCACCT
>CAYPWK010000379.1:0-5969 GCA_964414365.1 uncultured Burkholderia sp.
AGCGTCAGCAGGAACGCGAACGGGAAGCCCGAAATGATCAACGAAATAAGGACGCCCCAATAGTTGTGCGTGAGCCTCACTTCATCGCCATAGAGGTGCAGCGCTGCCACCGCCTGCGTGAACCAGCCGTTGGGCGAGAAGTAGGTCAGCATACCGTCGGCGATCAACACGGTGCCGAGCGTCACCGGTATCACGAGCAGCGTCGTCGCCAGCTTCTGATACGGCGACTTCCGGCGCAGCGTAAAAGCGACGGGCACCGAGAGGCCGACGTTGATGAGCGTCGCGGGCACGGCGAGCTTCAACGTGACGATGATCGTCGGCCACATCGCGCTATCCGAAAAGAACGTCGCATAGTTCGCGAGCACACTGCCGCCGTTCATCGGTTCAAACGACAACACCAGGCCGTAGGCAAACGGATAGATGAAGAGTGCGACGATGAACGCGAGCGCGGGCGTGACGAGCCAGCCTTTGGCGTCACGCGGGCCGGTGAGCGAAAGTGCCGTCATGATTTGCGCTCCTCGTTGTAGACGAGCGCGCACTCCGGCGCGACGGCGAGCGTGACGCGCTCGCCTTGCGCGAACTCGCCCTCTACGCGTGCCCAGAGCTTGCCGAATGGAGCGGTCACGAAAAGCAGCGAATCGCGGCCGCCATACTCCACCACGTCCACCTCGACGTCGAACGCATTGAGATCACCGGGCTGTGCGCGCACGAGATCGTCGGGCCGGATTGCGAGCATGGCCGCCTTCGCGCCGAACTCCTCCATCGCCGTGGCAACGAACCGCGTGCCGCCCGCCGTCACCTCTACACCGCCTCCCGCTGCGCCGGCGAGCGTGCAGGCGACCACGTTCCGATAACCCATGAAGCGCGCGACATGCAGGTTCTTGGGACGGCAATAGACTTCCTTTGGGGAGGCCACCTGCTGCACGACGCCCTCTTTCATGACGACGATGCGGTCGGCCATCGAGAGTGCTTCGTCCTGGTCGTGCGTCACATAAATCGTTGCGCGCTCGAGCTTGCCGTGAATGCGCCGGATTTCGGCCCGCATCTCGATACGCAGCTTCGTGTCGAGATTCGAAAGCGGCTCGTCCATCAGCACGACGGGCGGCTCGATCACGATCGCACGTGCGATCGCGACGCGCTGCTGCTGGCCGCCCGAGAGCTGTCCCGGCAGCTTGCCTTCGTGGCCGACAAGTTGCACGAGCTGCAGCGCCGCGCGCGCGCGCCGCTCCATCTCGGCCTTTCCCACACCGCGCATCTTCAATCCGAAGCCGACGTTTTCCAGCACCGTCATATGGGGAAACAGCGCATAGTTCTGAAAGACCATGCCGAAGCCGCGTCTTTCGGGCGCGAGAACATCGATACGAAGATCGTCGAGCCAGATCTCCCCGCCCGTGAGCGGCTGCAGGCCCGCGATGCAATTGAGCGCCGTGGACTTGCCGCAGCCGGAGGGCCCGAGCAGCGCGATAAACTCGCCGCGCCCGATTTCGAGATCGAGCCCGTTGAGCGCGGAGATATGCGCACCCTCGGCGTTGGCAAAGCTGCGCGACACCGAGTTCAGGCGCAGCCGATCGAACGTGTGCTTCATGGTCTTTCCCTTACTGACATCTCGAGATGCGGTCGGCTCGCCCGGCCGCATCGACTTCGCTCATTACGCTTGACGCTCTTACTTCGTCTTTTGCGCGCCGACTTCACGGTCCCACTTCTGGAACGCCGCGACCATCTTTTCAGCGGGTAGCGGCTGGACATTAGGGAACTTCGCGATCCACATTCCGTACTCGGGACGGCCGAACTTCTGGAGAACCTTCCGGCTATCCTCAGGCGCCTGCGACTCCGTCAAACCCTTGATCGCGGGGCCCGGGTAGAAGTAGCCGTCGTCGTAGGTCATCGCCTGCTGCGCCGGCTCGAGCATGAAAGCCATCATCTTCAGGAGGACATCGACCTTCTCTTTCGGCACGCTCTTCGGAATGACCATGTAATGCGCATCGTTGACCCACTTCATGTTCTCGAACGGCTGGACCCTGAAGTTGGCCGGCACGACCCCGAGCGCGCGCGGGTTGATGTCCCAGCCGGTCACCGTGACGGTCATGTCACGCGTGCCTTCGCCAAGTTCCTTCATAACGGCCGATGTGCCGCCCGGGTAGTACGGCACACAGTCGTTCAGCTGCTTGAGGAACGCCCAAGTCTTGTCCCAGCCATTGACCGGATCTTGCGGGTCTTTGTCGCCGAGAACGTAGGGCAGCCCCATCAGGAACGTACGGCCGGGGCCTGAGTTGGCAGGACGCGCGTAGATGAGCTTGTTCGGATGCGCCTTGCACCAGGAGAGCAGTTGCTCCGGCGTCTTCGGCACTTCGGCCGGCGGCACTTTGTCGGGGTTGTATTCGATGAGCGGGCCAGCCGGCATGAACGTCACTTCGAGACCGTAGCCCTGCGCCAGCTTCTGCATCTCGCCCGGCCCCGGCGCGTACTTGGAGCTAGCATCCGAGATCGCGCTATCGGGCAGCTTGAGCCAGAGGTTCTGCTCGATACCCGCGGCGAGCGCATCGGTGCCCGTCAGAACGAGGTCGATGTCGGAGCGGCCCGCAGCCTGCATCGCCTTGATCTTGCCCGGCAACTGCGGCGCGGGCGCGTTCGTATAGGTGATGTTCGAAACGAGATCGGGGTACTTGGCCTTGAATGCCTCAAAGCCTTTCTTCGTCAACGCCAGGTTGCCCGCGACGTCAGCGACGTTGAACGATACTGGGCCGGCAAAGCTGGCCGTTGCCGTCAACGAAAAGCAAACCGCTGCGGCGATGCCGCTGATGCGATGCACGATGCCCTTTACCTTCATGTCTCCTCCTAGTGAAAACGCTTCTTGTCGCTATTTGCCGTTTGCGTCGTTTGCGCTCGGTCTTTCCGCGTTCGCGAGCTCCGAACGCAATGTTCAACGCCGCAACCGCGGCTCCGGCAACCCCGCCACCCCTGGCTCGAGCGCGAACACGGCGCCCGAGAGCGGCTCCCCCTCTTTGCGGATCGACGTGACGAAGAGCGTCTCCAGCGTCGCCCCGCCGAATGCACACATCGCCGGCTTCGATACCGGCACTTCAATGCTTCTCACGAGCCGGCCCGCCGGCGTGAACCGATGGATGAGGCCGGCGTCGTTGCCGCAGATCCAGTAGCAGCCCTCGGCATCGACGGCGGCGCCGTCCGGCCGCCCCGGGTGCTCGTTCATATCGGCGAAGAGACGGCGCTCGTGCGGCACGCCGTCATCGATGTCGTAGTCGAACGCCCAGACGATGCGCCGACTCGGATGCGAATCCGACAGATACATCGTGCGTCCGTCGGGACTGAACGCGAGACCGTTCGACACTATAAGCGCATCGCAAAGACTGTCCAAACGACCTCGCGCCGCGTCGAGTCTATAAAGCTGTCCAAGCGGGGCGGCAAGCGCCATGTCGAGCACCATCGTCCCCGCGAGAAAGCGTCCTTGGCGATCGCAACGGCCGTCGTTAAAGCGCATGTCCGAACGCGGATGCTCGACGCTCGCTATCAGCGTCGGGGCGGGCAACGCCACGCCCGGCTCGGGCCGCGGTACGCGGTAAATGCCCGTTTCCATCGCAAGCGCAATGCCGCCGTCGTCACTGTCATCACCGCCGCTGCCATCGATCATCGCGATGGAGCCCGCCATTTGCGGCAACGCCCATGAATCGGCGCGCGCTGTCGACGCATTCCAGCGCCACAGCGCATGGCCCGGGATGTCGGTCCAGTAAAGCGCGCCCTCGCCCGCATGCCAGACCGGGCTTTCACCGACCTCGCACCGCATCTCGCCGATGCGATCGACTGCAACGGTTTCGGTCATCGTCGCTCAGTCTCCGAACGGCCCCACCGTCACGAACGCGCCGCCCTGGTAGCGTCGCACCGGATCGTCCTCGGGCAGCGGAGCTTGCGCGCGTTCGATCGCCTCGCGCCAGCGTTCGCTCGATTCGGTTGGCACATAGCCAAGCCGTCGCGCGGCGGCCGCGTTGTCCCACCAGCTGTCGCGATTGGCCGATACGCCGTAGACAACATGGCAGCCGACGCCCGGCACGAACATCGCGCGCCGCACGAGCTGCTCGAGATCGTCGTAGCCGAGCCACGTCGTGAGCATGCGCCGGTCCTTCGGCTGCGGAAACGACGAGCCGATGCGAATGCTCACGGTCTCGATTCCGTATCGGTCGAAGTAAAAGCGCGCGAGCTGCTCGCCGAACGCCTTGCTGATCCCGTAGTAACCGTCGGGACGCGGCGGCGCGAGCGGATCGATGACCTCGTCCTGCCGATAAAAGCCCGTCACATGGTTCGAACTCGCGAAGACGACGCGCCGCACGCCATGCCGGCGCGCCGCTTCGTAAATGTGGTAAGTGCCTGCGATGTTGGCGGGCATGATCTCCTCGAACGGGCGCTCCACCGATACGCCGCCGAGATGAACGATCACATCGACGCCGCGCACGAGCGCATCGACGGCCTTCGCATCGGAGAGATCGCAGGGCACGACCTCTTCGCCGCCGCGGGCAACGTCGAGCGCGGCGATATCGGAGACGCGCACGATGTCGGCATAGCGCTTCAAGCGCTCGCGCAGCACGCGGCCGAGATTACCGGCGGCGCCCGTAAGCAGGATGCGGCCGCAGTGCGTGGGCACGCCGTCAAGCGGATCGGCGGCCGGATTCACATTCGTCATGTCAGGTCACCGGTGCAGGGTTGAAGAGAACGAGGTCGTTATGCAGCCCGAGCTTGTCGGCGCAGACCTGCTTACGGCCGCTCGCCACATCGAGGATCATGTGGAAGAGCTCCCAGCCGATATCGGCGATCGTTGCTTCGCCCGTGGCGATGCGGCCGGCATCGAGATCGATGAGGTCGTGCCAGCGCTCCGAGAGCGCCTTGCGCGTCGAAACCTTGATGACGGGCGCCATGGCGAGACCGTAGGGCGTGCCGCGTCCCGTCGTGAATACCTGCAGATTGATACCCGAGGCTAGTTGCAGCGTGCCGCAGACGAAATCGCTCGCCGGCGTCGCAGCAAAGATGAGCCCCTTGCGGCGCATTTTTTCGCCGGGGCCGAGCACGTCGACGATCGGGCTCGTGCCCGATTTGACGATCGAGCCGAGCGCCTTTTCGACGACGTTGGACAAGCCTCCGCGCTTGTTGCCCGGAGACGGATTCGCGCTGCGATCGGCGCGGCCGCCGCTCAGGTAGTCGTCGTACCAGGACATCTCGCGCAAGAGCGCACGGCCGACTTCCTCGTCGATCGCGCGCGGCGTCAGCAGATGGATCGCGTCGCGCACTTCGGTCACTTCGGAGAACATCACCGTGCCGCCCGCGCGTACGATCAGGTCGGTCGCGAAACCAACGGCGGGATTCGCCGTCACGCCAGAGAACGCATCGCTCCCGCCGCACTGTACGCCGATGACGAGATCCGATGCGGGGCACGTCTCGCGCCGCCGCTCGTTCAGCTTGGCGAGCCGATTGTCGGCCATCTCGAGGATCGCGTCGACCATCTCGCCGAAGCCGTGGTACGCCTCGTCTTGCAGTGAAAGCACCGGCGACTCGGCTTTGCCCGCCACTTCGATCGGAATGCGTCCGCCGGGCGCGCGATCGGACGGCACCAGCCGCTCGGGCACGAGCTTCTCGCAACCGAGGCCGATCACCATCACTTCGCCGCCGAAGTTCGGGTTCACGGCGAGGTTCTGCAGCGTGCGAATCGGCACGATCGCGGCGGGCGCGTTGATCGCCACGCCGCAGCCGTACGTATGCGTGAGCGCCACAACATCGTCGACGTTCGGGTAGCGCGGCAGCAGCTCGCGCTTGATGCGGTTCACGACGAACTCGGTCACCCCGGCCACGCATTGCACGCTCGTCATGATGCCGAGCACGTTCTTCGTGCCGACGGTACCGTCGGCATTGCGATAGCCCTCGAACGTATAGCCCTCGAGCTTAGGCTGCGGCGGTGCCTTGCGCGTGGC
>CAYPWK010000380.1:0-5960 GCA_964414365.1 uncultured Burkholderia sp.
CGATCGTCGGGGCCTAACCGATGCTCGGTGCTGATGTTGCGTGCGTTCGCCAACAAATTGTGGTGGCTCAGCAGCACGCCCTTCGGCGCCCCGGTGGTGCCGGACGTGTACATCAGCAGTGCGACGTCCGTCGGAGCCGGACCGTCGCGCGACATCGCTGGCGCATCGTCGCCTGTACCGACGGGCGTCATATCGCTCACCGCGGAAAGCGCCAGTTCCAAAGTCGGCAGCGCAGGCAACTCGACGGCATCGGGGGCCGTATGGACG
This sequence comes from uncultured Burkholderia sp., assembly GCA_964414365.1. Classification (GTDB taxonomy): domain Bacteria; phylum Pseudomonadota; class Gammaproteobacteria; order Burkholderiales; family Burkholderiaceae; genus Trinickia. The sequence continues at coordinate 268 of CAYPWK010000380.1, forward strand.
AGCGCCACCTCGCGTGTCATGCCCTGCGCGCGCAACTCGGCGCACACGGCGGTGATCGCGTCGGACGTTTCGTCACAAAAAAAGATCATGCGCGTGTCGGAATGCTCCACGATATAGCGCAGTTGCGACGGCTGACAAAGCAGATTCAACGGATGAACGATGAGCCCGCTGTACATCGCGCCGAGCAAAAGCGTGGCCGTTTGAACGCCGTTGCCCATGAACACCGTGACTACATCGCCCGGCCGCAATCCTGCGAGGCGAAAGCGCGCCTCGAGCGTGCGGCAGCGCTCACGCAGCGCCGCGAAGGAAATGCCTGCATCGACGGGTGCGCCTGCGCGTCGTCCGTCGCCGCCTTCCTCCGGCGCAGCGAGCAAAAACGGTTTGTTCGGATATTGGATCGCGCGTGCGTCGACCAACGCACGCACTGTCGTGGCCGCACTCATCGACCGACCCTCCCGAAATAGTCGCCGAGCAACGCATCGACTTCCGGCATTTCCTCAGCGATCGGATAGGCGACGCGCGTCACGTTCAGGTAATGATGGAAATTGAGGTTGCCCGAGAAATTGTTGCGGCCCCAGGTGCCGCAGCCCATCGACAAAGAGAACGGCAAGCCGTTATCGAAATTGCCGCCCGTCGCTAGACAATGCGCCTGATTGACGATCACCCGCGCAACGGGGAGCCGCTCGCCCAGTTCGACGGCGAGGTCCGTACGCGCGGTATGCAGCCCGACCGAATGGCCCGCCCCCATGTACGCGTAGATACGGCGAACGATGTCTGCAGCGTCCGCGAAGTCACGGGCGCGATAAACGGTCAGCACGGGGGCCAGCTTTTCCCCCGAGAACGGGTAGTCGGCGCCGAAGCCCGTCTCCTCGACCAAGAGGACACGTGGGCCACGCGCTGCGACTTGCTCGAGACCGGCCGCTTGCGCAATTTGCGCTGCCGATTTTGCGGTGCAATGCTCGGACAGTTTGCCGCCGTTCCACATCACAGCTTGCAGCTGCGCCTTTTGCGTCGTATCAAGCAGCGCACCTCCGCAGCCGCGCAACTGCGACAGCATCTCGTCATACACCGCGTCCTCGATGACGACGCTATTTTCGGACGAACAGCTCGTCGCATTGTCGAACGTCTTGGATAACGCAATCTTGTGCGCCGCACCGTGCAAATCCGCTGACCGTTCGACGATCGACGCGACGTTGCCCGCGCCCACGCCGAAGGCGGGTGTCCCGCTCGTATAGGCCATGCGTACGTTCGATTGCGAGCCCGTCGCGACAACGAGATCGACTTGCCGCATCAGTGCGGCCGTCGCGGCCTTGCTCACGGGTGCGGGCAAGCACTGGACGAGTGCCGGATCGAGTCCGGCCTTCGCGAATTCGGCGTGAATAAAGCTGATCAACAACTCGCATGACGAATGGCCTTTCGGCGACGGGGCGACGATGACCGCATTGCCGCACTTGAGCGCGTTGATGATCTTGTTCGCGGGCGTAGCGGCCGGATTCGTGGACGGTGTAACCGCGGCCACGACGCCGACGGCGCGTGCGATTTCGACGATGCCCTTCGCGGGATCGCTGGCAATGACGCCACAGGTTTTCTGTCCGTGCAGATCGCGCAGCAGCCCAAGCGTCTTGCGCCAGTTCTTGCGGAACTTGTCGTCGACGTTGCCAAGACCCGTATCGCGCACTGACAATTCGGCAAGCTGACGATTGCGAGAGGGCTCCATGATCGCCCATGCGGCGGCGGCCGCGGCGGTATCGAGCGCAACCTGGCCTGCGAACTCGAACGCGCGCTGCGCCTCGCGTGCACGCGCCACGAGCGCGGCGACGCACTGACCCACTGCCTCGTCCGCTGGCGCACCAGCGGTTTCGACTGCTGTAGCCCTCAGATTCATACCCGGCACTCCGAAAGAATTGGCGGTACTGCCAATCTATTCGTCGTCCGTCCGCTGCGAGTCCCGTTTCCCGAACATTTGTCGACAGGGCCGACTCGCACCACGAAAATCGCGAATTTCGGGACTTCCCCGGGTCCCGAAAACCGCGCATTGCGATACACAATGCAGCTAGCGGCGGCATCACCGCGATGAAGAGGGGGGACGATGTCGGCATCGAACCAATCGAACGCGGCAGCAGTGCGCGCGTTCCGCGTGCTCGAAACGTTGGCGGCGGCAGGCGCCCCGCTCTCCATGATGGATCTCGTCAACACGCTCGGGCTGCCGAAGCAGACCGTGCATCGCATCCTCCAACAGCTGACCGACGCGTGGCTTATCACGCGCGGTGCCAGCGACAAGCGTTACGAATGCTCGCCGCGGGTGCGCCTGCTGGCCGTCAACGTGCTGATGCACGCGGGCCCTGCCGCGGCGCGTCATGTGTTGCTCGAGCAGTTGGTCGCAAAAGTGGGCGAGACCTGCAACTTGACGATGCTGTCGGGGAACGATGTCGTCTACGTGGACCGCGTCGAAACTGAATGGCCGCTGCGCATGCATCTGAAGCCGGGATCGCACGTGCCGCTGCATTGCTCGGCCAGCGGCAAGCTCTTGATCAGCTTCCTGCCGAAAGACCGGCGAGAGCGGATGATCGAGACGCTCCCGCTGCGCGCTTATTCCGAACGAACCATCACCGACCGGGATGCCCTGCGCAAAGAGCTCGCCGTGACACGGCGACGCCGGCTCGCGATCAACAACCAAGAGCACTTGCAGGGTCTGATAGCGATTGCGGTGCCGGTGATGCTCGACCGCCATCGCGCCTGCGCGGCGATCGCGGTGCAGGCGCCGGTGGGACGGGTGACGCTCGACGATCTGCTTGCGTTCGAGCCGGATCTTCGGCACACGGCCGATGAAACCGCCAAGACTTTCCGCACGTGACTATTGTCTGTGCCGGGGCCGGCGCTCCCCTCTCCGCGCTTTACGATGGTTTCCGGCTAGGTGGTGGGTGCCGCCGGGCAGGTAAAGCGGAACACGGCCCCGCGCGGCGTGTTCGCGCCCACGGACAGGCGGCCGCCATGCGCCTCGATGATCGACCGACAAATCGATAGCCCTACACCCATGCCAGTCTGCTTCGTCGTAAAGAACGGCTCGAAGAGGCGCTTTGCGTTCTCGGCTCCAATGCCTGGCCCCGAGTCTTGCACCTCGACAGCAACGTTGCCCAAGTCATCGATCGCTGTGCCTATCAGAAGCTCGCGCGGCCCGTCATCCACGGTGCTCATCGCTTCGACAGCGTTCATAGTGAGATTGAGTATCACCTGCTGAAGCTGGACCCGATCGCCGACCACAAGCGGCAGATTGTCCAGTAAACGAGTGCGCACCGATACGCGGTTCTTCACCGCCTCGGTACGTATCAACGCTATGACCTCCTGAATCGCTTCGTTAATCGCCAGTTTCTCCGAGGAGGTCGGCGCCTTCTTGACGAGACCGCGAATGCGATTCATGACTTCGCTAGAGCGCCTCGCGTCCTTAAGGATCCATTCCAACGACTGCCGCACCTCTTCGAGATTCGGCGGCCGCGCAACAAGCCAGCGCAACGCAGCCTCGGCGTTCGTCACGATCGACGCGATCGGCTGCTTGATTTCGTGGCTGATCGAAGCCGCGAGTTGCCCCATCGTCGTTACGCGATTCGCGTGGGCGAGCTCACGCTGCACCTCGCGATACCGTCGCTCGCTCCGGCGAGCGTCCTCTTCGGCACGCTTGCGCTCGCTCAGATCGACCACGAAAGCGACGCCTTCCTTGCCTTCCGATTCGAAGAGCGCCGCGCCGATCAGCACGGGAACGAATACGCCGTCTTTCGCGATAAATTCCTTCTCGTAGGCCTGAGCCGTGCTGCTTGCCGCGACCTCGGCCAGCGCCCGTTCGTCGCGCTCGCGCCATTGCGGCGGTGTCAGCTCGCGCCAGCTCAGTCGGCCCGACGTGAGGTCGCTGCGCTCGTAACCCACGATGCGCAGGAACGCGTCGTTGGCTTCGAGCACACGCCCTTCGACGTTCCAGATGAAGATGCCGATGATATTCGCGTCGACAAGCCGCCTGATCCTCGCTTCACGTTCGGCCAACTCACGATAGAGCCGCGCGTTCTCGAGGGCAATGGCGGCCTGCGAGGAAAGCACTTTGAGCACGGCGATGCGGGCCGGCGCGAAAACAGACCGCGCCAGATTGTTCTCCAGATAGAGAACGCCGATTAGCTTGGCCTGTTTGAGCAGCGGCATGCAAAGCACGGAACGAGCACGTCGTTCGCGGATATACGGGTCCGCCGAAAACCGGCTGCCGACTGATGCGTCGTCAAGAATGACGCTTTCGCGCGTGCTGGTGACATAGTGCAGAACCGAGGCCGGCAGCGTCTTTGATGGCACCGGACATTCCGGCAACGCGACGACGACGTTTCCACCCTCGATCGTGGCTTCCGCCTCGATCTGCAGCACCGCGCCGCGATCGAGAATCAGCAGCCCCCGTTCGGCGCCGGCGTGCTCGATCGCGATCACCATCAGCGCCTTGATGAGGTTCTCGAGAACGATCTCGCCGGAGATGGCTTGGCTGGTTCTGACAATCGTGGCGATGTCGAGCCGCTCCGCGGATTCCTCGATCGTGCCCGTCGGCAGCGGAGACTTATCGGGCTTATTCGACGGATAACGCTGGTCCAGTTGCGCGACCTTGCCGAGGGCACCCCAACGATTGTAGCCATCGCGTGCTTCGCGCAGGTACCCTTGCCCGGCCTGTTCGAGGCCCGAGGCGAGACAGCACTGCCCCGCCAATTCGTTGGCGAGGGCCTGCTCGTGTATAAATCCATGTTTGCCGGCCCATCGAGCGGCGCGTTCGTAAAACCGCAGCGCTTCCGTCTCACGCCCCTCGAGACGGGCCAGCTCGCCGCTCGCGAGCCAGTGCTTTTGAGCGAACGTTACGGGACAACTTTGCGCCCATTCCTCCAAATGCTTCACGTTCGCCGCGATCTCGGCACGAATTTCGACCCGACGTTCGTCGGATGCCGCCGCGTGCACCGCAGCAAGCGCAAGCGAGTCATAAAGGCAGTAATTCGCGAACTGAATGTGGCAACGCGCGGACCAGAGCAGCGGTTTCGCCTTGGTCGCGCATTCGAGTGCGGCATTCGGCTCACCGAGCAAGAAATGCCGCTGGATCTGCAAAATCCAGTAGAAGCAGATGACCACCGCAATGCCGGCGTCAAGCAGTCGTGCAACGACCTGCGCTTCGTCCACGACAACCGGGTCGTCCGCGTGCCCACGCAGCCTCTGAATGAACGGCTGGATGCTCGCGAGAATGTCGCGCACGTGACGAAAGCGAATGCGTTCGACGAATTCGAGCGCCTTGACGGATTCGAGCCAGAGTTCGTCGAGATGGTCACCGCGCGCGAGGAGGTCCGTCAGGCGATGCTCGAGGCTGTAGCAGGCGTAGACGATCTCTCCCGTCTCCTGTGCTGAGACGATGGCCGCGTCGACACACTTCACCGCTTCTTCGATGGGCTGTGTCCAAAGCAGCGCCATCTGCATCAGGAAGTTCGCGCCGACTTTCTGCGCCACGAACCCATGCCGCTCGGCGACCGCGACGGCCAGCCGCGCGAATGCCTCCCCGTCCCGATAGCGGCCGAAGAAGGGACCGAGGAAGATCGCCAGCAATGCGTAGCCGATGACAGCCGATTCTGTCGTGCCGTATTGCAGTGTCACGTTGACCATTCGACATGCGATCGACTGGCACAGATTGCTAT
>CAYPWK010000381.1:0-5937 GCA_964414365.1 uncultured Burkholderia sp.
GTCGCTGATGGGCGTGACCGATTCGCAAATGGAAGCCGTGAGCCTCGGCAAGGAGAAGGCGACCGGTACGGACGAAGCCGGTTGGGCGCAAGACCGCCGCGCGGACATCGTCTATCAGTAACGTAACAGGCGACGCATATGAACCCCCGTTTTTCCTGGCTGCGCGGTGCCGCAGCTGCATGCGTGGCCGCATCGGCACTCGTTGCCGGCCCGGCGCACGCTGGTCTCTTCGATGACGATCAGGCGCGCCAGGCGATCCTCGACTTGCGAGCGAAGACAGACAACCTCGCGAGTCAGCTCACCGCAGCCAAGCAGACCATCCTCGATCAGAGCAACCGGCTCGATCAGCTCAATCAGCAGGTGGCGACGCTGCGCGGTCAGAATGAGGATCTGACGAACCAGGTCACTACCCTGCAGAAGCAGCAGAAGGACTACTACGCCGATCTCGACGGCCGGCTCAAGAAGCTCGAGCCTCAGCAAGCGACGGTCGACGGAGTGCAGGGCACGGTGCAGCCAGGTGAAACGGAAGCGTTCAATCAGGCGTCGCAGCAGTTCCGTAGCGGCGACTTCAAAGGCGCCGCTGCTTCGTTTCGCGAGTTCATCAACAAGTACCCGCAAAGCCCCTATCAGCCGACAGCGCAGTACTGGCTCGGTAACGCGCTGTATGCACTGCGCGACTACAAGGGATCGACGGCGATTTGGCAGAGCGTCGTGAAGAACTACCCGCAGCATCCGCGCGCCCCCGAGGCTTTGCTCGCGATCGCCAACAACCAGCTCGAACAGGGTCAGAAGGCGGCGGCTCGCAAGACGCTGCAGCAGATCGTTTCGGAGTACGCCGGATCGAACGTCGCACAGTCTGCGCAAACCAAGCTTGCGCAGATCAAGTGATGTCTTTATAATCTACGGTCTTTCGGGTCGTTAGCTCAGCTGGTAGAGCAGCGGACTTTTAATCCGTTGGTCACTGGTTCGAATCCAGTACGGCCTACCACATGCAACAAGCACAAAGCCCGGTCCTCGTGACCGGGCTTTGTGTTTTTTGGCGTTCGCGCACCGTCGCTACCGCGGACGTGAACGACTCGCGGATTGCGCCGCATCCGTCGAATCCGCCGCATCGCGGCCCGTCGGGATGCGCACGGTGATCGACGTGCCATGCCCGGGCGAGCTTACAACGCTGATCTCGCCACCGAGCATCAACGCTCTTTCCTTCATTCCGGCAAGCCCGAACGATTTTCTGCGAGTGGCGATCGGATCGAATCCCTTGCCGTCGTCGCGTACTTCGAGCACGCAAAGATCATCGGCCTGCTCGAGCGTCACGAACACACGTCGCGCTTCGGCATGTCGGGCGACATTCGTCAACGCTTCCTGCACGATGCGAAAAATCGCGATGGAGCTCTCCTCGGCGAGCGCCATATTCTCGTCGGGTACGCACAGATGGCAGACTGCGTCGTTCGCACGCGAAAACTCCGCTGTGAGCCACTCGAGCGCCGCGACGATCCCCGCATCGAGCACGGCCGGGCGCAGCGATGCGACGACGTCCCTCACCACGCGCATTGTCGTGTCGGCTAGCCGCAGCAGTTTCTGGATCTCCTCGGCGACGGCCGGATTGTCGCGTGCGAACCGCATGCGCAACGCGGAGGCCCCCATCCGAAGTGCCGTCAATTGCTGTCCGAGCTCGTCGTGCAACTCGCGCGCAATGCGCTTGCGCTCTTCTTCGCGCGCCGTTTCGCGTCGCGAAGTCAGCTCCCTCAAGAGGTCGTAGGACTCACTGAGCCGCTGCTCGGCTTCCTTGCGCTCGGTGATGTCACGCCAGATCGTCAGCACACTCTGCAAGTTGCCTCGGGCGTCGTATTCGGGGACGGCGTGCACGAACCAGCACGTCGGCTTGCCATGCCGCTCCCACGTAAATTCATCTTTTGCGGCAACGCCGTAGTCGATGACTCCTTTGAAGGTGCGCGCGAGGGATTCGCCGACGGGTGCCGGCAAGTCGGACGCTTCGCTGATCCGTTTGCCGAGCACGTCGTGCAGCTGCTGGCCCGTTACGCGCAAGAACTCGCGGTTAACATAGATGCGGCGCAATTCGCGGTCATAGCGAACGATCGGATCGGGCGCGTTCTCGGCCAGCGCGCGATAGGCCCGCTCGCTATCGAGGAAAGCGAGTTCCGCCATTCTGAGCCGAGTAATGTCGCGTGCAATGCCGAGCACGCTAATGACCTTGCCTTCCTCATCCTTCTCGGGGATGTGCCGGACCTCGAAGACGTGTCGGCTCACTCCGGTTCGCCATCGCGCCTCCTGCTCGTTCGGCACACCCTCCGCGAACGCGCGGCGGATGCCCGCCTCGAGCTGCGCGTTTTGGCCCGGCGCGCCGGGCAGGTCGAGCTCGTGCAACCGCTTTCCGATGAAGTCGTCTTGAGCAATGCCGAAGGCGCTCGATGCGGCAGGGTTCACATAAAGGTGCCTGCATTCACTATCGAAACGCACGATGAAATCCGGAAAGTTCTCCGTCAGCGTCCGAAAAAGCTGTTCGCTGCGCTTGAGCTCGTCGATGTCGCGACTGATGGCGAGCAGGCTTACGACATCACCGTTAGGAGCGAACTCCGGGACGATCCGCGTATGCACCCAGCGAACGCGGCCCTCCACATCGCGGATCCGCAGCTGCCGCGCCACTTCCTCGCCCGTTTCCATGGCTTGCCGCAGGAACCCGATATAGCCCTCTACGTCGACCAGCGACGAATACTGGTCTGGCGTTGTGCCGAGCACTTCGCTTGAAGGTCTCCCCATGAACTCCAATATGGCGGGGTTCATATAGATGCGACGGTACTGGCGGTCGTAGCGCACGATATAGTCAGGGGAGTGCTCGACCACGGCGCGAAATGCCTGCTCGCTCGCGTAGAGTTGAGCTTGCGCCTTCTTTATCTCGGTGACGTCGCGCCCCAGTGCAAACGCGCCGACAATCCGGCCGTCGCTGCCGCGCTCGGCGATGATGCGAACGTGGTGGTAACGCATGCCGTCGCCGATATCGGGCAGCTCGATCTCGATGTCCCTCTCTTGCCCATCTCTCATCACCGCGGCGAGCAGCGCCTCATATTCGATGAATCGCGCGTTCTTCGCATGATCCGAAGGGGTCTTGCCGAGCATCCTCGAAAGCGGTGCGCACATCGTCGCTTCCAGGCCGGAGTTCGCGTAGATCAGACGGCAGCGGCGATCGTATCGGCAGATGATATCGGGCGTGGTCTCGGCAAGCCTCCGAAATTGCGCCTCGAGCTCCAGCTGCGTCGCCAACAACACCTGCTTCTCCTTCTCGGCCGTGATGTCGCGCGCGAGGGCGACAGCATACTCGTTGCCCTGCGATTCAAAAAATCTCGTGCTGAGTTCGACCGGAACGAGGCTCCCATCTTTGCGACGATGAGCCGTTTCAACGAGCGCCTCCCCGCATTCGCGAAGGTTATTCCAAGCAGCGCTGTATCGCTTCGCGTCCCATGCGGGATCGATATCCATGACCGTCATCCGCATCAGCTCGTCGACGCTGTATCCGAGCGAGCGGCACGCTGCTTCGTTGACGTAGACGAAGCGCGCCTGCCGGTCCATTAGGTAAACGGCCTCGCGCGCACGGTCGAGAGCGAAGCTCTTCAGCTGCAATAGTTCATAAGATTCGGCCACCGCGAGCCCTGCCCTAACTTGACGATGGCGCCACTATAGCGTGAGGAAGACGGGGCGCGACCAATAACCGCCCTGCACGCATTCCCACTCACTGCGACCCGGCAGCCATGCTCGTGGGGGCTGCATCGGCCGTCGCGACTCTGGACGGATCGACGAGAGGACCGCATGTTTATCGCGGTATTCGTCTGTATTGGAAAAAATCGCCCCTCGTTGTTCCTGTTATGGTCACCGCGCCGCGGCTAAGCTCTCTCAAAACGATGCTTGCACGACGGAGGGCGAGCAACATGGATAAGCGTGAATCCACGGCAGGTGCAGAGTCGGTGCATTCAACTGTCGGCCTGCGCAATAACCAAACGCTCGCTGTTTCGCTGCCTCGCAACACCCGATTATTAATAACCGAGGGCGCAGTGCGGTTGACGTACGCCGAGCCAACGCTAGATTGGCTCGGCGAGTCAGCTCCGCTCAGAACGCAAGTCCTGTACGAAGGCGACAGCTATCTCGTCGAGCGATCCCAATATATTTCGATGACGGGCGCTTCTTCAAACGACGCAACTCTCTACGTCGAAGCGGCCGCCGCGACACCTATCGTCAAGCGACTCTGCAACTTGTTCGCGCGTTTCTCGGAAGGGAGCGCCGAGCAAACGGTCCAGCCCCGCACTCGCGGCCGGCACGCATAAGCCGCCAACGACACACCGACGGCGGCTCAAGCTTCCATCGCTGAGCCCGCCGCGTTATCGCCGCACCTATCCGCGCGGTTGGGCGACCCACTGCTGCACGCTCGGCCGCGCCCACTGACGCTCGACATATCGAAGGACCTTCGGCGGCACCGCGTCGCCGCAGGCGACGAGCCGGTTCAGCATCAGTGCAAAATCGGTATCCGCGATGCACCAGTCGCCGAACACGCCATAGCGGTCGTCGCGAATGAGGCGATCGGCCGCATCGAGCAGTTTGTCGCAAGCCAGTTGCGCCGCTTCCGACAACGGCTTCACAGGCTCGGGAAAATAGATGCGGTCCGCCTGCCTTTCGCTCTTGAGCGGCATGAAATCGCTGCGTATCCAGGCCGAGAGCTCGCGAGCGCGGGCGCGTGTCTCGCGGTCGGCGGGCAGTACGGCCGCATGTCGAGGCGCCGGATAGACCTCGTCGACATACTCCGCAATCGCCGACGATTCCGACAACGAAAAATCGCCGTGAAGCAGCGTCGGCACGCGCCGCGTCAGCGAGATCTCCCGATAGGCCGAGCTATGCTGCTGCTTCGCTTTGAGGTCGACGGTTCGCAGTTCGAACTCTAGGCCCTTCTCTTTCAAGACGACGAAAGCCGACATCGCGAACGCACTGACGTAGTCGGCGCCGACATACAAGACGATTGGCGTTGTGCTCATTTCAGGTCCTTTTGCAGGTTTGGGATGATTTGCGGCTTCCACAGCACGGCGATGCCCGCAGCGACGATGAGCGCCAGCACGATCCAGGCGGTGCCGTAGTCGAAGCGGTCGACGATCGCGCCAAAAACTGGAGGCATGATGCTGATGGCGACCATGTTGATAGTCATCGAAAAGCTGATCGTCGAAGCCATGACCGGTTTCGGCGCCATCTCGGCGAGCTGCAGTAGATAGAGCGGATACCAGCCGACGCCGAAGAGCCCGAGAACGCAAAAGATCGCCGTCAGCGCCGCGTTCGTCGTACCGAGGGGCGTCATGAGGAGGACCAGCGTCGCCGCGATGCAGACCGTCATGCTGACGCCGAGCGAGCGGATGCGCCTGCCCGGCCAGAACTTGTCGCTGACCCAAGCAAGCCCGACGCGGCCGACGATGCCTAGCCATTGCGAGACCGAAAACAGCATCCCGGCTGCGACTGTCGAATAGTGGAAGCGCGCGCTAAGGAACGGAATCGCATGGGTCGTGAACGTGTATTGGAATGTCGCCATCACCGCGCCCGCGGCCATGACAGGCCATACCGCCGAGTGGGCAGCGACGAGCTTCACCGCGGCCGTGAACTTCGGCGTCGCGGCGGCAGGCGCACCCTGTACCTCACGTTCGTCGCGGTGGAAAAGCGCGAAGAGGACCCCGCCGGCGATGCTGATCGCGCCTTGAATCGCGAGCGCGACGGACCATCCGTGCACCGTAGCGATAAGCGGCAGTGCCATCGCGGCGAGCGCGGTGCCGAGCGGCAAACCCGCCTGCCGGATCCCGGTGGCCATGCCGCGTTCGTGCGGCGGAAACCACCTCAGAATCGCACGCGTTCCGCCCGGTTGTACCGAGGCGTACGACGTGCCGATCAGAGCGA
>CAYPWK010000382.1:0-5919 GCA_964414365.1 uncultured Burkholderia sp.
ATCAGAAGTCGCGTGCCGAGGTCGGCCACTTGTCGCTCGACTATCAAGGCGAGCGACTTCGCGCGTCGCTCGACATCATCGAGCAGTACCAATGGGTGGATGCACCCACGCGGCCGTTCCTCGTGGCCCCGGGAATCGCGGTGCCCGATGCATCTGACGGCCGCCGCAATATCACCCAGCCATGGAGTTGGTGGAAGGCCAACGAACTGTCGACGCTGTTGCATGCCGAATACGACCTCAACGACGCCGTAACAGTATTCGCCGACGCGGGCGGCGCAAAAACCGACGTCTCCCGGTTTTCGGACCAGACACCGACGATCCTCAATGCGCTCGGCAATACATCCTCCATCCCATTCAACGCCAAATTCCAGGTCAATCGATCGACCGCCGATACGGGCGTGCGCGCGCGCTTCGATACAGGGCCCGTCAAGCATGCCGTCGTGCTGCAGGTGCGCGCTTATCGCGACCGCGTGGCCAGCGCGAACAACACGGGCAGCGCCATACTTTCGAACATCTATTCCCCCGTCGCCAGCGCACAGCCGAGCCTGGCCGCGCCGGCGCGCGTGCCGAAGATATCGGCCTCCAAGTTGACGGGCATCGCGCTTGCCGATACGTTGAGCGCTTTCGACGAACGGCTGCAGTTGACGCTCGGAGTCCGGCAGCAGCACGTGCAATCGGACAACTTCAACGCGACGACGGGCGCCCGGTCCTCATCGTATAACGACAGCGCAATCACGCCGCTTGCCGGCATCGTCGTCAAGCCCTGGCAAAACGTCTCGCTCTACGCGAACTACATCGAAGGGCTCAGCAAGGGCGACATCGCGCCCGTTACGGCATCGAACGCCGGCCAGATCTTCGCGCCGTACAAGACGCAACAGCAGGAAGTCGGCGTCAAAGCCGAGTTCGGCAACGTTCTCGCGACGCTTGCCGCATTCCGAATCACGAAGCCGAGTGGTCAGCTGTTCGGTACAAGGTTCGCGGTAGATAGCGAGCAGCGCAATCAGGGCATCGAACTCAACGTCTCGGGCGAACCCCTCACCGGCGTTCGACTGCTCGGCGGCGTCACCTGGATCGATGCCACGCTCACGAAAACAAACAGTCCGGCAACGGTAGGGAACCGGCCCGTGGGTGTTCCAGCCTGGATGGCGAACGCGGGCGCCGAATGGGATATGCCCTGGATCGCCGGCTTGACACTCACGAGTGCCGTCAACCTCACGGGGCGCGAGTATGTCGACCAGCGGAACACGCAATCCGTTCCAGCGTGGACGACATTCGATTTCGGTGCGCGCTACAGGACAAAAATCGACGGCAAATCGACGACGTGGCGAGCGGGCGTGCTCAACGCGTTCGATCGCAGGTATTGGTCCGGCGTCGCCTCATTCGGGACAATTTCGCTCGGTGCGCCGAGAACGATCTTCATGTCTGCCTCGGTGGACTTCTGAAGTCGGCCGCGCTCATGGATACGGTCCATTTCGCCCCGTTCGCGCCGCCCAGGGTTGGCATTTCCTCACGCAGCGTCGTCATCGAAGGCAAGACAGTTGCGCCGCTCGTTCATCGCGACGTCGCACGGCTCGTCGACGAATCGCCTGAGCAAATTCGATCGATCGTCCGACAGCACGGCTCACCGGTCCACGTCGTCTTACCGCATGTGCTTGCCGAAAACGTCGACGCGTTGTGCACCGTCCTCGCTCGGCACGATCTGCCGTGCAAGATGTTCTACGGGGCGAAGGTCAACAAGTCGAACGCGCTGGTGCGAGCTGCTGTCGAGTCGGGAATCGGCGTGGACGTATCGAGCATCCACGAGCTGAGAGACGCGCTGCGCGCCGGGGCGCAAGGCAGCAGCGTCTGCGCGACCGGGCCCGCCAAAACGCGCGTTTTCCATGCGGCGCTGATCGGCGCCGGGGCACTGGTCGCGGTCGATTCGCGCGAGGAGTTCGACGACCTTCTTGCGCTCACTCGCGAAATCAACGCGGACTATTCGACGCGAATCCTGCTGCGTTATCAGCCTCATGCGTCTCGTGCGAGCCGGTTCGGCATGGCGAGCGACGAGCTGCTCGAATGCTTGCGCCGTCTTCCGTCGTTGCGCGGCATGCTCGAGTTCGAAGGATTTCATTTTCATCTGTCCGGTTATCGATACGAGTCGCGCGTCGATGCCATCGCCGAACTCGCGCCGCTCATCGACGCGGCCCGAGCGCTCGGTCTTACGCCGCGGTTGCTCGACATCGGTGGCGGACTACCCGTTCGATATGTCGACAGCTCGTTTTACGAAGCATTCGTGCGCAACCAGCGTCCATCCGACTATCGAAACGCGCGCGTTCCCGCTTCGTTTTATCCATACGGCGGTACGGTCGACGCAACCGAATGGCTCGAGCGGCTCCTCGCCTCGCCGTGCGCACCGGGATTGTCCGTCGCCCGATATTTGAACCGGGAAAGGATGAGGCTCGCGCTCGAGCCCGGACGCAGTCTCGCCGACCAGGCCGCCTTTTCCGTCTTCCGCATCACCCGCGTCAAGTCGCTCGTCGACGGCACGTTCGCCATCTTTGTCGAAGGGAGCAGCTTCAGCGCGTGCGAGACCTGGTTTGCGTCGGAATTTCTCGTCGATCCAATCCTCGTCGCCGCCTACCAAGATGATGACAGCGGGTGCGAGCGCAGTACGCCGCGCTCACACGTGCGCGCATACATCGCCGGGCACAGCTGTCTCGACGAAGACGTGATCACGAATCGCTTTGTCCACTTCGGGAGGAGCCCGAAAGCGGGAGACCTGCTCGTATATGCCAACACGGCGGGCTATCAAATGGACCTGCTCGAAAACGAGTTTCACCGCCACCCCATGCCGCGCCGCGTCGCCGCGAGGCTCGATGGCGCCGGCCGCATGGAAATCTCACCTGACGATCGCACGGAGGTATCGGAATGATCTTGGATAAAGTCATCGATCTGATCGGCAATACGCCGATGCTGTGTGTCCCCGTTCCTGCAAGGCAGGCCAGACTGCTGCAAAGGTCGAAAAGAACAATCCGGGCGGAAGCATGAAGGACCGCATGGCGCGCAACATGGTCGTGGCCGCACTGAAAGCAGGCCGCCTCAAACCCGGCGGCGTCATCGTCGAGTCGTCGTCGGGCAATACGGGGATCGGGCTCGCGATTGCCGCCGTCGAGTTCGGCATGCGCTTCATCGCTGTCGTCGATCACCATGCGGCACCCGACAAGATCGCCGTCATGCGCGCGCTCGGGGCCGAAATCCGGTTCGTCGAAGGCGATTACCGCGAGGACGAGGTTGCCGTCGTCGAGCGCCAAAGAATGGCGGCCGAGCTTGCTCGCCAAATCCCCGGCGCTGTATTCATGAATCAATCGGATAACGCGGCCAATGCCGGCGGCTACGCGGACTTCGTGCGCGAAGCCATCGCCGAGGCGGGGCACATCGATGCCTATGTCGGCTGCGTCGGCACCGGCGGATCGATGACAGGCATCGTGCATGGGCTCAAGATTCACAATGCCCACACGAAAACCATTGCCGTCGAGCCGCAGGGCTCGATCGTGTTCGGCCAACCTGGGCACCCCTACTATCAATCGGGCACCGGCACGCCAGCGGGCGATACCGTTGGCCTGGTGCTCGACTACAGCTGCATCGACATGGGTGTGCAGGTTTCCGACGCGCAGGCCTTCGAAACGGCGCGATACTTCGCGCGCAAGACGGGGCTGCTCGTCGGAGGCTCGACGGGCGGCGTCATCTATAAAGCGCTCGAATTCATTCATAGCGGAATTATCGGCGGGAACGTTCTTGCCGCCGTCGCGGACGGCGGGGAAAAGTACCTGCATACCGTCTTTAGCGAAGACTGGCTGCGTGAACGCAATCTGCTCGATCCGCTCGTTTGGGAACAGCTAGACGAATGGTTCGTCGCCGATCGCTCGATCGAGCAACCGCGCGTCACGCCGCGTCTGCACGTCGCATGAGCGCGCTCGAGGCCAGCGCCGAGCGCCTGCCCGCGCTCAACGTCGCCGTATGCGGCGGAGGGCGCACGGGTCACCTAGCCGCCGTGCTCTTCAAAGCGCGTCCCGCCGTGCGCGTCGCGTTGTTCACGGGCCGCCGAGAGGTTGTCGATCGCTACCACGCCGCCGGGCAATGCATGGCGGCGGTCATGCCCGATGGCGCGCGCCGAACCGCTCGGCTCGACGCAGTGACATGCGACGCGGGTGAAGCGCTCGAAGACGCAGACGTCGTTATCGTAACGGTGCCCGCGCATGCGCGAGCGGGTCTACTTCAGCGAATTGCGGGATGCCTGCCTCGCAGCAAGACGGTTTTCGTCGGCGCGATTCCCGGATTTTGCGGATTCGATTGGCTCGCCGAGCATGTACTGGGCGAACTACCGAATGTCGTCATCTGGGGCATGAAGGACGTCGCTCATATCGCCTGCGATCTCGACCCGGGGGTTTCCATCCAGATGGGTGGCGCAAAGCAAACGCTGCACATCGCGACGCACGCGCGCGAAAACGCGGAGGCCAGACGGCGTTTGCTCGCGCATTTGACGCGGCTTTACGACGCGCGCGTCGAACTATTGAACGACTACCTCGAGATCACGCTGACGCCGGGAAATCCGATCATGCACAGCGCCGTCATCTACGGGCTCATCGGGCCTTACGGACAATGGCACGGTCGACCGCTCCCGCAACCACTGCGCTGGTGGAACGATTGCCCAGAGCTCGGAGCCTACTTCATCGAGCGCTGCGACGATGAAAACCAGCAATTGCGAAAGGTGCTCGAGCGCAAGCTCGGCATCGATCTCTCATCGGTGAAGCCGCTCAAACATGAAATCGTCGAGGCGTACGGCAATCAGATCGCCGATGCGGGAACCATGCTGTCGGTGCTAAGAACGAATCGCGCCTACGACGGGATCCTCGCCCCGCTAGCTCGCGCGAAAGATGGGACGGGGTACATCATCGATCGCGAAAGCCGTGCCTTTCAGGAGGACGTCTCGTGCGGCCTCGCGCTGCTCGTCGAAATGGGAAAGCGCCTCAATGTCCCCCTGCCGCATATCGAGGAGATCTATCACTGGAACGTCTCTTATATGGGCGAATTGCGCGGCTCGGCACTTGGGTATTTCCCTCGAACGTGGCCATCTTGATTGGGAGCACTATGGAGCATCTACCCTCAGACGCGGGCCGCGGCGATGATATCCCGCCGCCCGAAAAGCACCAGGCCGTCCGTTTCGCGTCGCGCCGCAATGCGCTGCGGCGCATCGTCCGCTGCCTGTTCGCCGAGGGAATCGTCGATAGCGCCAAGCTCGTCTTCACCCCCGAAGGAACGAGCGCGTATCTGCCGCTCTGGCATCGGCACGCCCTGCTCCACTTCTCGGATCTCTGGGCGGCGCCTGCTGAGACGTTCGTCAACCGCGGCGACATCGTGCTGATCGAAGCGAACGGCACGCGCACGGCCGTTGAAAGACCTGACCAGCTGATCGACTTGCTGCGGCCGTTTTTCGACTTCATTCCCACCGATGAAGGCGTGGACGGACTCGTGCGCGACATTGAAAACAGCATTGAAAACGATGTGCTGGCAGGAGCGCATCGGGTGACATGGGAGGCCGAGTTCTGCGCGAAAATGAAGACAGCCGGCGCCACGCGATTCGTCGAATATCTGCGCGGCCACCATACCGTTCGCGATGCCGCCGTGCTGCTCGATCGATGGGGGGCGCTCGAAGGGCACCCCTACTACCCGACCTGGAAAAGCAAGCCCGATCTCGATGCGCAGCAAGTGGCGGCGCTATCGCCGGAGTTCAACGCCTGCGTGAGCGTGCGCATCGCGGCTTTGCGCGCCGACATGGCGTACATGGAACGCATGACGCACGTCGACAGCTATCACGACTGGTTCGCTCGCCAATTCCCTCAACTGTGGTCACGGTGGAAGCAGCACTTGCAGACGCTG
>CAYPWK010000383.1:0-5919 GCA_964414365.1 uncultured Burkholderia sp.
TGTGCGCATATTTCGCGTGGGGTGATGCGTAGAGCAAGCCGGACCAGCCGGTCTCTTGCCGGTGGAAATCTTCGTATTGCGACGTCACCGTGATCGCGTCGTGCGTGATCGCGTCGAGTGCTCCGTCGGTGTTCGCGCCAAGCTCGATCTGCTGGATCATCGCGGGCCGGTAGCCGAGCGCGTACATCTGCTGCCTGGTCAGGACGAGGCGCACCGATCGCTGCATCGCGCGGGCCGCCAGGACCGCCAGAATAACCTGAAACTGCGGACGCAGCCCCGAGCCGAACGCACCGCCCACAAATGGCGACATCACGCGCACGTCGCTCGGCTCCATGCCGAAAACGCTGCACACATACCGCTGAACGTTCTGCACGCCCTGCGTCTTGTCGTAGATCGTGAGCTTGCCGCCGCCATCCATGACGACCGTCGAGGCATACAACTCCATCGGGTTGTGATGCTCGATCGGGACATAATACTCGGCACGATGGCGCACTGGGGCCGCAGCGACCGCCTGCTCGGGCGTGCCGCGCGGCTTTGGCGGGGCGAAGGGGTTTTCTTCTGGATCCGCCGGAGTTTCAACTGCGACGGCGGCGTCACGCTGGCGATCCAGGTCCGTGACGTGCGCTTCCACTTCGTATTCCACACGGACCAGCGACGCGGCGAAACGGGCGATCTCGGGCTCTTCGGCAACCACGACCGCAACCGGCTGGAGGCTGAAGCGGATGCGGTCGTCGTATAATGGGCGATACGGCGATCCCTCCGGCGCCACATCGTCCTTATAGGCGTCGTCGTTGTCCGCCATGCTCGGCCGGTTCTGATGCGTCAACACGTCGATGACGCCGTCGACGGAAAGCGCCTCACTGACGTCAATGCCTGCGATGCGGCCCTTTGCGATGGTGGAGCTGACGACGCTGGCATGCGCGAGCGCGGCCGTGTCGAACTCGCCGGCGTATTTCGCGGCACCCGTGACCTTGGCGCGGCCATCGACGCGGGATGTGGCTGTTCCGATATAAGTGGTCATGACAGGTCGTTCCTTTATCGGATCTTCTTGTCAGCCTGCGACTGCGGCGTGTTGGCGGTCGCCTGTGTCAGCGCGCGGACGATAGCGCGGCGCGCCAGATCGATCTTGAAGTTGTTGTGCGCGAACCCCTTTGCATCGCGCAGCAACACGTCGGCTGCGCGAGTGAAGTTCGACGGCTCGGCGCGCTGCCCGTGGAGTACCGCTTCGGCTGACGTGTCGCGCCAGGGCTTGTGCGCGACGCCGCCGAGCGCAAGACGGGCCTCCGTGATCGTGCCGTTGTCGAGTTCCAGAGCGGCCGCAACCGAGACGAGCGCGAACGCATACGAGAGACGATCGCGAATTTTCAAATAGGTGTAATTCGTCGCGAAACCCCGCGCCGGGAGCTCGACGGCGGTGACGATGTCGTTCGGTTGTAGAGTCGTATCGTGCTGCGGCGTGTTTCCGGGAAGACGGTGGAAATCCGAAAACGCAATCGCGCGCTCGCCAGCCGGCCCGGCGACATGGACCGTTGCGTCGAGAGCGGCCAGGGCCACGCACATGTCGGATGGATGAGTCGCGATGCAGGCATCGCTTGTGCCGAGAATCGCGTGCATGCGGTTTAGGCCGGCGATGGCGGAGCAGCCGCTGCCGGGCTCGCGCTTATTGCAAGGGGTGGCGGTATCGTAGAAGTAATAGCAGCGCGTCCGTTGCAGCAGATTGCCCCCGGTCGACGCCATGTTGCGTAGCTGAGCCGACGCACCGGCGAGAATCGCGCTGGCGAGCATCGGATACCGTTGCTCAATCAGCGGATGGTAAGCGAGGTCTGAATTCGGCACGAGCGCGCCGATCCGCACGCCGCCGCCCGGCGTCTCCTCGACATTTCGGAGCGGCAACCGCGTGATATCGATCAGCTGCTTGGGGCGTTCGACCTCCTCCTTCATCAGGTCGATCAGGTTGGTGCCACCCGCGATGAACTTTGCCGCCGGATCAGCGGAAATCTGACGGAGTGCATCGGCAACGTCATTGGCCCGGGCAAATTGGAAATTAATCATGATTGACCCATCGCCTGCTGGATCGCCCGCACGATGTGGGGATACGCGCCGCAGCGGCAGATGTTGCCGCTCATGAGTTCGCGAATCTCGTCGGCACTTTTCGCCCGGCCCTCGGCAATCAGGCCGGCGGCTGAACAGATCTGTCCGGGCGTGCAGTAGCCGCACTGGAACGCGTCGTGATCGATGAACGCCTGCTGTAGCGGATGCAGCGCGCCATGCGTGGCCAGGCCTTCGATGGTGGTTATTGCGGCGCCGTCGTTCATGACGGCGAGCGTCAGACAGGAATTGATCCGTCGTCCGTCCACCAGCACGGTGCACGCACCGCACTGACCATGGTCACAACCTTTCTTCGTGCCAGTCAGGCCCAACTGGTCGCGGAGCGCATCGAGCAGCGTCGTCCACGGCGCCACGCTGACATGCATCTGGACGCCGTTGATGATCAACGACACCGGGATCTTTTCGGGCGCGGGGATGCGCGCGGCACGCCCCTCGGTACTCGTGTCCGTCATGCGGTCCTCCGCGTGCGTCGAGACGATCCAACGTTAATCCCATGCGACCTAAATGAGCGAATCCTAAATGAGCGAATCCTTGTCTTACCTGCACCGACGACTTTTGGACGCTCCGCGCAGTTTGAACATGGCGCACGCCGGGAGAATTTAGGCACTTTCGCCAAGGCGCTTGACGAATACACTGCGCTCGCTTAGTCGCGGCCGATCTTAGTCATCAACTGGTGGTTTCTTTTGAAGGAAGAGTCCGCCCTAATCTGAGTTCCTGAACGCAGACGGCAAAGCCTGCGTTCCGGTCGCGTGACTAAAAATGGCGCAAAACGGGGGACAACTGATGGACAAAATCGAAACGTCCGAAGCAATCAACCACAACCGCCGCCGCTTTCTGGGCACTGCGGCCGTCGCCGTTGCTACCGCCCAGCTAGGCATGATCAGCGCCGCGGATGCACAGCCTGGCACCGCAAACACGACCAAACTGCCTACGATCAAGCCGGGGACGAACACGTCGCTCGGCGCGCTGAAGCAGATCGATGCCGGCGTGCTAAGTGTCGGGTACGCCGAAGCCGGCCCCGCCGACGGTCCCGCGGTTATCCTATTGCACGGCTGGCCCTACGACATTCACAGCTTTGTCGATGTCGCGCCTTTGCTGGCGTCGGCGGGCTATCGGGTGATCGTCCCATATTTGCGCGGCTATGGCGCGACGCGCTTTCTTTCAAGTGATACGTTCCGCAACGGCCAGCCGTCGGTGATCGCTGTCGATACCATCGCTCTTATGGATGCGCTCAAAATCGAGAAGGCGACCCTTGCCGCGTTTGATTGGGGAGCGCGGACGGCCAACATCATCGCGGCGCTCTGGCCGGAGCGCTGCAAGGCCATGGTCTCCGTCAGCGGTTATCTGATCGGCAGCCAGGAGTCCGGCAAGATGCCGCTGCCGCCGAAGGCTGAGCTCCAATGGTGGTACCAATTTTATTTTGCCACGGAACGAGGCCGCGCCGGCTACGACAAATACCGGCACGATTTTGCAAAGCTCATTTGGCAGCTTGCTTCGCCGAAATGGGACTTCGATGACGCCACTTTCGATCGCAGCGCAGTGTCCTTCAACAATCCAGATCATGTCGCGATCGTAGTCCACAATTACCGCTGGAGACTCGGCCTGGCTGACGGCGAGGCGAAATACGACGACCTGGAAAAGCGGCTTGCTGCGGGTCCGATCATCACCGTACCCACGATCACCCTCGAAGGTGACGCCAATGGTGCACCGCACCCGGACCCCGCGTCCTACGCCAAGAAGTTTGCCGGCAAATATGCGCACCGGACCATCAGCGGCGGCATCGGGCACAATCTGCCACAGGAAGCGCCGCAGGAATTTGCCCAAGCCGTGGTCGACGTCGACGGTTTTGGGGCGGGGTGAGCCGCTACTAATGCAAGTATGGACTAAAGCCGGAGAGTCGAGTTCCACCGCTTAATTGCTCCAGCGGGCGGAGCTTGCTATTCTCGTAAGGAAACAACTATCGAACTGCCAAAGCGCGTCTACCGGATCCTGAAGATTCACGGGTGGCTCGCCTTATCTTATTCCGGGCTGAGCCAGCCACGGAGAGAAATCATGTCGGCACCACGCTTATGGTCCACCCGACGCGACATTCTTGCTGCCTCAGTCGCGGTCGGTGCTATCGGCCTCACGCCCGCGGTGCTGCGCGCATCCGAAAGTGACGCAATTCGCCCGTTTCGTATCAACGTTCCACAAGAAGCGCTCGTGGAACTCCGCCGGCGAATCGCGGCGACAAGGTGGCCCGACCGAGAGACGGTCAATGATCGGTCGCAGGGCGTACAGCTCGCAAGATTCCAGGAGATCGTGCGTTACTGGGGGACAGACTACGACTGGCGGAAGACCGAGGCGAAGCTCAACGCCTTGCCGCAATTCATGACGAACATCGACGGCCTCGACATTCACTTTATCCACGTCCGTTCGCGCCATCCTAACACGCTGCCACTCCTGCTCATGCACGGATGGCCGGGATCGTTCCTCGAGTTCGTCAAAGCGATCGGCCCGCTCACCTACCCGACGGCGTTCGGCGGCCGGGCGGGGGACGCATTCAATGTCGTGATCCCGTCCATGCCCGGCTACGGCTTCTCGGCGCGGCCGACAAAGACGGGCTGGGGCCCGGACCGCGTCGGTCGCGCGTGGGACGCGCTGATGAAGCGCCTGGGATACAGGCATTACGTCTCGCAGGGCGGAGATTGGGGCGCGGTCGTCGCCCAATCAATGGGGCGACAGGCGCCACCAGGAATGCTCGGAATCCACGTCAACTTGCCAGCGACGGTACCGCCAGACGTGGCCGCCGTGCTTGCCCTCGGCGGGCCGCCACCGGCGGAACTCTCCGAGAAGGAACGTGCAGCGTTCGACGCGCTCGACACGTTCTTCAAGAAGTACAGGGCCTATTCCGTGATGATGGCCACGCGGCCGCAGACGATAGGCTACGCCTTGACGGATTCTCCGGCGGGGCTTGCGGCCTGGATGTATGACTACAACAACGGCGAGCCCGAGCGCTTACTCACCAAAGACGAGATGCTGGACGACGTCACGCTGTACTGGCTGACAAACAGCGCGACGTCGTCGGCGCGGCTGTACTGGGAGAACGGCGGACGAGCCATCGTTGTTGCGGCCGCGCAGAAGACCGTGGAGATCTCGCTGCCGGTAGCCGTCACGGTCTTTCCGGAGGAGATCTATCGCGCCCCGGAGACATGGGCCCGGCGCGCCTATCGCAACCTGACGTACTTCCACGAAGTCGATAAGGGCGGCCACTTCGCGGCCTGGGAACAGCCGGAGCTGTTCGCCGCCGAGCTCCGTGCCGCGTTCGGCCCATTGCGTTCGTCGACCTGACGGAGAGTCCTGCCCGTATCCGAATGGTGCAACCTGTAGGGATCGGAAAAAGGAGCGAACGATGACGCAGACTGGAAAAGTCATTTACACCGCCAAGACCCATACCACCGGCGGCCGGCAAAACGGGGTATCCCGCAGCTCAGACGGCCAACTCGAGATCAAGCCGTCGACGCCCGGCTCGCCGCGTGCAGGCACCAATCCGGAGCAACTGTTCGCCGCTGGCTGGTCAGCATGTTTCGAAGGCGCGCTCGCGCTCGCGGCCGACAGGAAGAAGATCAAGCTGCCGGACGATGTGGCGATCGACGCCGAGGTCGACCTCCATCTGGATCAAGGCGAGTACTTCATCAGCGCCCGCCTCAACGTTTCGATTCCGGGCATCGAACGCAGCATCGCACAACGACTTGTCGAGGACGCGAAGGGGATCTGTCCCTACTCGAAGGCTACAAGCGGCAACATCGACGTAACGTATAATGTGGTCTG
>CAYPWK010000384.1:0-5870 GCA_964414365.1 uncultured Burkholderia sp.
CCGAGCGTTGTGCGAGGCTGCGCACCTCCGATGCCACGACGGCGAATCCGCGGCCATGCTCGCCGGCGCGCGCCGCTTCGACCGCGGCATTGAGCGCGAGGATGTTGGTCTGGAACGCGATGCCGTCGATGACGCCGATGATGTCGCCGATGCTCTTTGCGCTATCGGTGATCTGGCCCATCGTCGTGACGACGCGCGACACCACGTCGCCGCAAGTCGATGCGATGTCCGAGGCGTTGTTGGCGAGCGAGCTGGCCTGCTTGGCGTTGTCGGCGTTTTGGCGCACGGTCGATGTCAGTTCTTCCATGCTCGAAGCGGTACGCTCGAGCGAGACGGCCTGCAGTTCGGTGCGCTTGGAAAGATCGAGGTTGCCCATCGAGATCTCGCTCGCCGCCGACGCAATTGCCTCGGCGCTCGCGGCGATCTCGCCCACCGTCGTCGCGAGGCCCGTCTGCATATCGGCGAGCGCATAGAGCATGCTCGAGCGGTCTTGCTTGGCGAGCGTGATCGGATAGGCGAGATCGCCCGCGGCGATCCGGCTCGCGATCTCCTTGGCATAGCCCGGCTCGCCGCCGAGCTGTCGCGTGAGCCGCCGCACGACCCACTCGCTGACGACGAATGCCACGACGATGAGCGCCGCGGTCATCACAGCCATCATGACGAACGACGACTTGAAGATAAACGCCGCCGCGGACATCGTCTGCTTCGCCTCGACGCCGCGTTGTGCAACGAGATCGTCGACGAGCTTCTCGAGTTTGCCCGTTTCGACGAGCAGCGAGACGTCCTGAATCCCGACTTGCCAGTTCATCTGGGAAAGATCGAGCGGCTGCGCCTTCACCAGCGTTACGAAATCGCGCAGATGGCCGGCCCAGACGGCGACGGCCTCGGCCAACTTTTTCTGCTGAGCGAGCGCGACACTATCCGACGCATCGGTGTACTGCTTCAGCGTATCGAGTTCGCCGCTGACGGCGGCAAGCCCCTTGTCGATGTCGACACCGAGTTCGTCGCGCTCCTTGGCCGTCGTCGCCGTGACGAGCGTCTTTTGCGCGCGGCTCGCCCGCAGCAGGCTCGCACGCAATTCCTCGGCCGCTCGGCTTGCCACGTGGCCCTGGTCGTAAATCGATTTCGACGACGCATTGAGGCGGCTGATCTGCGCGAGCGCAAAAATGCCGATCGCGAGCGTGCCGACCAGCAGCACCGCGAAGGCCAGCCGCAACGACGCTTTTACCGAAAGGCCGGGCCGCCGCGCCTTCACTTCCCTCTTCCCCGTCAATCCGTTTTTCCCATCCGATTTCAAGTGACCTCGGGATCCCGCGCCATCCGCGACGAAGCCCGCCTCAGAACGCTTGCCCAGGGAAACTGCCTTCATATAACCCCCTTTGTATTGCGCACCGCCTCGTGAGCAGCGCGGACGGCCTCGATATACGGCCCTGTCTGTTTTTAACGGCATACGCTGGAGCCTTCTTTAGCACCGGCGACGCAGGCAAACCCCAATGCGCCCCGCGAAGTGGAAGGCGTAAGTGCCCGCGCGTGCACGGTTATAGCTAGACAAAAAGGCAGTCCGGCTAAAAATCCGAGCCAGCCGGCGGTAGCCAGCGATTTCGTGTCTGGCGCGCAACACCCGCCGATATCGTCCTATTTCATGAATCCATGTCTTGTATGCGACAAAGATTGGCTGAAGCCTCCGCACGAGACACACTAAACTGGTGCGCATAGCTGCCGATGTCGGTGCCGAGCCTCGTCGCTGACTTCGGCTCAAGGAAGGTGGGCAGCACCGGTACACGGCTTCGACGAATCGAGATTTCACCTTATTCAGATAGCTCGCCATGCAGAAAAATGTCCTTGCGGCGAATGCCGCGACCTCGATGCCGCCAACGGCCGCGGCCGGCGCCTCGACCGTTCAGCGCACCGCCTACTCGGTGCTCGGCGCGATCAGCTTCTCGCATTTGCTGAACGACATGATTCAGTCGCTGATCCTCGCCATCTATCCGATGCTGAAGGCGAACTTCGCGCTTTCCTTCGCTCAGATCGGCTTGATCACGCTCACCTATCAGATCACGGCGTCGCTCCTGCAGCCGCTCGTCGGGTTCTATACGGACAAGCGCCCGCAGCCCTACTCGCTGCCCGTCGGCATGGGCTTCACGCTCTCGGGACTCGTGCTCATGTCGATCGCGCCGAATTTTCCGGTGCTGCTGCTCGCGGCCGCGCTCGTCGGCTGCGGCTCGTCCGTGTTTCACCCCGAATCGTCGCGCGTGGCGCGCATGGCTTCGGGCGGCCGCTATGGGCTCGCGCAATCGCTGTTTCAGGTCGGCGGCAATGCGGGCACCTCGCTCGGGCCGCTGCTCGCCGCGATGATCGTCATCCCGCACGGCCAGCGCAGCATCGCCTGGTTCTCGGCGGCGGCGCTCGTCGCGATCGTCGTGCTCGCCACGATTGGCCGCTGGTACAGCCGCCATCCGGCCACGAAGAAAAAGAGCAGTGCACGCGCTACGCAGCCGCTGCTTTCGAACCGACGGATCGCGCTCGCAATCGGCGTGCTCGTGCTGCTCGTGTTCTCGAAGTACTTCTATCTCGCGAGCATCAACAGTTACTTCACGTTCTATCTGATCGACAAGTTCCACCTGAGCGTGCAGGCCGCGCAGATCCATCTATTCGTGTTCCTCGCCGCCGTGGCGGCAGGCACGATCATCGGCGGGCCCGTCGGTGATCGGATCGGGCGCAAGTATGTGATCTGGGTGTCGATTTTGGGCGTGGCGCCATTCACGCTGCTCTTGCCGTACGCGAACCTGTTCTGGACCAGTGTGCTGACGGTCGTGATCGGCATCGTGCTGGCGTCGGCGTTCTCGGCCATCATCGTCTACGCGCAGGAACTCATTCCAGGCAAGGTCGGGATGGTGGCGGGCCTCTTCTTCGGCTTCGCGTTCGGCCTGGGCGGCGTCGGCGCGGCGGTGCTCGGCGATCTCGCCGATGCGACGAGCATCTCGTACGTCTACAAGGTCTGCTCGTTCCTGCCGCTGCTCGGGGTGCTGACAGTGTTCCTGCCGAATGTCGAGGGAAGGCGCGCGAAGACCGCGTAGGCCGGCATCAGGCCGCGGCGTATGCCTCGAGAAACCGCCGCAGGATCGCCGACGAGTAGGTGCCGGCGATATCGGTCAAAAACGATGTGAACGACGCATGCGCATGATCGTCGGCCGTATCCGAGATCGTGCGCACCACCGCGCAAGGCACATCGTGCTCGTAGCAGACCTGTGCAATCGCCGCGCCTTCCATTTCAACGGCAAGCGCGTCAGGGAGCGCCTGCGCAAGTCCTCGGACCTCCGCCTCGCTCGAAACGAACCGATCCCCGCTCACGATCAGCCCACGATGCACGCGCACGCCGTCCAGGCGGAATCGCTCGGTCAGCGCCGCACCTTCATCCGTGACGAAGCGCTCGCAAGCCGCGGCAAGCCGGTCCGCCAAGGTCATATCGGCATCGAAACGCGCGCGCTCGAGCAACGGCACTTCATAGCGCGGAAAGATCGGCGAGGCATCGAGGTCGTGCTGCAATAGCGAATCGGCAATCACGATATCGCCGACGTGCACGTCACGCCCTACCCCGCCCGCCACACCAGTGAAGATCATCTTGCCGACGCCGAACGCATGGATCAACGCGCTGGCGCTCGCCGCGGCCGCCACCTTGCCGACGCGCGCGAGCGTCACGACGCACCGCACGCCATGCACGGTGCCCGTGTGATAGTCGCGGCGGCCGAGCGTCACCGTGCGCATCGTCCCTTCGGCACGCATCGCATCGACGAGATCGCCGAGCTCTTGCGGCAATGCCGCCAGGACTCCCAATGGGCTCTTCGCTTTCCCTTTGCCGTCGTTCTCGCTCACTCGATCCTCACTCGACCACTTGCAATTTGGCCACGGCCAGCGCCAGCCACTTCTCGCCGTGCCGCTTGAACCGCACCTGCGCGCGCGCATCGGGGCCGTTGCCTTCGAGTGCCGTGATGGCACCCTCGCCGAACTTCGTATGGAACACTTGCTGGCCGACGCGAAAACCGGTGTCGGCCGCCCGCTGGTCATTCGCGAACGCGGGCAGCGCAACTGACGCGCCTTCGGCGCGGCCGTGGTCTCCGTAACCGCCACCGTAGCCGCTCGTGCGCTCCTGCCGGTCGGGGCGCGCGAACCAATCGCGCCCCCACCCCGCTTTGTCGGAGCGGCCACCCCAGCGCGCCCCCGCTTCCGCCTTAGGCGTCAACCATTTCAGCGTTTCCTGCGGCAACTCGTCGAAAAACCGCGAACGGATGTTGTAGCGCGTTTGCCCATGCAGCATGCGGCTTTGCGCGAACGAGAGGTAAAGACGCTCCTTCGCCCGGGTAATCGCCACATACATGAGACGGCGCTCCTCTTCAAGACCGTCGGTTTCGATCGCGCTGTTCTCGTGCGGAAAGAGTCCCTCTTCGAGCCCCGTGATGAAAACGGCCGTGAATTCGAGCCCCTTCGCCGCGTGCACCGTCATCAGTTGCACGGCGTCTTCGCCCGCCTGCGCCTGGCTCTCGCCGGCTTCGAGCGATGCATGCGAAAGAAAGCCCGCGAGCGGCGTCATCGTGTCGGGATTTTGCGCGGGCTCGTCGAGCCCCGGCGCATCCAATACGGTCACCGTGGGATCGCCCGAATCGTCGGGCTCGAACCCGATCTCGGGCGCCGCGCTCGCGCCGCGCGAAAGCGGAATCGAGCGCGCCGGCGTGTCGAGCCCGTAACCCTCTTCGCTGACGAACGCCGTTGCCGCATTGACGAGCTCCTGCAGGTTCTCGAGCCGGTCCTGCCCCTCGCGCTCGCCCTCGTAAAACTCGGCGAGTCCGCTCGTGCGCACGATATGCTCGACCGTCTCGGGCAAGCTCATGCGCTCGGTTTCAGCGCGCATCTTGGCGATCAGATTCGCAAACGCGGCGAGACTCGATCCCGCTTTGCCCGTCACATACGGAATGGCGGCAGCCATCGAGCAGTTATAAAGCCGCGCCGCATCGGCCAACTGCTCAATGGTGCGAGCGCCGATCCCGCGCGTCGGAAAATTGACGACGCGCGCGAACGCCGTATCGTCGTTCGCGTTGTCGATAAGGCGCAAATAGGCGAGCGCGTGCTTGATTTCCTGCCGCTCGAAGAACCGCAAGCCGCCGTAGACGCGATAAGGAATGCCGGCACTGACGAGCGTATGCTCGATCGCGCGGGACTGCGCGTTGCTGCGATAGAGGACCGCGATCTCGCCGCGCGCATGGCCGTTGTTTATGAGCGCGCGAATCTCCTCGACGATCCAGGCCGCCTCCTGCGTGTCGGTCGCGGCCTCATAGACGCGCACGGGCTCGCCGTGGCCCGCGTCGGTCCGAAGATTCTTGCCAAGCCGGCGCGCGTTGTTCGCGATCAGCTGGTTCGCCGCGTCGAGAATGTGCCCGTGCGAGCGATAGTTCTGCTCCAGCTTGATCAAGTGCCGAACATTGAACTCGCGCTCGAAGTCGCGCATGTTGCCGACGTTCGCGCCGCGAAACGCATAGATCGACTGATCGTCGTCGCCCACGGCGAAAATCGCGTTCGAGGGGCCCGCCAGCAACTTGAGCCATGCGTACTGCAGCTTGTTCGTATCCTGGAACTCGTCTACGAGGATATGCCTGAAGCGCGCCTGATAATGGGCGCGTAGCGGCGCGTTGTGGGCGAGCAACTCATGGCAGCGCAACAACAGCTCGGCGAAGTCGACTACCCCCTCGCGTTGGCACTGCTGCTCGTACGCACGATAAAGCTCGACGAATTTCTGGTTGAAGGTGTCGGTTGCGTCGACCTGGTCCGGCCGCAGGCCCTGCTCCTTCGCGTTATTGATGAAGTACTGCAGGTTCTTC
>CAYPWK010000385.1:0-5865 GCA_964414365.1 uncultured Burkholderia sp.
GCGCAATCCCGGCAAATGCCCATGCACTCGATCTTCAAGAACGTGGACGGCAAAGAGCGGAATCAGCCCGACGATCGAACGGACTCGCATAGGCAACCTGCGGCCGCCGTCAAAGTGCAGCACGTCGTAAAAAAATTCGTCCTGCTCGTCCCATAAGCCCGTGTCGCAGCCCTCGGCGCAACTCACCGCCTCCGCGATGTAGAGAAAGTGCTCGAAGAACTTTACGGCGATATCGACGTAGGCCTTGTTCGTCACCGCCAACTCGAGACCAATTCGCATGAGGTCGAGCGCATAGGCGGCCATCCAGGCGGTGCCGTCGGCCTGGTCGATACGGTCGCCGGCCGGCAATCGCGAAGAGCGGTCGAAGATGCCGACGTTGTCGAGACCGAGAAAGCCGCCTTGAAAAATATTGCGGTCTTCGGCGTCCTTACGATTCACCCACCACGAGAAATTGAGCAACAGCTTGTGAAAAATCAGCTCGAGAAACTCGCGATCGCCGACGCCTGTCTGCTCGCGGTCGAGCTCGTACACGCGCCATGCCGCCCAGGCATGCACAGGTGGATTGGCGTCGCCGAACGCCCATTCGTACGCGGGCAATTGCCCATTCGGATGCATGTAGCGCTCTTTGACGAGCAATAGCAGCTGATGCTTCGCAAATTCCGGATCGACAAGTGCCAGCGCGACCGCATGGAACGCCAGATCCCACGACGCGTACCACGGGTATTCCCATTTGTCGGGCATCGAGACGATGTCGCCGTTGCACATATGCCGCCAGTCCGCATTACGGCCATGCCTGCGCGCTTTCGGCGGCTTCGGCTGACCGGGATCGCCGTCGTGCCAACGCGTCACATCGAACTGGTAGTACTGCTTCGACCACAACATACCCGCAAGCGCCTGCCGCTGAACAAGCCGGGCATCGGCATCCGCAATATCGTGTTGAAGTGCCGCGTAAAACTCGTCGGCCTCGGCAAGCCGGCGAGCAAATAGCGCGTCCATATCGAGTGGCGCTTCGCCGGACGCCGGCTCGGAACGCTCGGGACGCCAGCGCAAATACGACACGGAGCGCTCATGGGGGTCGAGCGCCAGACAGACATGCGCGGCCGCGCGGGTCCCGGCGTCACGCCTGATCGCCTGCTCGTCGCCATGCACCAGATAGTCGTTGAATCCGTCCTTGAAAGGCCCCTTGCCATCGAGACCGAAAATGCGGCGGACATTCGTTTCGTTTTCGCAGAACAACCATTCGATCGGCTGCTGCGCCTCCGCCGTCACGATCAGCGGTTGGAGCACCGGGTTACGCGCGGCGACGAAAGTACCGCCCCCCTCGCGCCGCACGAGCGTGAGCGCTGGCTTGCCGGTCTTGCCCGACCACGCCCACCGGTTACGCGCCCAGAATTGGAGCAGTAAGTGCAGTCTCGCTGGCTGACCCGCGCGGTTCTCGATGGTGACGCGCATCGCGATATCGTCGGGGCTATGCTTCGCATACTCGACATAGACGTCGAAGTACCGATCGTCGTCGAAAACACCCGTGTCCAGGATTTCATATTCAGGCTCGTCAGCGCCGCGCCGCTTGTTTACAGCGACCAGATCGTCGTACGGATAAGCTTCCTGCGGATATTTATAGAGCATTCGCATATAGGAATGCGTGGGCGTTCCGTCGAGGTAGAAGTAAAGCTCCTTCACGTCCTCGCCATGATTGCCCTCGGCGTTGGTCAATCCGAAGAGCCGCTCCTTGATGATCGGATCGCGCCCGTTCCATAGCGCGAGGGACACGCACCAGTCGAGCGGATCGTTGCCGAACCCGGCGAGACCGTCCTCGCCCCAGCGATACATCCGGCTGCGCGCATGGTCGTGCGGAAAATAGTCCCACGCCGTGCCGTTTTCGCTGTAGTCCTCGCGAACGGTGCCCCACTGGCGCTCGCTCAGATAAGGCCCCCAACGTCGCCATCGATCTCGCTCGGGACCATGAAGGCGGGCCCATTCACACGACTGGAATAAATCGACGGCACGCGGTGGCGACATAAGACCTCCGATCTCAAAGCCGCAACGCCAGAGGTTTGGGCGCGCGAAGCAAATTGGCTTCGACAACTGCAACCGCGCGCCCGGCGCGGACATCATGCGGCGAGCATCCTTTCAATGCGTAACAATTCGCCGAGCGACCACGCCTGAAACGGTGCGCCGCGCGGAACGTGCGGCGCGTCACCGTCCGCGATTTCACTGACGTGGTCCAGCCCCGCGCAATCGACATGGGCATACAACGGCGCGAGAAACCGGTTGCGCGCCGTATCGAAGCTCAGCGGATCGGGAATGCCGGCGGCCCGCTGCACGCGCAGCCAGGCTTCGACGAACGGCCCGGTCAGCCATAACCAGGCGGTACCTTGATGATAGGCTCCGTCACGTTCGAGCATTGCCCCTCCATACCGGCCGATATAGTCGGGGGCGGCCGGCGCGAGCGAGCGCAGACCAAGGGGAGTGAGTAACTCCGCTTCGACCTGCGCGACGACGGCCCGCGCACG
The DNA here is from genome assembly GCA_964414365.1 of uncultured Burkholderia sp. Lineage (GTDB taxonomy): Bacteria > Pseudomonadota > Gammaproteobacteria > Burkholderiales > Burkholderiaceae > Trinickia. The sequence goes on from CAYPWK010000385.1 coordinate 2,514, forward strand.
CGCGCCCTCGATAACCGCGTACGGCAGCCCGCCCACCGCGAAAATTTGATTGGGTCGAATGCTCGCATCGACGCGGCCGGGCTCATGGTCGACATCGACGACGTCATACAACGCGCCGGTGGACGGATTCACAAAGCGTTCGATAAACGAAGCGCTCGCGCGCAGCTCTCGTTCGCGCCAGCGCTCATTCCATTGGAGCCCGATACGCAGCGCGTTGATCCAAAGCGCCTGCACCTCGACGGGCTTGCCGATGCGCGGCGTGACGACCCAGTCGCCGATCTTTGCGTCCATCCACGTCAGTTGCACCCCGGGCATGCCCGCGCGAAGCAGCCCGTCATCGTCGGCCGCGATGTTAAAGCGCGTGCCGCGCGCGTAGCCTTCGAGAATCGCGTCGACCGCAAACCGCAAACGCTCGCGCGTCGCCTCACGCGCGTGCCCCGTCTCGAGGTAGTCATGAACGGCGACGACGAACCATAACGATGCGTCCACCGAGTTATAGACGGGCGCGCTGCCATCGTCGGGAAACCGGTTGGGCAACATGCCTTCGGAAATCGCTTCGGTCCATCCGAGCAGGATCGATTCGGCCTCCTGATAACGGCCGACTGCAAGCAGCAGGCCACGCATCGCGATGAACGTGTCACGGCCCCAATCCGTGAACCATGGGTAGCCCGCAATGATCGTGTGATCGTCGCCGCGCTCAACGAGGTAAGCGCTGGCGGCCTGTTGCAGGCGGCCGGCGAATGCGGCGCGGCGTCGATGCTCGCGCTCGGCGAGGTGGGCCGCGAGTTCCAGCGCGGGCTGAGCGGCATTTGTATCGGCTCCGATCGCTCCGCCGGGGCACGCATTCAGAATGATCGCGGCGTCATGAGCAGATAAATCGAATGAGAATACGCCCGGCGTCGCCAAATCTTCGCTGTCGTCGAGTCCACGTTCGCGCTCGTGCACATAGCTAAATCTTCGATACCAATCGGGCGCATGCGTGTACACCCCGTTGTGCCGCACGACGACTGCGGGCAAGTCGACGTACGGCCGCCACGAGACACGGTCGTCCGCCTGATGCGCGGTGAAGTCGAAGACAGGGTTTTCGTGATGGAGCGCGTGATAGTCGCGTCCGGAAATCAACGGGCGGACATGCAATGTCAGCGCGTCGTCACCCAGCGCGCGAGTTCGTTGCAGGCGCCAGCGCAAGACGACCTCTGCGGAGCCGCGCACAACGAACACTTCGGCCGAAACATGCGAATCGTCGTCGAGCTGAAAGCGCCACGTGGGCCACGGCAGGGTGTCGAATTGCGCGAGTTCCGCCGTGGCGTCCGGGTAGATGTGGTGCGGCAGATACCGATGCCTCGTGAGCGCGTAATGGCCGCCGCGGGCCGAGTCGACCCATGCTTCCAGGCCGTTCACGAGTACGACACGGCCAGTTGGAGGGCGCGTCGCCGTTAGCAACAGCGCGTGGTAGCGCCGCGTCCGCTCGCCGCCCGCCGTTCCCGAGGCAAAGCCGCCGAGCCCGTCGGTTTCCAGCCACTCCGTTTCGCTCGTTTCGGCGGCGCGGTGCGGATGAACGATTCGCGTCACGGCCGCACACTCCCGGCGCGGTTCCGTCTTTGCGTGCGATGCAGCATCCCAGCCCCTCCACGGACGCACAACGCCCGTATTGTGGCACTGTGAACGCCGCGGCGAAACCGGTGCGGCGAAGCGCGGCCACGGGGGTGTCCCGTCCTCCCGCAATCATCGACGCTGGCTGCCGACGTCAGATCCGAGGCACGGCACCGTCAAAGCGAGCGGTGCAGTTCGGCCAGCGACAAAGCTGTCTCAAAAAGCCGCGTGAGGCTCTTGCTCGCATACTGCGGCAGCTCGAGCGGCGTCACCCACCGAAATGCGTCCATCTCCGGAATCATCGATCCGTCCCTGCGGCTAGGAAACAGCGATGTGCAGACGCATTGCGCGAGATCCACTTCCCGTTCGGCCACCCGGGCGGCGAACAAGTGCAACTCCTTGTCGCGTCGATAAGGAAAACGCCCGAGGTCCTTCAGACGCTCGGCGCCAAGCGCGATACCGGTCTCCTCGTGCAATTCTCGAAGCGCCGCTTCGCGCGGCGTTTCCGCTTCTTCGCCTTGCCCTTTGGGAATGTCCCAATGTGTCGTATCCGTCGCGTGTGCCAGCAGCACACGCCCGTTCGGATCAAGCAAGATTACCCCGCATGAAACCGTTCGCTCGCTCATCGCACGCACCTTTGTCCGCATTTCGCCCGAGCGTACCTCGGAATCGGCGCGCCTGGGGGCAGGCAATCGAGTTGATGCGACGGCGAGTCAGTATTTGCGACTGCTGCGACAGCTGCGACTATCGACGTTCGACGACCGGCTGGCATTAAGTCGTAGCAGGACGGCCAGCCGCAACCGCATCGGGCCGGTCCTCGAGCAACAGCCTATACACAGCCCCGCCCACCGCGCCTCCAATGAGCGGCACGACCCAGAAGACCCAAAGTTGCGCGAGCGCCCAACCACCCTGGAAGACGGCGACGCCAGTGCTGCGCGCGGGATTCACCGAAGTGTTCGTGACTGGGATGCTGATCAGGTGAATCAGCGTCAATGCAAGACCGATTGCAATCGGCGCAAATCCCGCAGGCGCACGCTTGTCAGTGGCGCCATGAATGATTAGGACAAAAAACGCCGTCAGCACGAATTCGGCGACGACGGCCGCCTGCAACGAGTAGCCGCCCGGCGAATGCTCTCCGTAACCGTTCGACGCAAATCCGTTCGCCGACGCATCGAACCCCGCCTTGCCGCTCGCGATGAGATAAAGCACGCCGCCGGCGACAATGCCTCCAATTACCTGGGCAACGATGTATTGGACGACTTCGTGGCCAGGAAAACGTCCGCCCGCAAACAGGCCGACAGTAACCGCGGGATTGAAATGCCCACCTGAAATATGGCCGACCGCATAGGCCATTGTTAAAACGGTAAGCCCGAACGCCAAAGCCACACCGACAAAACCAATACCTAATTGCGGAAATGTGGCTGCAAGCACTGCGCTGCCGCAACCGCCGAATACAAGCCAAAACGTACCGAAAGCTTCCGCCGCAAGCCGCCTGAACATGAGCAGCCTCTCAAAGTTGATTAGCTACGATGATACTAAGCGAGGCGAAACCGTAATTCAAGACGAATTAAGGGCAATTGCTTCCGATTTAACAATATTTGAATATGTGCCGGAAATCGTTGTTTTTAGCGTTCCATCGAGGTCTCAGCTTATTCCGGTTGCGATGGCTTGTAACCATCGGTCAACGTCTGCAAGAACGCGATCAGATCGCGGATTTCGTGCTCGTCCAAGGCGGGCGCATCGCCGGGCTTGCGATCGA
>CAYPWK010000386.1:0-225 GCA_964414365.1 uncultured Burkholderia sp.
GATGCTGTTGCCCGGCGAAAAAAGCGACACGTTGCTGAGCAGGTTTGTATTGCCAATCACGAACGTGACGGCCATCGTTTCGCCGAGTGCCCGCCCTAGGCCGAGCATGACGCCGCCAATGACGCCCGACTTCGTGAACGGGAGCACGATCTTCCACATGACTTCCCACGTGGTGCAACCGATTCCGTATGCCGATTCCTTGAGCAGCACGGGCGTGACTTCGAA
>CAYPWK010000386.1:235-5856 GCA_964414365.1 uncultured Burkholderia sp.
GGGGATGATCATGATGGCAAGGATGACGCCGGCGCAAAGAATGCCGATGCCGATTGGCGGCCCTTGGAACAGCGCGCCGATAAGCGGAATGGGACCGAGCACACTGCCGAGCGGCGTCTCGATAAACCGCGCAAAGATCGGCGAGAAGACGAGCAGACCCCACATGCCGTAGACGATCGACGGAATCGCGGCGAGAAGCTCGATCGCGATGCCGAGCGGACGGCGCAGCCAGGTCGGCGAAAGCTCCGTCAGGAAAAGCGCGATGCCGAAGCTGACTGGCACCGCGATGATGAGCGCAATGATCGAGGTCGCGAGCGTCCCGTAGACGGGTACGAGCGCGCCGTAGACGTCGCTGGGAGGATCCCAATCCGCCGCCCAAAGAAAAGAAAGTCCGAACTTGTGGATCGTCGGCAGTGAAGCGACGATCAGCGAAACGATGATGCCGCCGAGCAGCAGCAACGTGATGATCGCCGAGAACCAGGCAACGTTTTCGAAGATGAAGTCGCCGACGCGGCTCGGCGGACGCTGCGCGCGCTCGCCACCCGGGGGCGTCATCGAGTTGAGTTGGATGTCGGACATGTATCGCGTTTCCTGTTGACGCGCATCGGACGGGCGCGCCGGATGACAACGCCCGGCAAGACGCAACCGCCTTGCCGGGCCGATCCTATACCGACTGACTTACTCAGCCACCGGCTTGCCAGAGGCGTCCTTCACGTTCGCTTTCCACTTCTTCTCGATTTCCGTCGTAACCGATTCCGGCAGCGGGATGTAATCGAGGCTCGTCACGGCTTCGCCGCCGTTCTTGAAGCCCCAGCCGAAGAACTTGAGCGCCTCGGCGCCTTGAGCCGGCTTGTCCTGCGTCTTGTGCAGCAGCACGAATGTCGCGCCGACGATCGGCCACGCGTTCTTGCCCGGCTCGTTCGTCAGGATCTGGTAGAACGACTTGCTCCAGTCGGCGCTCGCGGCAGCAGCCTTGAACGTGTCTGTATCCGGTGCCACGACCGTGCCCGCCTCGTTCTTCAACTTCGTGTAGACCATGTGATTTTGCTTCACGTAGGCCCACTCGAGGTAGCCGATCGCGCCCGGCAGACGCTGCACGAACGCGGCAACGCCGTCGTTACCCTTGCCGCCGGTACCGGTCGGCCAATTGACGGTCGTGCCTTCGCCGACCTTCGTCTTCCATTCCGGGCTGACCTTCGAGAGGTAGTCCGTCCAGATGAACGACGTGCCCGAGCCATCGGCGCGGCGCACGACGGCAATCGCCACATCGGGCAGCTTCACGCCCGGGTTCAGCTTGGCGATCTCCGGATCGTTCCACTTCGTGATCTTATTTAGATAGATGTCGGCGAGAACCGGGCCCGACAGCGTGATCTCACCGGCCTTGACGCCCGGCAGGTTGATCGCCGGCACGACGCCGCCGACCACCGTCGGGAACTGGAAGAGCCCCTGCTTTTCGAGCTCGTCATCCTTGAGCGGCATATCCGAGCCGGCAAAGTCGACAGTCTTCGCTTCAATCTGTTTGATACCGCCTGACGAACCGATGCCTTGGTAGTTGATCTTTCCGCCGCCGGCCTTCGCGTAGGCGTCAGCCCACTTCGTGTAAAGCGGTGCGGCGAACGTGCTGCCCGCGCCCGTAATGTCAGCGGCTTGCGCGGAAATCGCGAAAAGCGCCGCGGCCACGCCGGCGAACGCAGTCTGCATCAATTTCATGGAATAACCCCTAGGTGGTGTGGTCGAGTGGTTGCGACACCGCGAAGATTAGGGCGTTATTGTGACAGTCATATGACACTAAGTTGAACACTTGCGCGCGCAAAGTCGGGTAATTATCACCAATTTAGCAGAAGTTAGCGATAAGTATTACGAGTTTGCGTGCGATACCGGTGCAAACCACCGCGTTTGAATGTGACAAAGGGCCGGAAGAAAAACCCGCGATCAGGCGGTTTCCTGCTCGACGACGCGCGCAATATCCTGCGCGCAACGCACAGCACTGTCCCTATGCCGCGCTTCCACCATCACCCGCAATACCGGCTCGGTCCCCGACGCCCGGATCAAGACCCTGCCATTGCCGTTGAGGTCGCGTTCGGCGTCCGCCACCGCCCGGGCGATCGCCTCATTGCCCTTCCAATCGGCGCCGGGGCGCATCCGCACGTTGATGAGCTGCTGAGGAAATAGCGTCACATCCTTGAGCAGATCGGCCAAGCTCGATCCGCTCCGCTTGATCGCCGCGAGCACGAGCAGCGCGGAGACGATGCCGTCGCCGGTCGAGTGGCGGTCGAGCGACAGAATATGCCCCGAACCCTCAGCACCGAGTTGCCAGCCGCGCTCGCGCAGATGCTCGAGGACATAACGGTCGCCGACCGGCGCGCGCACGAACTCCACACCCTCGCGCTCGAGCGCGACCTCCACGGCCATATTGGTCATCAGCGTGCCGACAGCGCCGGGCACCTTCCCGTCCGTCGCGATGCGATCCTTGACCAGCACATAGAGCAACTCATCGCCGTTGTAAAGGCGCCCCGCCGAGTCGACGACCTGGAGGCGGTCGGCATCCCCATCGAGCGCGATGCCGAGATCAGCGTGGTTCGCCTGCACCGCGCGTTCGAGGGCCTCGGGCGCCGTGGCGCCCACGCCGTCGTTGATATTGAAGCCGTTGGGCGCAACGCCGATTGAGATAACGTCGGCGCCGAGCTCGTGAAAGACGTGCGGCGCGATGTGATAAGCCGCGCCATGAGCACAATCGACGACGAGCTTGAGACCGTGCAGATCGAACGTAGCGGGAAAGGTGCTCTTGCAGAATTCGATGTAACGCCCGGCCGCGTCGTCGAGCCGCCGCGCCTTGCCGAGCCGCTCCGAGGGCGCGCATTCGAGCGGCGCTTCAAGTTGCTTTTCGATCAAAAGCTCGACATCGTCAGGCAACTTGTTGCCGTCTGCGCTGAAAAACTTGATGCCGTTGTCGTAATAGGGATTGTGCGAAGCGCTGATGACGACACCCGCAGCAAGCCGAAGCGCACGCGTCAAATAGGCGACGCCCGGCGTCGTCATCGGCCCAGCGAGCATCACATCCACGCCCGCCGCCGAGAACCCGGCTTCGAGCGCCGCTTCGAGCATGTAGCCCGAAACACGCGTGTCCTTGCCGATCAGTACCGTCGGGCGCGTGCCGGCCTTCACCCAGCGATCGGCGCCAGCCAGCACCTTCCCCGCCGCGTAGCCGAGCCGCAATACGAACTCCGGCGTGATAGGCGCCTCGCCGACTTTGCCGCGGATCCCATCGGTACCGAAATAACGTCGTGCCATTGTTTGTATTCCCTCATTCGTTCTTTGATCTTGCCCCTTCTCCCAGGAAGAGGGTTCTTGCCGCGACGACTCTCAGGCGGCGTCGCGCACCGCCGCCCAGACCTTCAGGGCATCGACCGTCTCGGCCACGTCGTGCACGCGGATGATCGCCGCGCCGCGCTCGGCCGCGAGGACGGCGCCGGCGACGCTCGCGGCGACGTTTTCTCGCGGCGTGGCGCGTCCGGTCAGCTTGCCGAACATGGACTTTCGCGACATTCCCGCCAGTATCGGGTACGGCGCGGCGCCGGCCGGCACGATCGGCGCCGTATCCGCGAGATGGGCCAGCAGCGCGTAATTATGCTCGATCGTCGATTTACCGAAGCCGAAGCCCGGATCGACGCTGATCCGATTGCGGGCCACGCCTTCGCGAATCAGCGTTTCGGCGCGCTCGGTCAAGAACGCACGGACGTCAGTGACGACGTCGTCATATTGCGGGGTGCCGCGCTGCATTGTTTCGGGTTCACCGAGCATGTGCATGACGCAAAGCCCGCAGTCACTATCGCGCACTGCATCGATAGCGCCGGGCCGCCGGAAACCCCATACGTCGTTGACAAGATCCGCACCCGCTGCGAGCGCAGCGCGCATGACTTCGGGCTTGTAAGTGTCGATGGAAAGCGGCACACCCGCATCGCGGAGCGCTTCGACAATCGGAATGACCCGCGCGAGCTCCTCCTCGAGCGGAACGGCAGGCGCGCCAGGACGCGTCGATTCGCCGCCGATGTCGATGATGTCGGCACCTTCGCGCACCATTCTCTCGGCCTGGCTCAGCGCGTCGTCGGGAGCCGCATACCGGCCGCCGTCGGAAAACGAATCGGGTGTGACATTGAGAATGCCCATCACCAACGGGCGTTCGAACTTGAGCGTATAACGCCCGCACTGCAACGGCTCGGGAATGGAGCGACGGGAAAGGTCGGAAGTGGACACGAGAATCGAGCAATGAAAGACTCGCGCAAAGCGGCGCGCACGCTGGCTTCGAAGATCAAGAAAAACGGGCCGGTGCGAAATCTCGCACCGGCCCGTCGTCTGTCGCCGCCGGTCGTTACGCCGGTGCAGTTGCACTGCCCGGCTTTACCTCGGGGCCAGGGCTGCTGCCGCTGCCGCCCGACGAGGCGTCCGGTGCCACGCTCTTCGGCGAGCGAGGCGCCCGGCCGGCCATGATGTCGTTGATCTGGTCGGCATCGATCGTTTCCCACTCCATCAGCGCCGCCGTCATGGCCTCGACTTTTTCTCGGTTCTCTTCGAGCAAGCGACGCGCGAGCTTGTATTGCTCGTCGAGCACGCGGCGGATCTCGGCGTCGACCTTCTGCTGGGTCGCCTCGGAGATCGAGCGCGTGAAGCCGCGGCCGAAAGGCGAGCCGTCGTTCTCATCGTCGGCATAGACCATCGGTCCAAGCGCGTCGGTCATCCCGAACCGCGTCACCATGGCGCGCGCCGTTTGCGTCGCCTTGTTGAAGTCGTCCGATGCACCCGTGCTAATCAGGTTCAGGAACAGCTCCTCAGCCACGCGTCCACCGAAGAGGATCGCCAGACGGTCGAGCAGGTAGTCCTTCGAGTAAGTTTCGTTGTCGTGTTCGGGCAGCTGCCAGGTAACACCCAGGGCACGGCCGCGCGGAATGATCGTGACCTTATGAACCGGATCGGCTTTCGGAAGCAGTTTTGCGACAACCGCGTGGCCCGCTTCATGGTAGGCCGTAGCGCGCTTCGCTTCTTCGCGGATGACGGCCGACTTGCGCTCCGGACCCATGAAAATCTTGTCCTTCGCGTCTTCGAAGTCCTGCATCTCGACGATTCGCTTGCCGCGCCGCGCCGCGAACAGTGCGGCCTCGTTGACGAGGTTGGCCAGGTCGGCGCCCGAGAAGCCCGGCGTGCCGCGCGCGATGACGGCGGCATCCACGTCGTTGGCGATCGGCACCTTGCGCAGGTGCACCTTCAGAATCTGCTCGCGGCCGCGAATGTCCGGCAGCCCGACGTAGACCTGGCGGTCGAAGCGGCCCGGGCGCAGCAGCGCCGCGTCCAGGATGTCGGGGCGGTTGGTGGCGGCAACCACGATCACGCCCAGGTTGGTCTCGAAGCCGTCCATCTCGACCAGCATCTGGTTGAGGGTCTGCTCGCGCTCGTCGTTGCCGCCGCCCAGGCCGGCGCCACGCTGGCGGCCGACCGCGTCGATCTCGTCGATGAAGATGATGCAGGGCGCATTCTTCTTGGCCTGTTCGAACATGTCGCGGACCCGGCTGGCGCCGACGCCGACGAACATCTCGACGAAGTCAGAGCCGGAAATCGTGAAGAACGGT
>CAYPWK010000387.1:0-5828 GCA_964414365.1 uncultured Burkholderia sp.
TCGGGAACTTTGGGCAGCGCTAAAAGAATGGTCTTGAGGACCTGTCGTTTCATCGTTCAATCCTAAGTGAAGCGTCGCTGCGAAAGCGCCGGCATCAGGGCATGACTGACCGTCTCCCCGAGCCGGCGAACAGCCCAGGCGAGTACGGTTAAACCGGGCTGTCGGTTCGCTACTTGTACCCGCTAGAACGTATAGGCGACGTTCAAGAAGACGTTAAGGGGGTGGAGTCGGAGCGTCGATTTGGAAACGATCTGCGTTCCAGTTGCGGTCTGTCCGTACAATGTAAGGTTGGTCTTCACCGGGATGTAGCCGACCGACGCTCCAACAGACCAGTGTTTGGAAATCGCGTAATTTGCCCCGATCTCGAATACGGGATTCCACGATGGACTGAGGCTCGCGTGTGCCGAACCGCCTGGACCGAAGCTATCTCTGATGAACTGGCTATTTGTTGCGCGAACCTGGGTGAACCATGTGTAGTTCACGCCGAGTCCGATGAACGGACGGAATTTCGACTCGGCTGAAAACAGGTGATACCGAAGCTCGAGGGCGGGCGGCATCGGCCTCGTCGAACCGAGGTTGCCATACTTCTGGAGTGCCCCATCGCCAACAAGATTTACTTTGAGCGGCAGTCCAAAAAGCATGGCGACACCAAGGTTGTCCGTGACGTAGTACTCAGTGGTAATCCCCATCGTATCCGTTGAACTCGCGTGCGCCCCGCTCCCGACCACTTGTTGATTCACCGCTAGGCCGCCAATACTTTCCACGGTCAGTGGCGTTGCATGCCCCTGTGGCGCGACGTGAAGCCAACCTAGCGACAGCGTCGTGCTTCCGGCCGACTGAGCATTTGCATGGTCGGTAAGCGCAGCCGAGCAGATACAAGCCGCCATTCCGAGGAAATTGATTGTTCGCCTGTAATGCATCATGTGTCTCCTCCTGTCTCTTGGTCCGGGAATTTTTATGAATCAGTGGTGCCATCGCTGGAACCGTTCAATTACTGTTTTCCGCTTTTCGTAAAGCTACGAATGCCGCATGCCCCAATCGCCCCGCCCCTGCACGCTAGTTAGCCTGCATCGCCAAGCGTTCGGTCTCGGGCGGGAACACGCACCACGCACCGTCGCGATGCCTGAAGAAAAAGAATCCAATCGGTCCTGTCGGCAGCAGTAACTCGATACGTACACACGGTCTCCGATTCGAGCGCGCGCGGCCGAATCGCGTGACCCGAACCGGCATCGAATAAGTCGGCCCTAGCCATTTCTCGACCTGCGAACGCAAGGACCTTTCTGATGCAACCTTCATCCTCTTCTCCGACAAAACCGTTGCGAGCTTTTCACTCATGACACTGGCGTTTGAAACACATTTACTTAGGGCTACTAAATGAAAGCGCAAGCTTGACGCCGTGGTTCGTGTCACTTGCGTTGACCTCCTGCGCGCCTCTATCGCCGCGGGTCCATCACCGTCGATTACTCCGCCCTTGATGGTCTCCCGGCCGCCGAAATCGAAAATACGAACGGAAAGCGACCGAGCGTAGCAGTCACCAGTGCCTCGAGCGAGGGGTCGGGAAGTGTGACGTGGAGTGAAATCCCGTGCGAAGCATCGTCAATGACGCTCACGGTCGCCCCCTCGACGCCAGCCTCCAAGAGTGCCAACCGTAGCGCGTCTGCCGTTTCCCGCCGTTTCAACTCCGGCTTGAAAACCTTGCCTACGCCTGTCAGCGGCATCGCATTCACAATCTTGATCCGTTTAGGCAATGCCGCACGCTCGCCGATCTCGCTACGCACAAACTCGGTGAGTTCGTCCTCGGTCGTGGCTGCACCCGGCCTTAGCTGCACATAGGCGATCGGCAACTCCCCGGCGTGTGCATCGGGACGACCGACGGCCGCCGCGATCTGGACGTCGGGATGGCGATAAAGCGGTTCCTCGATCGCCGCGGGATCGATGTTGTGACCACCGCGAATGATCAGGTCCTTCTTGCGACCAGTAAGCCAAAAATAGCCTTCGGCATCGCAGCGCCCGAGGTCGCCGGTATTGAGCCAGCGCTTGCCGTCGCCAAGGTTCAGCCACAGTCCCTTGTTCTGCTCGGGCAAGATATACCCGAGAAAAACGTTCGGGCCGGAAATAACCAGTAGACCGATCTCATCGGTCTCGCAATCCCGTACATATTGCCCGTTGGTGTCGACGATGACGGCTTTCATCTCCTGGCCCGGGATGCAGAGCCCGATTGACCCCAGCCTGCGCTCCCCCAGCGGCGGATTGGCGCTGCTCACGCAGGTCCCCTCGGTCAGGCCATAGCCCTCGAGAATCCGGATGCACGTCCTCTCCTGAAAAGTCCGGAAAACCTCGACCGGCATGGGAGCCGCACCGCACAGTCCATACTCCAGCGACCCGACATCGCGCTCGCCGACCGGAATATCGAGTAAGGCCGCATAAAGCGTCGGGACACCGCTGAAGAAATTGATGCGGTAATGCTCGACGATTTCCCAGAAACGTTTGACAACGCCATCGCCTCGATAGCCTTGTGGCGTGCCGAGCACAACGTGTGCGCCTTTGGAGAAAGGCAGGAGACCCGTTGCCATGACGGCATTCACGTGAAAGAGTGGGAGCCCGCAGAAAAGCGTCTTGCCTGGTCCGACGCTGTCGCCGAAGAATTGACCCGTGCTCCAGGCATTAGCCACCTCGTTGCCATGGCGGCGCATCGCGATTTTTGGCAGGCCGGTCGTCCCGCCCGTACAAAAGTACGACGACACGTCGTCGGCGTTGATGCGCCGCGCGCCATGAAGCGCCGTTCCCGACTCCTGCGCGATGGCAGCGCCGAAGTCGTGGATTTCGATATGCGTGGGGACCGCGCTGCGTACACCGCCCTCGCCATGCATCCTGGAACATTCGTCACGCTGCAGCATTCGCGCCGCGACTTGTTCCGGGCCCGTCAAGCGTTCCGCCAGATTCACGAGCACGAGATGCTGTAACGACGCCACCTTGTCGAGTACAGCGTGCACCTTTTGCCAAAGATCGGTGCCGGGAAACGGCGCCAGCGTCACCAGCACGCTGGCCCCGGATGCGTTGAGCAACTGCGCAATCGCTTCGCCTTCGAGCAGCGGATTAATCGCGCAGACGATGCCAGCCGCTTCCGCTCCCCAGATCACGAAATGCGTTTGGGGCAGATTGGGCAGCAAGTATGCGACGACGGAATCCCGACGTACACCAAGGCGCGTGAACATGTTCGCGGTGCGCGTGATATCACGAACCAGTTCGCCATAGGTCCAGCACTCGGCATCCCGATGCGCGTCCGCGGTCAGAAAAAACGAGAGCGCAGGCGCCGACGGATCGATGGCCGCGCCGCGGCAGATCATCTCGTATGTGCTGGCCGGCAGGTCGGCCGGCAGCCCTTGCGCTTCGATCGCAAGGACGTCGTCGCGGGTTGCGATGCCTTTCATGCTGCCTCGTCTACAACGGCGTTGCGTTGGACACCGAGATCGATCGAGCCGTCGCGACTCGCAATGCGCGCTTCGACGACGTCACCGGCGCGCAGGTACTGGGGCCTGCCCGCCTGCACCTTCATGAACATCCTCCATTTGGCGGCTTCGGGCAGCAGCGCCGCGACCCGCTGTTTAGCCGGCGATGGGATGGAAAGTGCGCAACCGGCAGGCGTGCCCGTCGCGAGCAGGTCGCCAGCGCGCAGGTCATGCACGCCGGACAGTTCGGCGAGCGTCTCGGCCGGACCGTAGACAAGGTTCGCCGTGGAGTCTTGTTGGCGAACGACGCCGTTTACCGTCAGCGTCAATTGGAGATTCCTGAGCTTCGGAATATCGTGTCGCTCGAGGAGGCAAAGGTAAGGTCCGACAGGGCCAAACGTGCGAAAGCTCTTGCCCTTGTAGAACTGCATCTGCGGAATCTGGATGTCACGCGCAGAGTAGTCGTTGACGATCACCGCGCCGGCGACGTACTCGTGCAGGTTCGTGTCAGTGATGTCCTCGCGGGCACTGATGTTGCGCCTGATGACAAGACCCAGTTCGATCTCGTAGTCGAGAAACCTGACATCCTTGGGCTTGAGCAGATACGAGTCGGCCGGAACGATGCAGCTGGTCGCCTTCGTGAAAATCATGTTGAACGACTTCGCGTCCGGGTCCATGCCGGACTCGATCATGTGCTGCCGATAGTTCGCACCCTGGCAGATGAACTGCTGATTGGCTGTCACGGGCGACAACCACTCCACCTGCGATTCGGGAATCGTTGGACCGCTCAACGTGGCGATCCGCTCCACCGGATTCGCTTCGATGAAGTCAGCGGTGGTCTTGAACTCGCCCGGAATGGGTGTAATGGCTCCCTTGTCGACCACCCCCCATTGGGCGCGGCCGTGATACCTGTAATGAAGAACGTGAACTGACATAAATGCGTCTCGGCTGTCTGAGGAAAGCGGTTGGCGTTCAGGCGAAAAGTTTGGCGAGCGTGCGCAGCTTGCTCACCGTGAGATCGGGGCTGCGCCGGAGATTGCGGATCAGTGCGACGACGCTCGACGGTGTGAAACGCGGCTTCGTGAAGCTGCGTGGCATCGTGGGGCCCCATTGCGCCATCGCTTCACGGCTGACCGCGTGTATGCCCATCGGCTCGTCGGCGGTGAAGAGATCGCCGTCGCAGTAGTGCTCGTGCTTGCTGCCCCAAGCGTCTTGCCAGTAATCGAAAATTTGACTGCCCAGAATGTGCCGCCCGATTCCCCACGCGTGCGTCCATCCCTTATCGTGCAGCACGCGCTGTCCCATGCCCACAGCGTCGGCATCCACGACTTCGTAGGCGCTATGGCTGTAGGCGGACACGAAGCCCTGCGCAAGTGCGAGCGTATGGTGATCAGCTGGCTCGTTGCCGAGGTCGAGCCGCATGAATGCGACGACGGGGGAACCGTCCGGAAGCACCTGCACATCGCTCGGGATGAAGCCGAAATGGCGCGTATACCATGCGCAGGTTTCCTGGTAATTGGCCAGTTCGAGGACAACGTGTCCGAGCCGGATGATTTCCGGTGCGCGTGCCGGCGGCCGCTGTGTCCCGTTGATCCGCACAGCTGCATCCACAGAGTTGAATGGCAAGGGCGGACGATGCGGCAAGGTCGCGGCCGCGGTTTGCCCCCAGATCGCATCGACGGTAAAACCCGCGGGATCCGTGAGGCGCACGCGGTAGCCGCCGCCCGGCCATGGCGACGGTTCAGCGGCCGAGGCGCCGGGGATTCTTGCAAGCGCATCCAGATCGGCCCGGCTGTCGACCTTCAATCCGAGACCGACGAACTGTGCCTTTGGCGCTTTGCGCACCACATAACAAAAGTGCTCGGCGCCCGTGCCGCGCAGAAGCAATTGCGCTTGGTCGCGCAAGACGGTCACAAGCCCGAAGTCGTTGAGAAACTGCTCTGCCGTCTCGAGATCGGGTCGGTCGAAAATCATGTACGCCAGCGACGACGCTTTCGTCGTGGGATTGGAATGACGGGCTGGCTGTGCAGTAGTCAATTTCATGGCGGTAAGAGATCAGGCGGTTCGGATAGCGGTTTCGACGGCAGGCGCCGTCACGCTCAGTGGGTTACGCAACATGGCAAGGCTCCCGCCGCGACGCTTGGAGACATCGGTCACCGGTCCGGGTGCCATCAACATCTCTGTCGACGTATCGAGAACCACAACATTGACGCCGTGCCGTGCCGGATGATTCGTAATCGCCGCTGCTACCCGCCCGAAGCCGCCGACCCGAACCTCGAACGTCCGAAGTAGGCATTCAAACGACATCGGCAGCTCGCCATGCGGTCTGGATGTGCCGATACCGTTGTTTTCGCGTGTCTCCACTGTCTCTCTCCATCA
>CAYPWK010000388.1:0-4676 GCA_964414365.1 uncultured Burkholderia sp.
GAGTACCAGGCCATCGGGGACGCGGACCCGCAGGCCCAACTCGTTGGCATCGAGGAGTCGCACCTGTTGCTCGCCGAACTCGCCGACGATCGTGATCGGTTCGTCAATGTCGATGCGCGGCCTCGCGCGGCGCTGTGCTTTCTCGAACAGAACGCCCAGAGCGCCGAAGCTGAGAAAAAGATTGAAGCTGATCCAGAGCACGGCCGCCACTAGGATGGGACGCGACTCCGGTTCTAGGATTATCCGGACGATGCCCCAAGCGAGACCGATCACGCAACCGACAAACATGCCGTAGTACGGCAGACGGAATTCGCTGATGAAGTCTGCCTCGCTGCGCTCGCCCTTTGGTGTGACGCTGAATGTCGGCGCGTTGGGGCGCAGCAGGGCAGAGACGAGGGCCGGCAGCATGTAAAACGCCTGGAGCGTCTCATAGAGTTCGGAGGAAAAGATCCGCCGGAAGCGTCCATTCAGCCGCTCCGCGGTCAGGAGCACTGCGACCAGATCGGGCAGCGTGTAGCCGACGAGACTGTCCGTTCCGCCCGGGTACATCTGGAGCTTGAACACGATGCCGAGGATCGGCACCGCAAAAGTGACCAGGCGTGCGAACGGAAAGAACCAGAAGAGGCAGACCGAAAAATAGCAGAATCGCTGCGCAAGCGTCAGTCCACGAACGAGCCAGGGATTCTGCTTGACGAGGATCTGCATCATGCCGACGCCCCAGCGGATGCGCTGAACGAGAAAGCCCGAAACCGTTTCGGGCTGCAGGCCCGCCACCATCGGCCTGCCCAGGTAGATCGAACGCCAGCCTCGCTGATGCAGCTTCACAGAAGTCGAAGCGTCCTCGGTAATGGATTGAGTCGAGAATCCGCCGACTTCCACGATGGCGGCACGCCTCACGACAGCGCCAGAACCGCAGAAAAACGACGTGTTCCACGTATCCAGCCCGGGTTGAATAGCACGGTAGAACAGGTCGTTCTCCGCCGGCATCTGGTTGAACACGCCGAGGTTCTTCTCGAGGGGGTCCGGGTTCGTAAAGAAATGCGGCGTCTGGACCAACGCGGCTTTCGGGTCATGGATGAAAAAGCCGACGGTGGAGCGCAGAAAATCTCGCGTCGGCACGTGATCCGCGTCGAGGATGGCGATCAGCTCGCCCGACGTATTTTTCATTGCCGCATTCAGATTGCCGCTCTTTGCGTGCTCGTTTGATTCGCGCGTCAGGTAGATGGCACCATGCTTGTCGCATAGCGCCCTCAGCTGCGCCGCACGTTCAGCGAGCGCCTGCCGCTGTTCAGGGCTTTTTGCGGTTCTGGAACGCGGGAAGCCATCGTCGAGCACATGGACGCGAAAGCGGTCTTTCGGATAATCGAGTTCAACTGCGCCGCACACTGTTGGGGCCACCACCGAGATCGGCTCCGAGTAGGTCGGAATGAATACGTCGACCAGGGGAAACGCATCGGGATCGGTGGGCAGCGGCAGCGGCCGACGTTCGAGCGGCCGGACACTGACGAAATAGCCGAGCAGCACCACGCCCAGGCAATAGAGTTCGGCCACCAGCAGCGCTGCGGCGGCGAGCCTCGAGGGCAGGTCGCCATGGATTGGGAACGACTCGAAGCGCCACGCGACGTACCGGACGGTGACGAAGCCGGTAAAGGCGAGCAGTAACGGTCGTGTGGCGGGCGTCTGCACAGCAACCAGGAACCCGAACAGTGCAATAAACCACAAGGCATTGGCCACCGGGTGCAGCAGGCCGACCGATAGAACAGCCAGTGCGGCGAGACACGCCAGGAGCGTGAGCGCTGTAATTTGGCAAATTCTCTGTTGCATGAACCGGCTACCGGTATCGTTGGCACGGAGATGTTTCGTGTGAGAATAGTCCTTAAATGTGGATCACGCCAATCGAATGGCCTTCGCCGATCACGGACTTAGCTCGCAAACGCATCGTGGCGCCCGGAGACGATCCATTGCGGAGCGCACAGGTGGAACAGAGAGTTGCACACGCTCAGGTGGATGAAGTGAAAGAACTGCCGTCGTGCAACACCGGGCCCTCCGTTCAGTTCGAGTCGGTCGCAGCGCCCAGACGCATGTCAAACGCCCCGGCGAGCTCAACCCTATTCCGCCCTGCGGTTTTTGCCCGATACATCGCGCGTCGGCTGCTCCGACAAGCTCATCGGACGAGAACAGGCGGTCTCGCCCGATGGCGGCACACCCTGCGCTGATCGTTAGATATCCAACGGGAGTCGGTGCATCCAGGCTCAGCAGCATCACTGCCTCGCGGGCTTGTTCATTGCGCCAGTGGCGATATATCTAATTGGCTCGGTCGGAGCAGCCGGTGCGCTCGTTGATTGCGGCGACGTCGCTGTCCGTCAGCGCGAAGGTGCGCTCGACATCGAATTCCGAAACCGGTGGGCAAGCGGTCTTGTCCGCCGCACCGCCCATCAACTCTGCCCCTGCGCCAATTCAGGCCTAAACCTGCACCCCAAACGATATCGCGACCCCGGGTGCACAAAGCGCGCGAACGTAACCGCCACACCACCCCTCCACGTCCTCCGCACGAGTGTCAAACACGGCTCCTCCGGCGAAATCTTCAGCAGCTCCGCCTCCCCGCGTGTAGGCAGCCCCGCATCGACGACATGCTCGATGTCATGCACCGGCACCATCGCATAAAGATACTCAGACGGCCGAATAACCGAAAAATCCTGCTCGATAAAAAGAGGCGCCACCGCCGGGTTCACCTACCGGTCTTCAAGCTGCACGGGTAAACCATTCTCCCGATGCACGCAAATCACGTGAAATACGGACGTCCCCGGCGCAAGCCCCAACGCATTCGACACCACCACCGGCGCGGTTTCGCGTCGCGTCAGCAGCGTCTCATACGTGTACTCGTGGCCGCGCGAGCGGATTTCGTCGCCGATGTGGGCGATCATCAGCAGCGTCGATTGCGGCTTCGATTCCGCGACAAACGTACCGACACCCGACAAGCGCCTAAGCAACCCCTCGCCACTGAGCTCACGCAACGCTCGGTTGACCGTCATTCGCGAGACACCCAGCGACGCGACCAGATTCATCTCGGACGGAATCCGATCGCCCGGCTGCCACGCCCCTGATTCGATCGTGTCGCGGATATACGCCTTGACCCGCTCATAACGCGCAACAGGCGCAAGCGCCGACGCTTTTTCCCGTGCCGCGCGAGTGCCGCCAAGCGGCTTCTCGCGGGCTTTCGTGCGCACTGTCGCTGGCATCGGCGGCTCCTTGTCAGCGCTCGAAAGAATCACTCGAGCTCATGCCGAGCCGCCTTCTTCGGCGCCGCGCGTCCAGAACGCGTTGCGGTCGAAATAGTTCTGCAGGAATTGCCGCAATCGCGGCTGCTGTGCGTCGTGAAAGACCCGGCGCGGCGTGCCTTCCGCTGCGATGCGCCCTTGATCGATGAACACGACCTTGTCGGCCACCTGCGCGGCAAAGCCCATTTCGTGCGTGACGACGGCCATTGTCATGCCGTCGCGCGCCAGCTGCTTCATCACGTTCAGCACTTCGCCGACGAGCTCCGGATCGAGCGCCGACGTCGGCTCGTCGAATAGCATGATATGCGGTTCCATCGCGAGCGCCCGCGCAATCGCGACGCGCTGCTGCTGACCGCCCGAGAGCTTCGCCGGGTAACTGTCGCCCTTTTCCGCAAGGCCGACTGTTTCGAGCATCGCGTTCGCGCGGCGCCGCGCTTCGGCGGCCGGCAGGCGTCGCACGCGCTGCAACGCTTCCATCACATTGCCAAGCGCGGTCATGTGCGGCCATAGGTTGAACTGCTGGAACACCATGCCGACGTTGCGCCGAATGCGATTGATCTCGCCCTGCGAAGCGCGCATGCGCCGGCCGTCGCGCTCGGTATAGCCGAGCAGTTCGCCTTCGATCAACACGTCGCCCTGATCGTAGGTCTCCAGCGCGGCGAGGCAGCGCAGCAGCGTGCTCTTGCCCGACCCCGACGGCCCGATGATGCAGACCACTTCGGACTTCGCGATCGTAAGATCGACGCCGCGCAGCACTTCGATCTCGCCGAAGCGCTTTCCGAGGTTGCGGACCTCGATCAGCGGCGGCATGCGCGAAGGCGTGTTCGCCGGCGCCGAAACGGAAGAAGGAGCATCGGTCATGGCGTTCATCGGTCCACCTGTATTCAGGTCATGAAGCGCGCGACGCGCGCCTCCACCCATTGGCCTGCGCGCGCGGCCAGTTCTACCAGCACGAGATAGCAGATGCATAGCGCAAGCAGCGTCTCGACGAACGCGAATGTCGCCGAGCCGATGCCGGTCAGCACGAACGTGAGTTCGGGCACCGTGACGATCGACAGCACGGCCGTCTCCTTGCTGAGCACGATCGTGAGGTTGGTGAGCGCCGGCACGATCAGCACGAGCATCTGCGGCAATTGAATGCGCAGCACCGTCTGCCAGCGCGACAGCCCGAGGCACGACGCCGCTTCGAGATGGCCGCGCGGTACCGACTGGAAGCCGGAGCGGAATGCTTCGGCGAAATATGCGCTGCCGTACAGTGCCAGTCCGAGCACGCCGGCCGTCAGCGGCTCGAG
The DNA here is from genome assembly GCA_964414365.1 of uncultured Burkholderia sp. Lineage (GTDB taxonomy): Bacteria > Pseudomonadota > Gammaproteobacteria > Burkholderiales > Burkholderiaceae > Trinickia. The sequence continues at coordinate 4,571 of CAYPWK010000388.1, forward strand.
CGTGAGACCGAACGACGGCCCGCCGTAGTAAAGCAGAAACAATTGCACGAGAAACGGCGTACCGCGAAAGAGCTCGATGTAGACGCGCAGCGCGCCGCGTATCCAT
>CAYPWK010000388.1:4686-5825 GCA_964414365.1 uncultured Burkholderia sp.
CTGCAGCACGGCGATCAGGAAGCCGATCAGCGTGCCGATCGCGACGCCCGCGAGCCATGTGCCGAGCGTAGTTGCGAACCCCGCGCCGATTGCAGGCAGGTTGTGCGTGATGACGGTCGGATCGAATTGCTGCATTGCGACGTCCTCGTCCTCAGGCGTGCTGCAACCGGTGTTCGGCGGCGTGCGCGACGAGCGCGAGCACGCCGCAGATCATGAAGTAAATGAGGCCGGCGGCAACGTAGGCTTCGAGCGGCCGATACGTGCTTGCCGCGATGTTCTGCGCGGTGCGCGTCAGCTCGGCGACGCCCACCACCGAGATCAGCGACGACGCTTTGATGAGCAGCACCATCTCGTTGACGAGCGAAGGCAACGTGAGCCGGAACGCCTGCGGCACCTGGATGCGCCGCAGCATGTCGAACGGGCCGATGCCGAGCAGGCGTGCCGCTTCGAGCTGCCCCGGCGGGATGCTGAGAAAGCCGCCACGGAGAATCTCGGCGATATACGACGCCGAGCACAGCGATACCGCGCTGATCGCAGCGACGACCGGCGACACGTTGATGCCGACGAACGGCAGCAGGTAATAGACGAGCAGCAGTTGCACGAGCATCGGCACGCCGCGAAAGAAAAACACGTAGGCGCCGCCGAAGGACCGCGCCGCGCGATTGGCCGAAAGCCTTGCCGAGCAGACGCCGATTGCGACGAAGAAGCCGATCAGGAGGCCGGTCAGCGAAATCGCGACGGTCGCGATGGCCGCATGGAGCAGCAGCGGCAGACCCTGAGCGAAGACGGTGATGCTGAACATATCGGTGGCCCTGCAAGAGCGATGGACCGGCGATGAATGGCCGCGCGCCGCCTCATGCGGCCACGCGCGGCATGAACGTCAGAAGTTCGGCGTGGGCATCGTGGTCGGCGCCTCCATCGCCACGCCGAACCATTTCTTCTGCAAGGCCGCGAGCCGGCCGTCCTTGTTCATCTTGACGAGCGCCGCATTGAACGCATCGGCGAGCGGCTTGCTGTCGGCGTCCTTCCTCAGGCAATACGCGAAGTAGACCTTCGCGCCAAACGGCGGCTGCACGACAGCGAACGTCGTGGGCCGCTGCTTGGCAACATACGCGATGTTCGTCATCGAGTTCGCGACC
>CAYPWK010000389.1:0-5790 GCA_964414365.1 uncultured Burkholderia sp.
ACCCGTCAGTTGCAAATGGCTCTCCATTCGGTGTACTCAATTTACCGCTTACGATCGCTTCATGGCAGAGTGCCGCTCGTTGGTGAACGTCATCGGCAATGCAGTAGCGGTTGTCGTGGTGTCGGCGTGGGAGGGGGAGCTCGATCGGTCGAAGATGCACGCGGTGCTCTACGGAGAGCGCGATCAACGCGTCTCGATCGATGGATCGGCAACGCTGAATGGGTCACAATCTGTCGATAGCCAGGCGCATTAATCCATTAATCTCGAGTCACCGATTTTCCGGCGCGGAAACAGATTCCTTGCGATATCGCGTCGGGGCCGTGAGGGACGAGGCGTATCCCTCGCCCTAACTAACTTTGAAATTTGCGAATCCGCATCGTAGCGTGCAATCGCGACAGGAGAGCAGCATGCCAACTTATACTGTGATGGCGTCCGCTGGACGGCTTACCGTTCCGCAGAAGCGGGAGATCGCGCGAGGCATTACTCGCGTACACAGCGAGGCGACCGGCGCGCAAGGTTTTTTCGCGCAGGTGATTTTTCAGGCCATTCCGGCTGGCGATCACTTCCTCGGCGGAGCACCGCTCGTGTCGGATCAGTTGTTCGTCCACGGACAGATCCGTGCGGGCAGAAGTGCGGATCAGAAGAGGGATTTGCTCGAAGCTCTCGTCACGCTTGTCGCAAACGCGACGGGGGCCGAAAAGCGCTCGGTTTGGGTGTATCTCTCTGAACTGCCGCCGTCACAGATGGTTGAGTACGGTAAGGTGTTGCCCGAACCAGGAGCCGAGTCGGAATGGCTTAATTCAATGCCGGAGCCCGATCGCAAATACCTTCTCGGTATCGGGAAATAGTTATCTCCAAGTCAGGACCATCCTACTCGCGGGTTGCTGTAGGCCGACGACAAGATGCAGGGATTCGATAGGAGAAGAAGGAAAGCGAAGAGAAAGGTCTTGAATTCCCTCGCCGTCCAACGGAGGTTGCGCTGTCCGTCCGTTTCCGTGTGCCTGACAGACAAGTCGACCAGATGAACAACCGCTGTCGGGAAATCCGAAGAGTCGCCTTGGGGTCAGATGTCGTCCTCGGGCAGAGCGAAAAAGCAGTCATTCGACGCAGCAGGCAGTCCAATGGCCGCAGGTCGCCCTGTAGCGATCCTTGGCCGGTGATCGGCCCAATGACCGAACTAACTGATTGAACTAACTGATAAGTTGCCAACAGGGTGAATGCCCGTTGCACCCCGGAAGCGGTCATTGCAGTTTCAAAAGTCCGAACGGCAGCTGTGGGTCGATCAGCGACAGCCGAGCACGGCCGTATCCTCGGGAGAGTGTCGGTCGCCCTGATTTTTTCACGAACTGTGTCAGTAGCTTTTTACTTACGCGGCCCAGTGTTCACTATAGTGCCCCCTTGTAGGTCAGGAGCACCAATGTTGTCGCCCAGTAGCAAAACTGTGGCGCCTGTAGCAATTACTCTGCGCCATACGCTATTCGAGTTACTCCAGCTCACGCCACTATCGGGAGCTTGATATTCCGGCCCTGCTGGCAATCCCCATGGTGCAGTTGCATTGGTCAGCGAATATGCGTTTGCACCGTTGTCCTCGACCTTTGAGCTGTTTCATGTCAGCGCTAGAACGTTAATCATTCGGTCGCGCTGCCTCGACTTGCGTCCGCGATACCTCATGAGACCCTGATCCTGCTTCGAGCTCCTCACGAGTTCGGCGCACACGCCACCGAGAGGTTGTCTAACGCTCAATCTTGCAAAGGAATTCGAGATGTCGAATGGGAAAAAACTTTGGCAAATTTTCGTCAATGAAATTCGTGAGTGCCTTATTGATTACTTCGCACCTCTAATCGTTGTCGCGCGAAAGGTTCGGCGCTGGAGATGTAAGTAATGGGGCAAATAACTGTGATCCATGTGACGCTTGGCGCGCTGCGGAGGCTGCTCCCTTGCGAACTCTATCGTGGTGAGGAAAATATTCATGCCGATCAAACGCTTTGAATTCGAGTTCAATTCGAGGGAAGTTATTGAGGTGGTCACCGCGTCTGGCACGACTGGCTACATCGACGCGTCCGTGCCTGTCGAAGCGCTTCTGAGGTGGCGTCGTCGTCTCGACTCTGCGTTGAAGCGACGAATCGGTCAGCTCCGATACCACGGTCGACGGGAAAAGAGGCGTCGCTTGACGCCCACGCGCATGCTCATGCGCCGACCCAAATTGAAGAAGCGTTATCGCGGGCCTGTGCGCTACCGAACCCTCATCCCCCGGCGGTGATGTCGGTGCTACGAGCAAGCCTTTGGCGCACAAGAACAAACTCGCCATGCTTACCAGATGCCTTGCCGGGGCACAGCAGTATGCGAACAACCAAACCGAGATAAAAAATGATCGGATTCAATACACCCTTGTACTTCATTGCGCGTTGGGGATTTGTTGCTTTGTTTATTTTTGGCACTCTGAGCTCGCTGAGGGCCGGCTTACACGCTGGCATCCACCACGGGCCAGCGCTTGTGGCCGCCAGCCTCATGGCTGCGGCGGCGGTATGGGTGCAGGACCGTCATAGCCGGAGATGGACCCTGGCTGCCTTCGTCGTGCTCAGTGTGGGACTGCTACGGCTCGTTTTCGAGTTCAATGACACGAGCTGGTATGGGCTTTTCATTTGGGCCGTTGCGGCGTTGGCGCTATGGGCACGTTGGATCAAGCTGACGGAAATGGCGAAATCGGTTTCGCCGGAAGCTCATTCACCGGCCCCTGCACAACCCTACGTTGAGCCTCGTAACCAAGCCCACGCATCGGAGTATACGTTCGACAAAGCCATACGGTGCGCGCGTTACCGATTTGCCGACCTGGTCGGGATGGCAGAGACAAAGAAGCGCCTCTATGAAGCTGGCCATGCCATCCTCGATGATGCTGGCGCACGCAACGGTATCCTGCTCTTTGGTGAGCCTGGTAATGGAAAGACGATGTTCGCGGAGGCGCTGGCCGGTGAGCTGAACGTGCCGTTCTTTGCTTTGACCTACGGTGACGTAGCCTCGAAGTGGATCAACGAGACACCACAAAAGGTTGATGCTGCTTTCCTGCAGGCGCGTCGCCTGGGCCGCTGCGTGATGCTAATCGATGAATTCGACTCGTTCGTGAAGCCCCGGGAGGGTGTCTCGCATTCTATGGATAGGGACCTGACCAATGTGATGCTTACCAGTATCAACGGCCTACATGATACGCAGGTGATCTTGATTGCGGCGACGAACTTCATCGACAGTCTGGATGGGGCTGCGATCCGCGATGGACGTTTCGATTATCGAATCGAAGTTCCCCCGCCGGATCTCCAGGCTCGCAAGGCGATCTTGCGCAGATCGATCGGTGAGGCAATGGGGTATGGCATGGTTGACACTCATCTGGTTACAAGTCTAGCTGAGCGTTGGGAAGGTTTCAGCGCAAGCCGTCTCGCAATGCTAGGCGGTCCGCTGGCTGAAATGTCCCGCGAAGGCGTCATTGCTCCGGGACGCATCACTTTCGATCACGGTATGCGGGCAATGCGCCGGCTGCAAGGCCGGCGGGGCAGGCTGCCCGAAGGAGTGAAGCCGATCGACGAGATCATCATGCCGACCGCCTCTCGCGACGCACTACGCGACCTTGCATTTCGCATGCGCCGCGTTCATCAGCTGGAACAACGAGGCGGCAGCCTTCCTTCAGGACTCGTCTTCTTCGGCCCTCCAGGGACTGGGAAGACCCAGGCCGCAATGGCACTGGCGAAGGCGAGTGAGTATGCATTTCTTCGGACCACGGGGGCGACGATCATCGCTGACCCAGGGTCCTGGGACAAGCTCGTGCGCGAAGCGAAGGACGTTCGCCCGGCAGTTGTGTTTTTGGATGAAAGCGACGATATCCTGGCCGACCGCGGCTCTTCTCATGTCGCGTCGCTAACCAACAAAATCCTAACCACGATGGATGGCGCCGATGGCCGGGTTCGCGACGTCATATACATCGCAGCCACGAATCATTACGACCGACTGGATAGCGCGGCACTCCGCGGCGGGCGCTTCGAGGAAAAGATCCGCTTTGATGTCCCCGATCACCACGACATGGAACGTCATGTGGCTCGTAAGCTCAAGCAGGTCGCAGAGGGGCGATATGCGCTCAAAGCCGGCGCGGTCGAGCAATGCCTGTCAGTGCTTTCCGGCCGGTCAATCGCGGACGCAGACGCGGTCATCGACCGCACCATCAACTTCGCGGCTGTCCGCTCCCTGCAGGAGAACGTCGCCGAGCTGCGTCGCAGCGACGTGGTGGCCGCTGCACGAGCCGTGCTCGTCGACGGAGCGAACGGAGCAGCGTGAGGAAATAAGTAGCGTCGTTCCGCCGATTGGTCGGTGCAGCCTCCAAGCCATTTCCATCCGCTTGCCTCGGGAAGCGTTGCGCTTATCGTAGAGACGGGTGTGACAGCGTCAAGCCCCGTTGTAGTTAAGCCGATGAAACCGAGTGAACTAAGGAGAGCAATATGAAAGAAAAGGGCAAGCAGTACTTCAGAATCATTGACGAGAACTTTGGATTCCCGCCGACCGTCATGGACGTACTAAACCTAATCGGATATGCCACCATGGCACTTCCGTTCGCAGCGATCGTGGGCTTTTTGCTCTTGGGGATCTGGAGCGTGAACGTGCTGCGAGATTTCTTCGTCGCAAATTTCGTAACGATCGCGACGACAGTGCCGATGATCGCTACTGCTCTTAAGCTGGTCATGGCTTTGGCTGGGGCGCGAAGCATCTTTCTCGGGATAACGATCCTTCCACCTTGTCTGCCAGAGTTCATTGAACGGGTGAGAAAAGAGCTTCGAAAGGACCTGGACATGTAACGTCAATATCGAGATTCCTTGGTTCGCAATGCTTATCGCGTCCATTACGCCTGACACGATCGTGGCGCGGTTTTGAGAAATGCGGGCCGCCCTCCATTCGGTGCGCATCGGGCGGAAAACCGAGGGACACCAAGAGACAAACGATTCGACCTCGATTGGATTCCATGATGAGAAGATGCCGTCATCGTCTATTGGGCTTTATCCTGCGCGCAACATCGGCAGCGTTCCGGCTCGATGCCTTGCGGGCTTTATGGCGCAGACTGGACGTAGCTCGCTGTTCGCATTGTAGTGATCAACCGACAAGAATGGATATTGCTGCGGCCGCGCGACTTTCAGCTGTAGGGGAGGCGCTCGCTAACATGCGCCGGGAGGAAGCCGCAGGGTTTGATGTAGCTCCGTCCGAATCGCTCGGATCCTATGTGCGGGTAAAAATAAGAGCAATGGCAGGTGACACGTTCGCCATTTCTAGACATACGATGGATCGTGCGGTCATTTTCCTTCGCGACTCATCGATCGCCCAGGCCGATGCAGTGTTACAGCAGGTCATCGATGCGGCGACCGTACGACGTCTGCGCGGCGAAGCAGCGACTATTACAGTTGACGATATTCGCGTTGCCATTCGCACGGTGACCGCCTTATAGGTCCTCCAGTCCCCGGCGTCAGAATAGCTGTCGTGTCTTTTGGTTCTTAGACAAGGTCCGGGGGCGGTGGAATCGGCATGAATGAAAGCCTACTTAGCAGAGCGAGAAAAAGCGCTGGCGCGCCGCATGATGTCCCGGAAAATGCGCCGGTGTCCGCGCTAGCGCGAAAAACCGGCGCTACAGTGTCGTGCGATGTGGGACGGCCAAAGCGCCTTGGCGGCCACGCTCACGCGTCTGGCCGGCAACGAGGCGCAGCCCGACGGTAAGCACCCGCTGAAGGCACCCCCAGATCGCGACATTCCATCGATCAGTCAGCG
>CAYPWK010000390.1:0-5782 GCA_964414365.1 uncultured Burkholderia sp.
GTCTGAGCGCACGTGGCGGCGTAGCCTGGCGTGTGTGAAGGCGTGATGTCTTCTCCGAGAGCCCAGTGCGGGAGATCTGCACGCTGGGTTCGATGAGCGGGATGTGGAAACCGGGCTAGGGCGAGGTTATTCGGGCACCGCCAGACGAAAGGGGCGGCAACAGACAAACCGAACCTACCGCTACCGCGCCACATCTCGACTCTACTGACTTCCGCCGGACGCAGCCGGGCTGAGCGGTGGCCGCATCGTTGGTTCAGCGTAGGGCCGTGTCCACCGGCCACGAGCGGTCGTCCACTTGATCGAATACCCGATTCACAATCTTGAAAAGGGCGTGGGATGATTGCGATCGCGAGCAACTGTGGAGCGAGCGTCCATGAAACGAATTCTGATTGTGAAAGTCACGTCCCTCGGCGACATCGTTCAAGCGCAGCCGGTGGTTGCCGACTTGCTGCGCGCCTTTCCCGGCGTCAAGGTCGACTGGGCCGCTGACGAGGTGTTTGCGGACGTTGCGCGGTGGAATATCGGCATCGACCGAGTCCTATGCGCACCGTTGCGCCGTTTCAAAAGAATGCGCAATCCAAGCGATCTACGAGCGATCGCTGCTGCAATTCGCGAACTGAGAGCGGCACGTTACGATGTCGTCATCGATATACACGGCGTGTATAAGAGCGCCATCATTGCCTTTCTGGCGCGATCATCGCGCCGTTTGGGCTATCGCACATGCGACCTTGGAGAAAGTGGTGCAGCGTTTGCCTATACCGAGCGTTTCAGGCGGCCGGAGTGCGACGCGTGGCGCGGTATGCGCATGTGTGTCGCCGAGGTGCTCGGGTATCGGCTCGAAGAGCCGCCTGTCTATAACCTTCGCGTGCCGTGCGCCGAAGACAGTATGCCGACGGCAGGCGTCGCTCCAGTCGCGATGCTGTTTCACGCCACGTCCAACGAAGAGAAGAAGTGGCCGGCGAGCAACTGGGCCTCGATCGCGCGCGAGTTGATCCGAAGCGGCTTTCGCGTCGTATTACCGTGGGGGACGACTAGCGAGCGGAATGAGGCAGAATTGATTGCGTCGCAGGCGTCAGGCGCTCGGGTTTTAGCGCCGATGAGCGTGCTGGGCATGGCGCAGGGGATCGAGTCAGCGTCGTTGGTCGTTGGCGTGGATACGGGCTTCGTCCACCTTGCACATGCGCTCGGCAAGCGCACGGTGATGATTTTTGCCGCTACCTCGCCCGAGCATTGCGGGGTGCATGCTCCGCATCGTTCCGTTTCAGTGGGGGATAATGGGCGCGCGCCGTCGGTGAAGGAGGTGCAGAGCGCGATCGATGAGGTATGTAAGCATCAGAACGCGATCCGTTCCGAATATTCACGGCACCCTAGTTCATTGGTTATGCCCGCGCCGCTCGATATCGGCGATTCGCTCAATCTATCGTTTTCAGTTCGCGAACCGAGCCGGCGCGACGCGATTGGTTAGCAAGTCCTTGAGGACGCTCGCTCCGCTGGGCGCGCCGACTTGGCCATCGTCGGGCAGCTCGCGGGCCAGAAGCAGCCTTTCACATGCGGCATCGCTCGGACATCCAATTGCCGGCTACACTCCGCAACCGGCCATGTGGAGGACGGGACAAGCGCCCGCGTGCCGCCAGGGACGCCTCTACGTAAGGGTCGGCTACATCGAGCGCTACAGATGTAATTCAGCCGCGGCGCATTGCAGCCGTGCAGCAACCCGGGGCACCGACAATCTACTCCATTCTCTCTTGATTGGAGTGTGCGCGTGGAAGCCCCAGCTCTCCTGCTATCGCGGATACAGTTCGCGGCAACGATTTCTTTTCATATTATTTTCCCATCCTTCACCATCGGCCTCGCAGCGTGGCTCGCCGTGCTCGAGGCCATGCGACTCGCGACCGCAAACCAGTTGTACCGGCGTGTATTCGATTTCTGGTTGAAAATTTTTGGCGTCGCATTCGGCATGGGCGTGGTGAGCGGGATCGTCATGGCGTTCCAATTCGGCACTAACTGGAGCGAACTGTCCCGTGCGGCCGGACCGATCCAGGGCCCGCTGCTGAGCTATGAATCGTTCACGGCGTTTGCGCTGGAGGCGACGTTCTTCGGCGTAATGCTCTTCGGCCGCAACCGTGTCCGGCCGTGGTTCTATCTCATGTCCTGCGCCCTGGTTGCGATAGGCACTACGCTGTCGGCCTTCTGGATCCTCGTAAACAATTCATGGATGCAGCACCCAGTGGGCTACGCGATCCAGAACGGCGTGTTCGTGCCCACGGACTGGGCCGCCATCATCTTCAACAGCGTGGTCTGGGTACGCTTTCCCCACATGCTGCTCGCGGCCTACCTGACCACGGCGTTCTGTGTCGCAGCGGTAGGTGCCGGGTACCTGATCAAGGACACGAGCCGCGCCGAGGCCACCGTCATGTTCCGTATGGGTCTCGGATTGGCCGCGGTGCTCGTGCCGATGCAGATTTTCTTCGGTCACCTGACCGGCGACTACATTCACGACTATCAACCGGTCAAGTTCGCCGCCGTCGAGGGCCGTTGGGTCGACGAAAAACCGGCAGCCGAAGTTATCTTCGCGCTGCCCGACGTCGGCGCCGAAAGGAATCGCTTGGAATGGAAGATCCCCGTGCTCGGCAGCCTCATTGCCTCCGGCGCCCCGGATTCTCGCGAAGTCGGGCTCAAGGACTTTCCCCTCGCCGAACGGCCGCCAATCCTCATCCCGTTCTTCGCGTTCCGTGTCATGGCTGGCTGCGGCATGCTGATGCTTGCGCTCGCGTGGGTAGGTACCTATGTGGCGAGACGCAAGTGGCTTCTGTGGCCCGTCGCCATGAGCTTTCCGCTCGGCTTCATCGCCATCCTCGCCGGCTGGTTCACGGCGGAAGTCGGCCGGCAGCCGTGGACCGTATGGGGTGTGCTTCGCACCGCCGATGCCATGACACCCGGCCTGTCGTCCCACTTTGCCCTTGCGTCGCTCGTCATGTACGTGGCCGTGTACGCCTTCATCTTCTGCTTCGGCGTCTACTACATCTTCCGGATCATTCGCACCGGCGTGTTCACCGGAAAAGCCTTGTCTGTCTGGAATGGCCATGTGATTCCGCAAACGTTCCAACCGCGGGCACAGGCGGCCCGCCGGACAGGAGCAATCGGCGTTCGTTCTGTAACGGCCGAACAATCGTCCAACTGCTAATTCGGAGAATAATCATGCTTGACTGGTTCTGGCTGGTCGAACTCGCCTTTGCATTGGCTGCTTATATCGTGCTCGATGGGTTCGACCTTGGCGTCGGCATCCTGAGCGGCTTTGCGCCGGGCGCGTCGCGCCGCGACGAAATGGCCGCCGCCATTACGCCTGTCTGGGATGGCAACGGGACCTGGCTAGTCATCGCAGGAACTATCCTGTTCGGGGCCTTCCCAGCGGTGTATTCGATCGCAATACCCGCGCTTTATGCCCCGCTCTCCGCCATGCTGGCTGGATTGATCATGCGCGGCGTAGCACTCGAGTTTCGGCACAAGGCGCACAGCTCCCGCTGGGTGTGGAACCTTCTGCTTTTTGCAGGCTCGCTGCTCGCCGCATTCGCGCAAGGTGTTGCGGTGGGCACGTACGCAAAGGGACTTCCCGTCGTCCAGATGCACTACGCGGGCAACGGTTTCGAATGGGCCACTGCATTCCCGCTGTGGTGCGGTCTGGGCGCCGTGCTCTGCTACGCGCTGCTCGGCGCAGGATGGCTGGTCCTCAAGGGCGAGACCGAACTTCGGAAATTTGGTTGCGCTGCCCTTAGCCGCCTCACGCCGATAACGGTTGTGGTCGTGGCAGCGATGTTCGCCGCCACGCTTGTCAGCCATCGCGTGATCGCGGCGCGCTGGGCGGTACATCCCGCGCTCTTCGTACTGCCAGCACTGTGTGTCGTGACGCTCGTCGGGGCGCCGCTCAGCGCGAGACGCGGCGAGGGGCGTACGCCGTTCATCCTCGTCGCAGCCAGTTGCGCTCTGCTTCTGCTCATGCTGGTGACTTCATACCTGCCCTACGTCGTGCCGTTCGATCTCACGCTCACGCAAGCGGCAGCGCCGGCATCCAGCCAGACGTTCATGTTCTGGGGCGGCGGCCTCTTCGTCCTGCCTCTCATCGTCGCCTATACGTACGTGGCGTACACGGTGTTTCGCGGCCGCGTGTCCAGCGACCATGCTTATCACTGAACCATGACTTTCGCTCAAGGAATTCCTGCCATGAAGGTTGCTCTGTTTATTCCATGCTTCATCGACTCATTTTTTCCCGAAGTCGGCGTGGCCACGCTCGAGTTGCTCGAACGCCTTGGCTGCGACGTCGACTATCCGCTTGACCAGACCTGCTGCGGTCAGCCGATGGGCAACAGCGGATGCGAGCGCGAAGCCGCCGCCACCGAAAACCTCTTCGTGAAAAACTTTACCGGCTACGACTATGTCGTGGCGCCAAGCGGCAGTTGCGTGCACCACGTGCGCGACCACCTCACGGCCGCCGATCAAACGAAGGCGGCAAGCGTGCGGCGGAACACCTACGAACTCGTCGAGTTCATTCACGACGTCCTGCAGGTACGCGAGTTCCCGTGGGCCGAATTCCCGCACAAGGTCGGTCTCCACAACAGCTGCGGAACTCTGCGCAGCCTGCGGACGGCGAGCATGTCCGAAATCAAGGGCCCGTTTTTCTCCAAGCCGCTGACGCTGCTTCAAGGCGTCAAGGGCATCGAATTCATCAAGCCGGACCGGCCCGACGAGTGCTGCGGGTTCGGCGGCACGTTCTGCGTTTCCGAAGAGCCGGTGTCGGCGCGCATGGGTGCGGACAAAGTTCGCGATCACAAGCGCAACGGCGCGGAGTACATCGTATCGGCCGATTCGTCGTGCCTGATGCACCAGAAAGGATGTTCGGACCGGATCGGGCTCGGCCTGAAGTTCATCCATATCGCCCAGATTCTGAATGGAGCACGAGCATGAAACGCGTAGACCATGTCGGCTATTCGAAGAAGTTCATCGCAGAAGAAAAGCGCATCCAGTTCCACGACAAGCGTCTATGGGAGCTGCGCAGTGCGCGTGACGTCGAGGTGCACGGTATTCCAGAGTGGGAGGAGATGCGCTCGCTCGCCTCAGCGATCAAAGAGCACACCCTCACGCATCTGCCCGACTATCTCGAGGAGTTCGAGCGCAATGCGACCGCCAACGGCGTCGTCGTCCACTGGGCGAAGGACGCCGAGGAGCATAACCGGATCGTGTACGAGATCCTGAGTGCGCGCAAAGCGCGCGTGCTCGTGAAAAGCAAGTCGATGCTTACCGAGGAGTGCGAGATGCGTCCGTACCTCGAGGAGCGCGGCATCACCGTCGTGGAGACCGACCTCGGAGAGCAGATCCAGCAGCTTGACGATGAGATGCCCTCGCACATCGTCGTGCCGGCCGTGCACAAGCTCGCGACCGACGTCGCCGAGATCTTCTCTGAAAAGTACGGCACGGACCCGAAGGAAAGCAATATCCCGAAGCTCGCCGAGGCCCAGCGTCAGGCCACGCGTCCGCTCATTCTGAACGCCGACGCCGGCATGACAGGCTGCAACTTCGCGGTCGCGGAGACGGGGGGCGTCACGGTCTGCACAAACGAGGGCAACGCCGATCTCAGCGCGAACGTGCCGTCGCTGCACATTGCCTCGATCGGTATCGAGAAGCTCATTCCCAAACTCGAGCACCTCGGCTTGTTCATCCGGATGCTCTCGCGCAATGCGATAGGCTCGCCCATCACGCAGTACACGTCCCACTTTCGGGGGCCGCGCGA
>CAYPWK010000391.1:0-5770 GCA_964414365.1 uncultured Burkholderia sp.
CAGCACGACGTTGACGCGGCTGCCGTCGGCGAGCCGCGCGTCGACCATCGGGCTGCTCTCGTCGACGCGCCGTCCGGCGGCCGCCGCGATCCGCTGTGCGACGTTGATGACGTGCGCGTTGTCGCGGAACTTGAGCGGCGTCAGCTCTAGCTTGCCGCCGCGCTCGACATAGACCTGATCGGGTCCGTTGACGAGGATATCGGTGACGCGCTCGTCGGCGAGCAGCGGCTCGATCGGTCCGACGCCAAACATGTCGTTGAGAATCTCGTCGACGATCGTCACCTGGTCGGCGAGGGTGACGGCCAACCGGTCGCGGGTGACGATTTCGGCGGCGATCTGCTCGATGCCCGAGCGCACCTCGCTGCGCGACATCATCAGCGCCGCCGACATGTTCATCGACGAGAAGACGGCCGTGCGGATCGCCTTGAACGTGTCCGAGCGGATCAGCGCTTCGTTCCGGTTGGCGGGCGAGAGCGTCGAGCTCGCCGGATTGGCCGGCGCAGCTGCGGCGGCCGCGGGGGCGCGCTGCGCCGCGCCGTTCGGCGGAGCAGCGGGCGGTGCAGTCTCCGCGGCCGCCGCGCCCTCGAGCGTGTTGGCCAGCGACGGCGTGCTCAGCATCGCGCTCCTGCGGCCGAACATCATCGCGCACCCCGCTTCGAGAAGAGCCGCCGGTACCAGGGCTCGTTCGGGGCAAGCGCCGCGTCGCCGCCGGTGATCGAATTAGCGAGCGAGACGATGGCGCGCGCAAACGGCGAACGGTGCGTATCGGCAATCGATTCGCCAAGGTTTTCGGCGACGGCGAGCGTCTCAGGCTCGTAAGGAAACTCTTGCACCGAGGCGCGCCCGAGCGCGCGGACGAAGTCCGACGCGGCGACACGGCCGCGTACGGGCTGCTGTGCGTTGTTCAACAGCAGCGAGATCGTGGGATCGCCCGCTCGTCCTTCGGCGAAACGCACGAGCCGGGCCGCCTCGCGGGCCGCGTGCACGGACCGGTCGGCGACGACGTGGATCGTCGCGCAGGCGTCGAGCACTTCGTCGGCGAGGTGGAACGAGCGCTGCGGCAAGTCGAGCAGGACATAGTGGAAGTGGTGCTTTAGCGCTCCGACGAGCTCTGCAACGGCGCCGCGGCGAAGCGTGAGGCCGGAATCGTAGGGGAGTTCCGAGCCGAGCACGAAGAGCCGGTCGCTTTGCGCGACGACGGCTTGATGGATGAGCTGCTCGTCGAGCCGCTGCGTGTTCTGCAGCAGCTCGGAAAGCCCGTTGTTGCAGGTGATGCCGAGCATCGAGGATGCGGCACCGCCGTGCACATCGAGATCGAGGTAGGCGATGCGGCGGCGCGTCTTGTCGGCGAGATAGCGCGCGAGCGCCGTCGCGATCGTCGTCACGCCGGCACCGCCGCGCGCGCCGATGAAGCCGATCGCCTTGCCGGTGCGCGTGGCGGCGGGATCGGCCGAGGCAAGCGCGCGCTGCACGAGCTCGACGGTCAGGGGCTTGACGAGGTAGTCCTGCACGCCGAGGCGCAGCAGGCTGCGATAGAGGCCGACGTCGTTGTGCTCGCCAACGACGATGACGTTGACCGACGGATCGACGACCTCGGCAAGCCGCATCAGATCGGAGACGGGCATCGACGAGCCCGACACATCCACGATCAATTGCCGTGGCGAGTGGCTGACGCTGCGCATCGACGCGATCATGTCGTCGAGCGTCCCGCGCGAGATCTGTGCGCCGGCGATGCTCAGATCGGACACGAGGTTATTGATCACCTCTTCGCTGCCGGCGTCGGAGACGACGGCGATCAAGCGGTCCATCCCCGCTGAAGTGCGGCGTTTCGCGAGGCCTGCTTCCGTTGCCCCCATGACGTGCGCTCCCGTTCTCAGTGTGAGGACGGCGAAGCCGTGGTCGACGTCTGGTTCAGCTGTTTGGCGCGTCCGTCCTCGTAGCGGCGCACGGCGCTCGCCCCGAGTGCGGCATCGGCGCCGGCGTACGGTACGGGTGCCACGAGATCGGCGGGCCGCGCGAGCATCACGGCGAGATTCGTATAGGTCGCACAGCCGAACTCGACACCGGGCCGGCCGTGGCCCGCGTCGATCATGCCGGAGGGCACGTTGAGCGCATCACACTGCGGCGGTACGGCTCGCCCGCCGTCGCCCGGCTTGAAGCCGATCACGGACGCGTCGGGCATGCCGAGCGGCGGATGTTGCGACATGCAGCCGGTGAAGCCTATCGCAACGGCGCTGAAGAGAGCAGAGAGCGAAGCGAACCCGGCGAGCCGAACGTTCATCGGAGGCCTCCTTTTCAATAGACGAAGCCGGCCGCGCCGACGAGCCTCGGCGTGTCGCCCGACAATGGATCGATGCCGAGCGAACGCTGCAAGGCGAACTCGACGTCGCTGCTCGGGTGCGTCACGCTATCGAGCGCGTCGCGCAGTTGCCCTGGTCCGACGGGCTGAACGATGTAGGGCGTCACGATCACGACCACTTCGGACTTGTTGTTCAGGTAGTTCTTCGACGAGAACAGCTTGCCGAGCACGGGCAGCCGCGCGAGACCCGGCAACTCGCTGAGCACGTCGCTCGTCTTGCTTTGCAGGAGCCCGCCGATCGCGAAGCTTTGGCCGCTCGAGAGCTCGACCGTCGTTTCGACACGCCTCACCGTCAGCGCGGGAATCTTGATCGAGCCCGTCGTCACGGAGTTGACCGGATCGAGTTCGCTGACCTCGGGCTTGACCTTGAGGCTGATCCGGTTGTCCGCGAGCACGGTCGGCGTGAAATCGAGCGACACGCCGTACGGCTTGAACTCGATCGTGATGGCGCCCGTGGTGTCCTGAGCGACTGGAATGGGGAACTCGCCGCCTGCAAGAAAGCTGGCCGTCTCGCCCGACATGGCCGTCAGGTTCGGCTCGGCGAGCATCGTGATGAGTCCTTCCTGATCGAGCACGTCAAGCACGCCCTCGATCGAGTACTTCGACGTATGGAAATTGCCGAGCACCGAGAACGCACCGGTGGGCGAGAGATCGAAGACCTTGGTGGTCGGATCGAACAGCGTGCGGCCGTTGAATAGTCCGCCGATGAAGTTGCCTTGCGCGCCGAGCGCGCTCCAGTTGATGCCGAGCTGCTGCGTGATGTTTCGATCGACTTCGGTAATGCGCACGCGCAAATGAACCTGGATCGGCCGTGCCAGCGTGAGCCGATTCACGAGCGCTTCCTGGTCGTGCAGATAGGGCTTCAGTGTTTGCACGACCGCGTCGGCGTCACCGGCGCTCGGCACGCGGCCGGCGACCAGCAAGGAGCCGGGGGCGCTCGTAACCGTCAGATGCAGTTGCGGAAACCGCGCATCGAGCAGGCGCTGAATCGAGGCCGTATCGATGGCCACGGTGATCGTCCGGCGCAGGATCGTCCGATTATTGGGACCGAGCGCAAAGAGCGTCGTCGTGCCCGCTTTTTTGCCGAGCACGAACACCGTTTGCGGCGTGGGGACATGGACATCGGCCACATCGGGATCGGCGACGAATACGGCAACGGCCGGCTCCGGCAGCTTCAGCATTTCGCCTGCACCGGCTGGAATCGCCAGGACGCTGTCCTGATCGTCATTCGCGGCATGCGCGAGCGGCGAGCCCAAAGCGGCAAGCGTCAGAGCGACGATGAGAGCGGCCACAAGCCGAAACGGCCCGCAACGCCATGGACGGCGCGAATGACGAACCATGTCGATGAAACAGGACATAGGACTCCTAAGCGGCGGGGTGCGCGGACGAGCCGGCAGCCGGTTGAGCGGGAACGGGACCCGGGGGCAGCGGGGGCATCGCGCCTTGCGCGCCGGGCGCAAGGCCGGACGCGCCGCTGCCGAGTGAGTCACCCTCCTTCGATCCGCGATAGATGACGACGGGGCGGCTCACCGCACCGCCCGCTGCGCCGGCCTTGCCGGCGGAAGTTGGGGTGACGGCGTGCAGCGCGCGCGAGACGTCGCCGGCCCAAACCGGCGGCGTGCGCGGCTCCGCAGCCTCTTCGGTGCTCGACGCATGGCGGTCACGCGTGGCGAAGCTGCGCAACGCGAGCGAGAGCGTGCCCAAATGCGCGCCGACGGTGACAACCTCGGCTTTGCGCGGCGTGACTTCGAACGTCACAGTGCGGGCGCGCGTGTTCGGTTCCGCCTTATCGTCGTTGGGGCGGCGGAATGCTGAACCGACGGCGAGCACGCGCACGTGCTCGACGATGGTCTCCGATTCGACAGCACGTTCGGGCGGGGGAGGCGCGCCTTTGGCTTCGCTAATCTGCTGCGTGAGCAGGACGTCGACATAGTCACCGGGCTCGATGAGTCCCGCGTTGCCCGAAACGTCGTCGATCGCCACCGAGATCGCGCGCATGCCGGGCTTGAGCGCCGCCGCGAGAAAACCGGGCGCGCTCGGGGAAATGACGTCGGTCGGACCGAGCGGGGTGCCGGCAGGCACCGCGTGGCGCAGCAAATCGCCCTTCAAATCGTTGTCCGCCCCGCCGGCCTTTGGCGCGTCCTCGACAAGCGCGCCCTGCGGAATCTGATTGCGCGGCACGGTCTTCCACGCGAGGTCGGCGTCGCGCAACAGCAATCCGTCGGGCAGATCGTCAGCTGCGACACGAATGCGCGCCGTCGGAGGCGGCGTGGCCGGCCCGGGGCGCGATGCCGCGATGAACAGCGCACGCAGCGCGAACGCACCGATGGCGGCGACGACGAGGAGTGCTGCGAGCTTGAAGAAGTTCTGCATGGCGAGCGGCGTGTCGTTCAATCAGGTGAGCCGCGTGCCGAGGCCAAGCAGCGCAAACGCTGCGTGATGGATCGATGCGGAGAATGAGTGAGCGGCGAATGCGAGCGCTGCCTGATGCGCTACGTCGCCGGGCAGCCAAACTGCCGCGGCACCACCTGGAGCAAGGGCGACACCGTAAGGCACGCCGCGCGCGGGCGCGAGCCACGCGAGCCGTCCGGCGGCGCTTGCGCGACGGTTCAGCATCGCGCCGGCCAGGAGCACCGCGATGCCCGCCGCGAGTCCGCAAACGGAAACGACAAAAAACACCGTCATCGCGTGCGAGGGTCCAGCCCAGAGAAAGATGGCCGCGGCGAGCTTGACATCGCCGCCGCCGAGCCACCCGAAGCGAAAGAGAACTGCGGCGAGGATTAGCGCGAAGCCGCCCGCGGCCGCGTGCATGGCAAGCGAATGAAGGCCGGTGCCGGCGAGCGCCGCCTCCATGAAATAGAGTGCGGCAAAGCCCGCGACCGCCAGGTTGGGCAGGCGCCGCGCGCGCAGATCATAGACGGCCAGCATCAGGAGAACTGATGAGGCCGCGGCCTGGATCAAGTACATCGTATCCACCTATCGCCAACATCGAGAAACTGCGAGCCGTCCGGCGCTTGCCGGCGCGCGGGCGTGACGAAGCGTACTCCCGCGTGCCTGCAAACGGCGGTTAATACTTGCCGGTGTTCTGGACGTTGGTGACGTGCGTCATCATGCCCGTGAACAACGCCGAGAGACCGCCGGATCCACTGAAAACGACGCCGGCGGCAGCGACGGCGATCACGACGATGCCGGCCAGCACCGAATATTCGAGCGCGGTGACACCACGATCGTCGCGCGACAGAGACTTAAAGAAACGCAGCATGGTTGACTCCTTGAAGTAAGCCGAAGCCGGCCGCAGCGCCGCTTTGGCAGAACCGAGAGGGAACCGATTTCGCCTCTCGAAAGCGATAACGGGAAAACGTTTGCGCGACCCGCATACAGACAAGTACCGATGTCGCGTGTGAAAGAGCA
>CAYPWK010000392.1:0-5755 GCA_964414365.1 uncultured Burkholderia sp.
GGCCGTTTGACGACCGAAGGCTTCTCGACCATCAGAGCGATCGCGCCGTCCACGGTTTCGGCGGCGGCCTTGGCCTCGTCGGGCAGGCCGCGCCAAGTGGTGCCGCGGCGGTTCAATAGCAATTCGATCGGGACATCCGCGAGCCAAGACTTCACGAGCGAGGCGCTAAGGCCGGCTTTCTTGAAGTCATGGAACTCGAACCGCACGCCGTGCGCTTCGAGCCATGTGCGCGCCTTCTTGACCGTGTCGCAGTTCGGAATGCCGTAGACGATCGTTCGCCCAACGCCTGCCATCAATCGCCTCGCAAAAGCTCGTTCAGGCCGACCTTGGCGCGCGTCTTCGCATCGACCTTCTTCACGATCACGGCGCAATAGAGGCTGTGCGAGCCGTCCTTGGACGGCAGATTGCCGGCGACTACGACCGAGCCCGGCGGCACGTAGCCGTAGCTGACTTCACCGGTTTCGCGATCGTAGATCTTCGTGCTCTGGCCGAGGTAGACGCCCATCGAGATGACGGAGTTCTCGCCGACGATCACGCCCTCGACGACTTCCGAACGCGCGCCGATGAAGCAGTTGTCCTCGATGATGACGGGGTTCGCTTGAAGCGGCTCGAGCACGCCGCCGATGCCGACGCCGCCCGAAAGATGGACGTTCTTGCCGATCTGCGCGCACGAGCCGACCGTCGCCCAGGTATCGACCATCGTTCCTTCGTCGACGTAGGCGCCGATGTTCGTATACGACGGCATGAGCACGACGTTCTTCGCAATGAACGATCCGCGGCGCGCGATAGCCGGCGGAACGACGCGAAAGCCGCCGGCCGCGAAGTCGTCGGCCGTGTAGTTGGCGAACTTCGAGGGGACCTTGTCATAGAACTGCGAATAGCCGCCGGCGGGCATCGGGACATTGTCTTCGAGCCGGAACGACAGCAGCACGGCCTTTTTCAGCCATTGATTGACGACCCATTGGCCGTCCTTCTTCTCGGCAACGCGCAGAGCGCCCTTGTCGAGCTGCTCGAGCGCGTGCGCCACCGCTTCTCGCACTTCGGCTGGCGCCGCCTTCGGCGAGAGCTCTGCGCGGTTTTCCCAGGCGTTATCGATGATCTGCTGTAGTTGTTGCGACATGTTCGTAGTTTCGCGGATTGGAGATCGGTGGGCCGAGCGCGACACATGCGCGCCGCGCTGGCGCGAGGTCATAGCGTGCGGCAGAAGTCGACGATGCGGCGCGCGCCCTCGACGCATTCACTCACGTCGGCGACGAGCGCGATGCGAACGAAGTCGCGGCCCGGGTTCGTGCCGTGGGCGGTTCGCGCAAGGTACGAGCCCGGCAAAACGGTCACATTATAGTCGGCGTAGAGGCGCCGGGCGAACTCGGTATCCGAGAGCCCCGTGCGGGCCACATTGGCCCAGAGGTAGAACGCGGCGTCGGGCATCCGCACGTCGAGCACCTCGGCCAGCATCGGCGTGACGGTCGAAAACTTCTGCACGTATTTGGCGCGGTTCTCGCGCACGTGCGCTTCGTCGTTCCAAGCGGCGATGCTGGCCGCCTGATAGACCGACGACAGCGCCGCGCCGTGGTAAGTCCGATAGAGCAGGAACTTCTTTAGCAGTGCGGCATCGCCGGCCACGAAGCCGGAGCGCATGCCAGGCACGTTCGAGCGTTTGGAGAGGCTCGAGAGCATGACTAGCCGCTCGAAGCCGCGGCCAAGGCGGTGTGCCGCCTCGAGGCCGCCGAGCGGCGGCGTCGATTCGTCGAAATAGATCTCCGAGTAGCACTCGTCCGATGCGATCACGAACCCGTGGCGGTCGGAGAGCGCGAAGAGTTCGCGCCAGTCGTCGAGCGTCAGCACGGCCCCCGTGGGATTGCCCGGCGAGCAGACATAAAGCAGCTGCGTGCGCGCCCAGACGTCTTCGGGCACCGCGCCGTAGTCGCAGGCGAAATTGCGAGCCGGATCGCTGTTCGCGAAGTGGGGTTCAGCGCCCGCGAGAAGCGCCGCGCCTTCGTAGATCTGATAGAACGGATTGGGGCAGAGCACGACGGCGCCCTCGCGCGTACCGTCGATGACCGCCTGCGCAAGCGCGAAAAGCGCTTCGCGCGAGCCCGAGACGGGCAGCACGTCGGCCGCGGGATCGAGCGGCGGCAGGCCGTAGCGGTTCGACACCCAGCGCGCGATCGCCTCGCGCAGCGCAGGCGAGCCGGCTGTGGCCGGGTAGCTCGAGAGCGCGTCGAGCGAAGCGACGATCGCATCGCGGATCAGCGCTGGCGTTGCATGCTTCGGCTCGCCGATGCCGAAGCTGATAGGCGGCAAGTCGGCAGGCGGCGTCGCCTCTTTGAGGAGCACGCGCAGCTTTTCGAACGGATAGGGCTGAAGAAGATCGAGGCGAGGGTTCAGTGCGTTCACGTTGGGCTCGGCGGTGCGAAACGGGATGCGCGACGCCGGCCCGCGCACCATAAAGCGCATGCCGGCGCTTCGGCGCGGCGAATCTTTCTTGAACGAATCGTTGGAAGCTCGCAATTATAGCCCGGGGACGGTGCGGCTTTCTCGCGCAAAACCGTTGTGCGGGCGCCCCGGATACGATTTTCTGGGCTCAAGGCGCGCCGGGCACGATGGTATGATTGCCGGTCCCGTTCAAAAACAGCGAATATCGCCGTGCGTCTCACCTCGATCAAACTCGCTGGCTTCAAGTCCTTCGTCGATCCCACGCATTTTCAGGTGCCCGGCCAGTTGGTCGGGGTCGTTGGCCCCAATGGCTGCGGCAAATCGAACATCATCGATGCCGTGCGCTGGGTGCTCGGCGAATCGCGCGCGTCAGAGCTGCGCGGCGAATCGATGCAGGACGTGATTTTCAATGGCTCCACGGCACGCAAGCCCGGCAGCCGGGCGAGCGTCGAGCTCGTGTTCGACAATTCGGATGGCCGCGCGGCTGGCCAATGGGGCCAATACGCCGAAATCGCGGTCAAGCGCGTCCTGACGCGCGACGGAACGTCGAGCTACTACATCAACAACCTGCCGGCGCGCCGGCGCGATATCCAGGACATCTTTCTCGGGACGGGCCTCGGGCCGCGCGCCTACGCGATCATCGGGCAGGGCATGATCGCGCGGATCATCGAGGCGAAGCCCGAAGAGCTGCGCGTGTTTCTCGAAGAAGCCGCCGGCGTCTCGAAGTACAAGGAGCGCCGTCGTGAAACGGAGAATCGGCTGCACGACACGCGCGAGAACCTCACGCGCGTCGAGGACATCGTGCGCGAACTCGGCACGAACCTCGAGAAGCTCGAAGCGCAGGCCGTCGTGGCGACCAAGTTCAAGGAACTGCAGGCCGAGGGCGAGGAGAAGCAGCGCCTCTTGTGGCTGTTGCGCAAGAACGAGGCAGCCGCCGAACAGGCGCGCCAGCAACGCGCGATTTCCGAGGCGCAGATCGATCTGGAAGCGCAGACGGCAAAGCTGCGCGAGGTCGAGGCGGAGCTCGAGACGCTGCGCGTGGCGCACTACGCTGCAAGCGATGCAATGCAGGGTGCGCAAGGCGCGCTTTATGAGGCCAACGCCGAGGTGAGCCGGCTCGAGGCCGAGATCAAGTTCATCATCGAGTCGCGCAACCGCGTGCAGGCGCAGATCGCCGCACTGACGGCTCAGCGCGAGCAATGGCAGATGCAGGCCGAAAAAGCGCGCGGCGATCTAGAGGACACCGAGGCGCAGCTTGCGATTGCGGAAGAAAAGGCGGCTATCGCCGAAGAAGAGGCGGCAGCCAAGCATGACGCGCTGCCCGCGCTCGAGGTGCGCTGGCGCGACGCGCAGGCACAACTCAACGACGAGCGCGCGGCAATCGCGCAGACCGAGCAGTCGCTCAAGCTCGAGGCGGCCCATCAGCGCAATGCCGATCAGCAGCTCCAGCAGTTGCAGCAGCGCCAGGAGCGGCTGAAGACGGAGGCGAGCGGGCTCGACGCACCCGACGAGGCGCAGCTCGAAGAGCAACGGATGCAGCTCGCGGAGCACGAAGAGATTCTGCGCGAGAGCGAGGCGCGGCTTGCCGATGCCGAAGAGGCGTTGCCCGTGCTGGACGCCGAGCGTCGCGCGGCCCACGAGCGGGTGCAGTCCGAAAGTGCGCAGATTCATCAGCTCGAGGCGCGTCTCGTCGCGCTGAAGCAGCTTCAGGAGAATGTGCAGACCGAGGGCAAGATCCAGCCGTGGCTCGACAAGCACGAGCTCGGCAGCCTGCCGCGGCTCTGGAAAAAGCTTCACATCGAGGCGGGTTGGGAAACGGCGCTCGAGTCGGTGCTGCGCGAGCGGCTGGCCGCTCTCGAAATTTCGAACCTCGACTGGGTGAAGGCGTTCGCGACCGACGCACCGCCCGCCAAGCTCGCTTTTTACGCGCCGCCGTCCGCGGCGGCGCCGCGCGATGCACAGCAGGGGTTCACGGCGCTCCTTTCGCTGTTGCGCATCGAAGATGCAGGCTTGCGCGCGGTGCTCGCCGACTGGCTCGGCAACGTCTACATCGCCGACGACCTGCAGCAAGCGCTCGCGGCTCGCTCGCAACTGCCCGAGGGCGGCGCGCTCGTCGTCAAGGCCGGGCACATCGTGACGCGTGTCGGCGTGCAGCTTTATGCGGCAGATTCCGAGCAGGCCGGCATGCTCGCGCGCCAGCAGGAAATCGAGAATCTCACGCGCCAGTTGCGCGCGCAAACCCTACTGGCCGACGACGCGAAGACGGCCGCGATCCGAGCCGAAGCCGCGCATACGCAGGCTTCGCAGACGCTCGCCGACGTGCGCTCGCAGGTCGAGCGCGCGAGGCAGCGCGTGCATGCACTGCAGTTGGAGGTGCTGAAGCTCACGCAGGCCCATGAGCGTTACACACAACGCAGCACGCAGATTCGCGAGGAACTCGAGGAAATCGCGGCGCAGATCGAGGAGCAACGTGCGCAGCGGGCAGAATCGGAGGGGAACTTCGAGCGCCACGACAGCGAGCTTGCCGAGCTGCAGGCGCGGTTCGAAGAGAATCAGCTGGCGTTCGAGGCGCTCGACGAGGAACTCGGCGCCGCGCGCACCGAGGCGCGGGATCTGGACCGCGCCGCGAACGATGCGCGCTTCGCGGCACGAAACGTAGCCACGCGGATCGAGGAGCTGAAGCGGAACATCCAGGTCGCGCACGAGCAGCGCGAGCGCGTTGCCGTTTCGCTGGAAGATGCGCGAGCCGAACTCGAGACCATCAACGAGCAGACGGCGCACACGGGGCTGCAAGATGCCCTCGAGGTGCGCGCGGCGAAGGAAGCCGCGCTCGGCGCGGCGCGCATGGAGCTCGACGACCTCACGGCGAAGCTGCGCCAGGCCGACGAAATGCGGCTCACGGCCGAGCGTTCGCTGCAGCCGCTGCGTGAGCGGATCACCGAGTTGCAGCTAAAGGAGCAGGCCGCGCGCATCGCCGGCGAGCAGTTCGTCGAGCAGCTCAGCGCGGCAGGCGTGGACGAAGCGCAACTGCAGGAAAAGTTGGCGCCGGACATGAAGCCGTCCTATCTGCAGGGCGAAGTGACGCGCATCAACAATGCGATCACTGCGCTCGGCCCAGTGAACATGGCGGCGCTCGAGGAGCTCGCCGCGGCGAGCGAGCGCAAGACCTTTCTCGACGCGCAATCGGCGGACCTCACGCGCGCAATCGAAACGCTCGAGGATGCGATCCGCAAGATCGATCAGGAAACGCGCACATTGCTGCAAGGCACGTTCGACGAAGTCAACCGGCATTTCGGCGAATTGTTCCCGCGCCTTTTCG
>CAYPWK010000393.1:0-5700 GCA_964414365.1 uncultured Burkholderia sp.
CCATGTTCTCGCCCCAGCCGGCCTTGCCGCGCAGGCAGATGCCATAGACGCCGGCCGACTTGTCGGTCAGCTTATCGGCGAACTGGGCGATCTGGTCATAGGTCGGCTTCGGCGGCATCGTGAGGCCCTTCGCGGCGAAGAGATCCTTACGGTAGAACGTCATCGAGCTTTCGGCGTAGAACGGCAGGGCGTAAAGCGTGCCGTTGTACGAAAGGCTGTCCCTCACGGGCTTCATGACGTCGTTCACGTCGTAGTCGGCCGGCAGATTCGTCATCGGCGAGAGCCAGCCGCGCTTGCCCCACTGCGGCGCCTCGTAAGCACCGATCATCATCACGTCGAATTGGCCGCTTCCGGTCGTGATGTCGGTCGTCGCGCGCTGGCGCAGCACGTTCTCTTCGAGCACGACCCAGTTGAGCTTGATATCGGGATTGCTCTTCTCGAAGTCCGAGGAGAGCTTCTTCATCTCGATCATGTCTGGGTTGTTCACCACCGCGATCGTGATCGTCGCAGCCATTGCGTTCGCGGCGGCTCCTGCCGCGCAGGCCAGCGCTGCCGTGGCGAGCGCATGGCGCGCGAAACGGGCGGGACCGAATTTGGGTTGCATCGCTTGTCTCCTTCTCTTGTTCGTTGTAAGGAACTGCGGGATGGAGCGCTGCCTATCGCCTTTCGGCATGCGCAGCGCCGAACGATCAGCTCATCCAGTTGCCGCCGTCTACGTTGAGCGTCTGCGCTGTAATGTAGTCGGCGTCGTGCGAAGCAAGAAACACGGCCGCGCCGGTCAGATCGGCCGGCACACCCATGCGGCCGAGCGGCACGGCCTCGCCCACGAGGCGCTTCTTCTCGCCGAGCGGGCGATTCTCGTAGCGTGCGAAGAGTGCATCGACCTGCTCCCACATCGGCGTGTCGATGACGCCCGGCGCAATGCCGTTCACGTTGATCTTGTGGGGCGCGAGCGCGAGCGCGGCCGATTGCGTGTAGCTTAGGACAGCGGCCTTCGTTGCGCAGTAGTGCGAAACGAGCGCCTCGCCGCGCCGGCCCGCTTGCGACGACATGTTGACGATCTTGCCGCCGCGGCGCGCTTCGACCATGTGCCGGGCGACGGCCTGCATCATGAAGAACAGGCCCTTCACATTGACGGCGAAGAGACGATCGAAGATCTCCCACGATTCATCGAGCAGCGGCCGCATGTCGAAGATGGCCGCATTGTTGAACAGGATGTCGATCCGCCCGAAACGCTCGATGCTCGAGGCGACGACGCGCTCGATGTCCGCGCGCTGGGTGATATCGGCCGAAATCGCGTGGACGCGCTGCGGGTAACGCGAGATGAGCGCCTGCGCATAAGCATCCGCCGGCTTGACGTCGACGAGTACGCATTGCGCGCCCTCCTCGAGATAGCGTTGAGCGACCGCCTCGCCGATGCCGCTTCCGGCGCCAGTCAGGATCGCCACCTTGTCGTGCAATTTCACGAACTGTCTCCGTTGGGTGAGATGTGACCCGTTCTTATGCTGGCGAACTTACGCTCATCAATAGAGCAATTGCTCGCGCTGTGATCGAATGATCGGATACGCGCGCGGGACTGTCAAGGCAGGGAAAGTACTTTTTATGCTGCGGTGCGGGGTATTCCGGGGGGCGAGCGAGTAGCGGTCGATCAGTTCGTTGCCGGGTCGGGCCGGAACCAATGCTCTGTGCACCCGTACAGTTCCAAGAATCGCGCATAGCGCCGCGCGATCGCCGCATCGCCGCTCGGTCCGGCGACGCGCTCGGCCGGCGGCGCGAGCGCCGGCAGATCGGCTTCCCGCCAATGGCCGCACGAAAGGCCGGCAATCAGCGCCGCGCCACGCGCGCCGACGTTCGGGCAGGCGAGCGCTTCGAGATCAGCGTCGAGCGCATCCGCCAGCAGTTGCCTCCACCGCCCGTCGACCGAGCCGCCGCCGGCAAGGCGCAAGCGGCGCACCGCTGCGCCATCCGTACGGATAGCATCGAACCCCGCACGCAGCGAGAAGGCCACGCCTTCGAACGCCGCGCGCATCATCGTGCCGCGCGTATCGGCGAGGCTCAGCCCCAACCATCCGCCGCGCGCGTCCGGGTTCATCCAGGGCGAACGCTCGCCGCTCAGGTAAGGCAGAAACGTCGGCCCACCATCGGCGACGTCCACTGCGAACGCGGCATCGTATGCCTCGGACCAGCGAGAAAACGTGAGCCACGAGCGAACGGTTTCGAGCGCGACGCCGACGTTCTGCATCGCCGCCATGCGGTACCACCCGCCCATCGCCGTGCGATAGCGGTGCAAGCCGCGCCGGCGCGCGGGCTCGCTTGCCGACAGCACGACGATCTGCCCGCCGCTGCCCGTTGTAAGCAGCGCGTCGCCGTCGCGCGACAAACCGCTTCCGAGTGCGGCGCTTGCTGTATCGGCCGCGCCCACAGCCAGCGGAATTCCGGCGCGCAATCCGAGTGCTTCCGCCGCCTTGAGCGACAACGCGCCTGCCGCAGCCCACGCGTGCGGCGCGACGGGCGCGAACCACTGACGCGGCAAGCCGAGCGCTTCGATTAGCTCGGTGTCCCATGTGCCCGCGGCATCGGCGAGCGCCGTCGCGCATGCGTCCGACGGGTCCGTGACGACATCGCCGCCCAGTGCGACACGCAGCCAATCCTTCGGCTGCAGCGCCCAGCGCGCCGCGGCAGCGGTCCGCGGTTCATTGCGCACAATCCATTGCAAGAGCGGTCCGGCCATCCCCGGCGACACCGGATTCGGCTGAGGCTGGGGCCACGCGCCCATCAATTCCGCCGCGCGCGTATCGGGCCATAGCATGGCCGGACGGATCGCCGTTCCGGCATCGTCGACGAGCACGACGCCGTGCATCTGCCCGGCGATGCCGATCGCGGAGACTGCCTGCCGTTCATCGGCGGGCAGACGCGCGGCGGCCTCGGCGAGTGCACGCCACCAAGCGTCGACGTCTGTTTGCGCCCATCCCGGATGCGGCGTGTCGACGGCATAGGCGGCGCCCGCTGATGCCCGCTCGTGCCCGTCGCCGTCGATGATCGCGAGTTTCAGTGAAGCCGTGCCGAGGTCGATGCCAAGAAAAAGCATGGTCGCGTGTCAAAGGATTGCGTAGACGAAAACCGATCGCGCTCGCTTGCGGTCCGGTGAAAAGCGCTCTATGCCGCGGAGCCAAACGAGGGCTGTCAGCCTGCTCAAGTGCTATCGAATCATAGGGGAAATGCCGGGACGAGCCGCAAATCCCTCGCATGCCGCACCGCCATCTTTGGCTTCAACCTCAAGTCGGCGTCTGTTTCTGCCGTAGTCCATGGCGTAGTGACTCGGCCCGACTTTCCGCCCGACCGGCACGGTCGGCGCCGAATCGCCGAACGAGGCGGCTCTGTTGCGCCGCCCCTCTTTTCATCGAACCGACATCCTATGATCGTCTCGCTCCGACGCCGCATCCTCATCATCTCCTCGGCCACCGTCATCGGCGCGCTCGCCGTATCAGGTGCCGCCGCCTACCTCACCGTGCGTACCAATACGATGGAAACGATCGAGCAGAACCTCGTCGCCATCGCGAGCGCCAACACGCTGGCCATCGACAAATGGGTCGCAGCGAAGGCGCTGGCCGTGAGCACGACCGCCGGCGAGGTGGAGCACGGGGACCCGCAAGGCTTCGTCAAACACATGGGCGCGGCCGACGGCTTTCCGATCACGACGGCCGGCTGGACCGACAAGACCTATTTCTCGACGAGCGCCACGACGCCGAAAGACTACGATCCGACCGCGCGTCCCTGGTACAAGGAGGCGGTCGCAGCCGGCAAGCTCATTGTCACCAAACCCTATGGCGATTCGTCGACCGGGGTGCCTTACGTCTCCTTCGCCGCGCCGATGATCCGCAACGGCGAGACGACAGGCGCCCTGAGCGGCGCCGTCCCGCTCGAGGGTGTTCGCGAAATCGTGGCGGCGGTGCATCCCACGCCGTCGAGCCTCGCATTCGTCGTGTCGCGCGACGGCCAGGTGATCGCGCATCCCGATGCAAAGCTGATACTGAAGCCCGTCACCGATGTGTCGGCCGCGCTCACCTCCGACGCCCTCGCATCGCTCGCCAATGCAACGGCGCCAATGGAAGTCGCGCTCGGCGGGGCACCGAAGCTCCTGAAAGCTCAGGCCGTCGACGGCACCAACTGGTATCTCGTGATTGCGCTCGACAAGGCCGAAGCGACGGCAGGGCTCGCGCACGTGCTGCAGACGCTCGGCGTTGCCTTAGTCTTGTTGACGCTTGCGGCCGTCGGCGCGGCCGCATTCCTGACGTCGCAGTCGTTCCGCGGCCTTTCGCGCGTGCGTGACGCCATGGCGACGATTGCCTCGGGCAGCGGCGATCTTTCGCATCGGCTGCCGGAGACAGGCGGCGACGAAGTCGCGCAAATCTCCGCATCGTTCAATGCGTTCGTCGACAAAATCGGCACCGTGTTGCAGGAAATCCGCGCCGGTGTCGAAAACATGAAGGTCGCGACCGGCGAGATCGAGATGGGGAATCGAGACTTGTCGCAACGGACTGAAACGTCCGCCACGAACCTGCAAAGCACGTCGGCCGCGCTCACGCAGTTGACGGCGAGCGTCAAGCAATCCGCCGAAGCGGCCGTGCAAGCCGCACGGCTCGCCGCCTCGGCGAGCCAGGCCGCGGCGCGCGGCGGCGAAGTGGTGACGAGCGCCGTCAGCACGATGGACGAGATCGGCCAATCCTCGTCGCGCATCAGTGAAATCATCGGCGTCATCGACGGCATTGCCTTTCAAACCAACATTCTCGCGCTTAACGCCGCCGTCGAAGCGGCACGCGCGGGCGAGAACGGCCGCGGCTTCGCTGTCGTCGCGGGCGAAGTCCGCACGCTGGCTCAGCGCAGCGCCACCGCGGCGCGCGAGATCAAGGACTTGATCCAGTCGTCGGCCGCAAGCGTCGCGACGGGCACGGAGCGCGTGCAGGCCGCGGGCGCGGCGATGCATGAGATCGTCGATAGCATCGAGCGCGTGAATCGCATCATCGCCGAGATCGACGGCGCCATGAACGAGCAAAGCGCCGGCATCAGCCAGATCGACCAGAGCGTGGCCGAGATGGATCACGCGACACAGCAAAATGCCGCGCTCGTCGAGCAGTCGACGGCCGCGTCCGCGACGCTCAACGAACAGGCCCACGGGCTCGCTCGCATCGTCGGCCTCTTCAAGCTGCGCCGCGCCGACGCCTAAGCGGCTAGCCGAGAAGCGCACGCCCTCACTTCGGCGGCGTGCGCGTCGCTTGGCAACGGGTCCTAATGTTTCACTGACAACCGACAATTTCCACCCTACGGCCGGCGATGGCCGGCCATCAACGCGTCCCCAAAAGATCATCGGGATCTGTTAAGCATCGCGAGAGATCGTTAGCAGTCCGAATAATACTATTAGTCCGATTAACGGGCCCACTGTTAGCCGACAGCGCAATTCGACGACGCCCGATCTGCCCCCGCAAGTCCTTGTCCGGCCGAGGTCCGGCCCTGAAACTTAGGAATCCAGAGTATCGGCGCAGGCGATTAGGGGTGCGAAACATCGTATTCGTCATATCTTTATAAGCTGCGAATTGACGCATGTTTTCAGCTCATTTCGCCCCATTGAGACGCTGCCATCGCCGATATGCTCTTTCACACGCGACATCGGTACTTGTCTGTATGCGGGTCGCGCAAACGTTT
>CAYPWK010000394.1:0-5698 GCA_964414365.1 uncultured Burkholderia sp.
GAGCAGGGTTCGGGTCAGGAACTTCATGGCTCTCCTCTCATGGTCCTAGGGGTGTGATGGAAGCAGGTGCAAGGGGAGTCTAGGCTCGTCACCTTGAGCGAGCGTTAACGCGATCTGAATGCAAATTCAGCTTGAGCTGGCGAAGTAGCACACACGTGACCGTCAATGCGTGGGCTGAAACAGCGCGTGCAGCGTGGGCGTGCGGGCGGCGAGCTCGTCGCGGATCCGTTCGGCCTGGCGCACGATCGTGTCGCGATTGCTGTCCGGCGCAAAATGGAACGTCGAGCCGATCACGCCGATGGTCTTGCCGTCGACGTCGTGCATTGGCAGCTCGACCGAGAGGTCGCCGGTTTTCGTCGGTTCGATGCGGGGCCGGCCGCTGTTGAGCACGGCGAGATCGTCAGCATCGGCCGGCTTGCCGATGCGACCGATATTCGACGCGATAATTACGTTCTCGCTGCTGGCCGGCGGCGTGACGTGCAGTGCGAGGATCGTGAGCTCGGGATGTGCGGCCAACGTGGTGTCGACGAGCTGCTGCGCGTAGGGTGCGGCCTGCATTTCAGCATGTCCCGAGCAGGCAAGCGCGAGCAACAACGCAGCCGCGGCGGCCTTGGAGAAATGGTGCATATAAGAGCTCCTGGGGAGGGGCGCCGCCTGCGCGATGCGCGTGACGGGGGCCAGCGCCGGCTGGGCGGAGGGCGAGGGGCGTATGCTGCGAGGTCAGTTGGCCAACATCGTGCGCGAGCTTTCTGCTTGCTGCGCGCGCAGGGGTACGTACATCGCGTGATCGAGTACGGCTTGTTGGCCCTGTTTGCTCAGCACGTAGCGTAGAAACTCGGCGATCGCCGGATTGAGCGGCGTGCCGGGGGCCTTGTTCGTGTTGAAGTAGATCAGGCGGCTCAGCGGATAGGTTGCGAGCGCGACGTTCTCGTACGTCGGTGCGACGAACGGGCCGCTATCGGACTGGCCGAGTGGCAGCATCTTCACCGGCGCGTCGATGTACGCGATGCCCGAGTAACCGATGCCGTAGCGATCGTTGGCCACGTCCTTCGCGAGTGGGAACACGAGCTTGTCGTAGTGGATGTCGTCGCGCCACTCGCCGCGCTGGCCGTCGGGGCTCAGCACGCGTTGGCGCACGAATTCCTCGAAGCCGTTCCACGGCTTGATCGCGTAGACGTGCACGGGCTTGTCGGCCCAATCGCCCGTCAGGCCGAGATCGCCCCAGGTCTTGATCGGCTTGCCGCCGCGCAGGTGGGTGCGCGAGTAAAGCGCGTCGATCTGGGCGTAGCTCAGCTTCTCGATCGGATTGTCCTTGTTGACGAAGAAGCCGATCGCGTCGAGGAAGCCGAAATGCCGGTACGAGCCGCCGGAGATCGGCACGCTGAGCGGGCCATAGCCAAACTTGGCCTTGAAGTCGGTGACGTCGTCCGGTTTGAGCTCACGCGAAACGAACACGAAGTCGAGATTCTGCCTGACCAGCTCCTTCGCGCCGAGGCTGCCCGCATACGGCGGGGAAATGTGAATGTCGACATTCGGATAGTACTTCTTGAAGCCGTCGATCCAACGGTTGACAAGCGAAGGCAACACATCGGAGGCCGCACCCTTGAAGGTACCGGAGAGCTGGATGTCGGTGCGAGGCTGATAGTCAGGCAAGGCGGCGTCGAGCCGCGGCTGCAGGATTTCCGGCTCGAGCAGCGCGCGTCCGACCTTCATGCCTTCATCGGCTTGTTCCTTGGTCTGCGGCGCCATGGTCTTCAGCGTAGGCACGACCCACTCGACCATTGGCGTCGACGGCGCTTCGGCAAATGCGGCATCCATCGTCCATAGCGACGCCATGGCCGCGGTGGTGGCAGCGGCCAGATGACGCACACGGCGGGTCGGCGCGCGCCAGCCCATCCTGGGAAACGGTTCGTATCGATTCATGAGATGCCTCGTGCTTTATTGAAAGGGTGCCAGATACCAATGCTGTCGGCCGGCGTGCGACCGAACGAACCAGGGTGGCGTGCCGATCCGATACCTCAAAACGATAGTGCTGACGGATGAACGCAGTCTGAAGCCATCCTGAAAATCTGTTCATGAAATTCCGTGCCGAGGATGAACGAATTTTCAGCATCGGTTCAGGTTCGCTTCAGCGTATCACCGTACCGTTGGGGCAGTTTGCCCACGCGCAGCGGCGGGGCGGCGTTCCTGACCGGAAGCCGGAACCGCGGCGCCATTTCCCACATCCGGCAGGAGACACCCGTGCTTGCTTTTGATTTTTCCTGGCGGCGCTTATCGTCGTCGATGCGGCCTCCGTCACACTCATCGCGCACATCCCGCCTTCCTGGTAAGTGTTCACCATCGCTCCTCCGACGTCCAGCAGGCGCCGGCTTCGTCCTGGCCACTTGTTTGGTGTTTGCAACGCCATGCATGACACTCGCGGCTGATGCTGTCGCTGGAATTGCGGCCTACCAACCCGAATCGAACCTGAACGGGACGCTCAATTGCGTCGGCGACGACACGATGGGGCCGCTGCTGGACGCGTGGCTGGCTGCGTTCGAGCAGCGCCAGCCCGGCGTCCGGCGTGGGCCGCATTGGCGTCATGCGGGCAGCGTGACGGCGTTCGGCGCGTTGATGTTCGGCGACGCCGACATTGCACCGCTTGCTCGCGAGCCGCTACCGACGGAACTGCAGCCGTACGCGCATCAGTTCGCGGGGGACATGATGAAGTCGCCCATGCTCGTCCACGTCGCGGATCTTGACGGCCACGCGGCGTATCTCGCGGTGAACCGGCGTCCGGGCGCACCGCTGCCGCCGAAGATCAAGGCGTTCCTCGAGTTTGCGCTGAGCGGCGAGGGGCAGGCAATCGTCGCCGCCGCGCAAATGCGCTTCACGCCGCTCGCCGGCGACGACGATGCGCGAGAGCGTGCGAAGCTCGACGGCTTCTTGCCGCCGCTCGACGCGGCGCTGCCGGACTATCGTCCCATGGCCGGCCTGCACGGCACGATCGACAGCATCGGCAGCGACGGCATGAAATCGCTGATGGATACATGGATCGACGCGTTCGCACACGTTCAGCCCGGTGTGCGCAAGGGTGATCGATGGGAGCATCTCGGCACGTTGAACGGGTTTCACGCGCTGCTCGCGGGCGACACCGAGATGGCACCGATGGGCCGCGAGCTATGGCCGGACGAACGGGCGGCATACGCACTCACTCACGATGGCACGGCGCCGCTCGAAATTCGCGTCGCGCGCGGCGGCTTTAACACGCCGCAGCGCACGACCGCGCAAGCGATCTTCGTGCATCCGGACAATCCGCTCTCCGGCATCACACTTACGCAGCTCGCGTCGATCCTGCAGCGCAATCCGGGCATCACGCGCTGGGGACAACTAGGCCTGACAGGCGAGTGGGCCGGCCGTCCGATCACGATCTACATGCCACCGCACGTCGCGCCGAATGCGATGTCGATGCAGATCATGGTCCTCGCCGGCAGGCAGTGGAACGCGGCCGTGCACGAAGGATCGATCGACGATACCGCGCGCGCGATTGCCCACGATCCAGGCGCGATCGGCTTCGGTGGGCTCGAGGAGGGCGGCCCCGGCCTGAAAACGCTGGCCGTGGCGCGGCGAGCGGGCGAGCCGTTCTATACGCTCGATGCCGACAATGCGGCGAGCGGCCGGTATCCGCTCACGCGCTACATGTACGTTCGCCTCAACCGTCCGCTGACGGCGCCGGTGAAGGCGTTCCTGCGCTACATCCTGAGTCGCGAAGGGCAGGAGCCGGTGCGCTATTCGGCGTACTTCCCGCTCACTGCGGCGGAAGCGCGCGAAGAGCTGGCGAAGCTCAAGTAGCGGTTGGCGAATCGGTCGCGCCGCGCGCCGTGTGCGCCGCCGACGGTCCCTGAACAGAGATTTATTTTCCGTTCAGCCTGATTTTAAGGTTGTCCCGTAAAACGGGAACTGTTCCGTGAGCCTGAGCATCCCGACCTGGGACACGGTGCGAGCGCTGCGTCGAACGCGGTCCGCAACCCCTATCGAACCTGGAGGAGAACATCCGATGAAACAAACTATCCTGCGCATTGCGGTTGGCGCGCTCGCTCTGGGCGCCCTGGCTCCGGCCGTGCATGCGAACGAGAAGCTCACGCTGATGGTCGGCGGGATGGAAAAACAGATCTATTTGCCGGCCAAGCTGGCCGAGCGGCTTGGCTATTTCAAGGAGCAAGGACTCGATGTGGAGCTGGTCAACGAGGCCGCCGGCGTCGATGCCGAGAACGAGCTGATTGCCGGCGCGGTGCAGGGCGTCGTCGGCTTTTACGACCACACTATCGATCTGCAGGCCAAAGGCAAGTACATCGAGTCGGTCGTGCAGTTCAGTCACACGCCCGGCGAAGTCGAGCTGATCTCGAGCAAGCTGGCCGACAAGGTCAAGTCGCCGGCGGACTTCCGCGGCTTGACGCTGGGCGTCACCGGGCTGGGCTCGTCGACGAACTTTCTGACGCAGTACCTGGGGGTTTCGCACGGCGTGAAGACCTCGGAGATGACGTCCCTGGCGGTGGGCGCCGGTAACACGTTCATCGCCGCGATCGAGCAGGGCAAGATCGACGGCGGCATGACGACCGAGCCGACCGTCTCGCGCCTCGTGAACAGCGGCGAGGCGAAGGTGCTCGTGGACCTGCGCTCGCCCGAAAGCACGCAGAAGTGGCTCGGCGGGCTGTACCCGGCCGCGAGCCTGTACATGGAGAACGGCTGGGTGCAGTCGCACAAGGCGACGGTGCAGAAGCTGGCGAACGCGTTCGTCAAGACGCTGCGCTACATCAACACGCACAGTGCCGAGGAGATCACCGCGCAGATGCCCGCCGACTACTACGCGGGCAACCGCACGCAATACGCGAAGGCGCTGGCCAACGGCAAGGTGATGTTCATCCCGGACGGCCGCATGCCGGATTCGGGTCCCGCAACTGTGCTCAAGGTGCTGTCGGCATTCGACAGGGCCGTGATGGGTCGCAAGATCGACCTGTCGAAGACCTACACCACCGAGTTCGTCAACGCGGTGCAAAGCAAGTAAGCGCGCCCGCCGCGAGGCTCCGACACCGAAGCAGCGCGGGCGCTTCGTCGATACCAATCTGGTCACATAGGTGGTAACCCAATGACAGCTTCCCTGGCACCCGCGCAGCCTCGCGCCGCCACCGCCCCATCGAACGACGTTCCGGCGATCGAACTCGAGCGCGTCAGCCGCCGCTTCGTGAGTCCGGAAGGCAAAGCGATCATGGCGCTGCAGAACTTCACCATGAGCGTCGCCAAGGGCGAGTTCTGCGCCGTTGTCGGCCCGACGGGCTGCGGCAAATCCACCACGCTCAGCCTGATCACGGGGCTGGCCAAGCCGAGCGCCGGCTCGGTCAGGATCTGGGGTAATCCGGTCAGCGGCATCGATCCGCGCATCGGCTTCGTGTTCCAGTCCGACGCGGTGTTTCCATGGAGGAGCGTGCTGGATAACGTGGCGGCCGGTCCGCTCTACCGCGGCGAGCGCAAGGCGCAGGCGTACGAGCGCGCGATGGAGTGGATTCGCCGCGTGGGACTGGCGCGCTTCGAACGTCACTATCCGCACCAGCTCTCCGGCGGCATGCGCAAGCGCGTGGCGCTCGCGCAGACCTTCATCAACGAACCGGAGATCCTGCTGATGGACGAGCCGTTCTCCGCACTGGACGTGCAGACGCGCACG
>CAYPWK010000395.1:0-5646 GCA_964414365.1 uncultured Burkholderia sp.
TTGTACCTTGGAAAGCTGCCGTAGATGTCGCGCTGGATCGACGGGCCGCAATGGGGTCGAACTCGGTCCAACGCAGGTGGCCGAGTGCGACCATGAGCTGTCCCACACAGTCCCTTCGCGAAAGTCCGCTCACGAGCGACGAGCCGCCATTGGGTTCGGCACGGCCACCAATGACTTGCCAGCCGAAGCAGCAAGTCAGCACGCAAAGAATCACTCGGGATTAGCCATCCGGTAGCCGCCATGACCTTTGTCTGTTGCACGAAAGGGCGGCTGAAAACAAGGCGGCCGATTACCTTGACCCGCCACCGCCGTGACCGCCTGCACCCGCCCCGCCTGCGCCCGAACTAACTGCGCTCAAACCGCCCGCGCCCGACGCCAGCCGAGCCTTCTGGCTGGTCGCGAAAGCCACGAGACGCTGGTTGACGCGCATGCCCGCGCGTTCGCGGCCTCGGGCGGCATTCCGCGCCGCGGCATCTACCGACAACATGAAGACCGCCGTGGACAAGGTTGGCCGGGGCAAGGAGCGCGCTTAATGCGCGCTTCGAAGCCATGTGCAGCCACTGCCTGTTCGACCCCGAGCTCCGCAATCGCGCAGCCGGTACCTGCCGCTATCGCGTCGTGGTTGCGACGAAGAGTGGGAGGTAGATTGGGGCATCCTCTTCTTTGATGTGGTTCAAGGTACGGCCCTTGTGAGGGCTTATAGCTGTTGGCGGAAATGCATGCCAAAGGCAAGTAAGCCCTGACGGAAATAAAAGCGTTGCGCGAGAGAATTCCCCAGACCAGTATCGAGCACGAGATTGGCACAGCGCTGCTTGCGCGCTTCTTCGCGCAACGCGTCAATCAACGTCGCGCCGAGTCCGTGCTGGCGAGCACGTGCGGTGGTAACCAGATCGTCGACATAAAGAAAGCGCCCATACAGCAGATTCTCCTGCACGCGATATCCAGTCAGCGCCGCTACTTGCTCGTCCTGCGACGCAGCCAGGATGCGATAGCCCTGCGCAGCCTGGCGTCGCACCTGTTCGGCAAACGCGTTAGCGTCCGTCAGGTGGGGGCGCAGTTCTCGCATGACACTGAAAGCGGCCTGGTAGTCCTGATCGCTGTCGAGATGATGAAGTCGGAAACTGGTCATAGGTATTCCTTATTTTCCTGCTGTCAATCCACAACACCTCTGGCCTGTCCCCCAGGGACAAGCTTGTTGATGGGACTGCGCTTCATCGCTATTAGCTCCATGACCTCATGCAGATCATCTGCGGATGAGATTCCAACAGTCACCCATTTCCCGTCAGGGTATGCTCGCGCTTCATCGTATAGCTTGACCAACTTCGGACTCCAAGAATAACGCCGCTCTTCAAACTGTTCTCGCTCGGTTCCGCCAAGAACCACGAGAACCGAAAACTGCCTGTATGCCGGCAACAACGTACAGAGCGCCCTTGTCTTCTTGTAGCGCAGTGACCAACCGCGGTTCTTGCCGCCGTAAATCCAGTCTGGCTCAAACAGTCGGGGGTAGGATGCCTCGATCCAACTCTGCAGTTCGCGCCAGTGCTCGAAGGCGTCCCGCCCAATCCAGTCGCGAAGTGCGCGCCCAACGGGTGGTGCCGATTTATGGGTGATTCTGTCGCCGAGCTGGGGGACTTGTTTCATGTTTCGACAACGCCTCCTCATAGGGCAGCTGCGTCCCGCAGCTACGAGCTCCCAGTTTAGATCTCCGTGATCACCGGATCGAGACTGAACCGGCTCAATGAAATGCTCAAAAATATCAATGCGGCGGGGAGCAATCTGGCGGGGGCCGAAGGGGGTTCACGAATTGCCGGTCCTAATTTCGACGAGACATACGCGGTCGGACGGCGATCGCGTCGCCTTCCGGTAGAGCGGAACCAGAGGCCCGAAGCCCTATCTCGTACGCACGAAAAACGGCAACCTTGGTTCTTCCGCTGGTACCGGCGATGATAAAAACACAGCAAAGCGCAACCGTGATCCCTTGTCCAATTCTCGCGGGTCAAGCATGAACAAGTTGCGGAAAGTTGTCGTCGTCACCGGTGCATCGCAAGGCATTGGCGCGAAAGTCGTCGAGGCATTTCGACAGCTCGACTACCCGATCGTCGCGACGTCACGTTCCATCAAGCCATCGAACGATCACAACATTTTCAGCATTGCCGGCGACATTGACGATAGAACGACGGTCCGACGCGTGATTACCGAAGGCGTCGCGCGGCTCGGCCGAATCGATACGCTGGTCAACAATGCCGGCATCTACATCGGGAAGCCTTTCACCGAACAGACTGCCGAAGTCTACGCCGCCGTGATGAACGTGAACATGGCGGGCTTCTATCACATCACGCAGTTCGCGATCGCCGAGATGGAAAAGCATTCGAGCGGCCACGTGGTGAGCGTCACTGCCAGAATTAGACCAGGTCGCGATCGGCGGCGTTTACTAGGTCCTGGCCGCGCTGACGAAGGGCGGCGTCAACGCTGCGAGAAAGTCGCTGGCGATCGAGTACGCGAAGAAGGGGATTCGCGTGAACGCCGTTGCGCCGGGGAACATCAAAACGCCGATGCACGCGCCGGAAATCCACGAAGCGCTGGGCGCCTTCAATCCTGTCGGACGCCTCGGTGAAGCGACCGATATCGCCGACGCGATCCTGTTTCTCGACGCTGCACCGTTCATCACCGGCGAGATTTGCATGTCGGCGGTGGTCAGAGTGCCGGTCACTGACATGCGCGATCGCGGGCTGAGTCGCGATCCGGCGGCTTCCGGTATCGATTGCAGTGACGTGCCTCGCGACCTACGTCGCGATGCCGAGCGCCCCCGGGATGATCGAACGAACGACGCAATGCGTTACCGTGGCGCCCCGAGCTTGGCCACGGCATCCCTTAGCGCCGTGCGCAGCCCCTCTTCAACGACCGGGTGATAGAACGGCATCGCGAGCATTGCATCGACGGTGAGCCCCATCTGAAGGCTCCAGGCGAGCAAATGGCCGATGTGCTCGGCGGACGGGCCCAGCATCTCGGCGCCGACGAATCGTCGCGTTGTGCGATCGACGTAGACATGCGCTCGCCCCCGATTTCTTAGCATTACTCGGCTGCGTCCCTGGTCCTCGAAGCTAATCTCGCCTGTCACGAAGGTGTCGGCGGGCAACTCACGATGGCGTGCGCCGACGAGTGCGATCTGAGGATCGGAAAACACTATCGCAAGCGGCGCCCGCCTGTTGATTTTCACGACATGCGGATATCGTGCGGCATTGCGGCCGGCCGCACGCCCTTCGTCGGCTGCTTCGTGCAGGAGCGGCAGGATGCCGTTTGCGTCGCCCGCAATGAACACCGGATGTCCTCGGACCTGCAACGTATGCGGGTCGAACCGTGGGACGCCGTACTCGCCGAGTTCGATCGACGTGTTCGCGAGTCCCAGATCGCCGACGTCGGGATGCCTGCCGGTGGCCGCGAGCACGTACTCGTAGATCGCCTCGGTCGTTGAACCATCGACGCGGCGATAGCGCAGCATCACGCCATCGTCGACGCGCGTGGCACTCAGCATCGTGCCGCTCGGTTCGAAATGAAACGCGTCGCCGAAGATGGCGCGGGCAGCGTCCATGAGGCTCGGATCGGTCAGTTGTCCGACGCTGCCGCGCCCGCCGTACACGCTTACGCGTACGCCCAGTCGCGCAAGCGCCTGTCCGAGTTCCAGGCCGATCACGCCGGGGCCCATCACGGCGACGCTGCGCGGCAGCGTCGCCCATGCGAACACGTCGTCGTTCACGACCACACGATCGCCTACGCCGTTCAGGACTTCCGGAACGGTCGGTCTGGAGCCGGTGGCGATCACGACGCTCGCCGCGCGTACTCGAGTGTGGTCGCCCACCTGCAGCAGGCCGTCATCAACGAAGCGCGCGTACCCGACAAGTCGATCTTCCGCCGGCAAAGCCTCCACGCCGTCGACGACGAATCCGACGAAACGGTCGCGTTCACGTCGCACGCGTGCCATTACGGCTTCGCCGTCGACGTGCACGCTACCGACCGCGATGCCGAACGGTGCCGCATGGTTCGCTGCGTGCGCGGCCTCGGCGGCCGCGATCAGCAACTTCGACGGCATGCAGCCGACGCGCGCGCAGGTCGTGCCGTATGGGCCGCCTTCGATGATGACGGCGGTTGAACCCTCTGCGCGCGCCGCGCGATAAGCGGCCAGCCCCGCAGTGCCCGCGCCGATGACGGCGACATTCGTATAGATCGTGCGCATTGCCAACTCCTGATCGAGCGGCCGGGTGTGACGATAGCGTTGCAGCGACTCGTCGGTTACGGCCTGCGCTCAGTTTAGGTGACGCGCATCGGTTCGTGAGTGCGTGAAAGGCGCAACTTGCTGCTCGATCGTCTCATTCGACGATCTTCTCGGTACACACAAGAAACGGAATTCTTGGTTCTTCAGTTCGTGCCATCGATGGTACAGAATTCGAACGCCAACACGGAGAAGCCGGCCATGAACGTCCGTCCGATTCTGATTGTGGTCTTCGCGACATATGCCATTCTCGCGAGCGCCGGCGCTGCTGCGCATGGGGCCGGCGTGGTGTCGGGCGCAATGGAATCGAACGTGAACGACGGCGATGTGCGCGTGCACACGCCGGCGCCAGCTGGTCCGAACCGCCCAGTGCGACTCATTCGGTCAGTCGGAGCGCAAGCAGAACCGAACCGGCGAAGCTGCTGGCCGTGTTCGTCGTCGACTGCGACGAAAAGAAGCTGACCACACCGATCAGATAAGCGCGATCGGAAGTGCCGCGAGCACGCGGGCCGAAAAATCCGGTTGCGTCGCGAACGTCAAGTCGAAGCGCGTCATCAGCGAGGACGGCTTGTTGTCAGCGTTTTCGGTCGCTTGTTCGATCCTGAGCAGCACGCATCTGCCGCTATGTGCGTCTTGCAGGCATAGTTCCGTGCCCGAAACGCGCGGAGCGAACCGGAGATGCATCCGTATGGAACTGTCGGCGACGTCAGCGCGATCCGCGATACGCAGCGGAATGTCAGACGCGGCGACGAGGATCAGCTTCGATGCCAACGCAGTGCACGGCAAATTCGAACTCCGAACGCCTATGTCCCAAGTCGACTCACTGAGCCAGCTCCTGCAAATGATTACCGTCACCGGCCAGCTGGAGGTTCGCTGCGGCTACGGTTCGCCGTGGCAGTTGACGTGGGCTCCATCTGCCGCGCACGAGATTCCGTTCCTCGTCGTGCTCAAGGGGCGCGCCGTGCTCGAGGATACCGGCACCGGATCGATCACGGAACTGGTGAGCGGCGACATCGTGCTGTTGGCGCACGGGGCCGCGCACGTGCTGCACGACGGCAGCCGTCATGCGCGGTGCCGTACCTTCAATCGTCACGGCTCGGCCGGATGGAGGCTCATCGGGGATGATGGTCCGGGCGAACACCTGGACATACTGTGCGGGCGGTTTTTCATCACACCGCCGCATGGTCGGCTGATTCGCGACTACCTGCCCACGACGCTGAAGGTGCGGTCCGTGGACGGCGGCGGTGGCGGGAACGACGTAGGCTGCGCGTCGAACCAGCTCGCCAGTCTTGTCGCGTTGATGCGCATGGAGTCGGCCGGCGAGAAGCCGGGCGGATACGCGATTCTGAACGCGCTGACTTCCGCGCTGTTCACGCTGG
>CAYPWK010000396.1:0-5644 GCA_964414365.1 uncultured Burkholderia sp.
GCTTCGGTCGTATGGGACGTGTTCTTGGCCATGGAGCTTCCTGTCTGTCGTGGAGGGGATACCGGGCATCATGCGCCCGAATCACCATTTTGGGACGCCGCGGGCGTTTTTCCAGCGGGCGTCGACCCTTATCGGCCGAGCGCCGCCGAGCCGCCGCTCAAGTTTCTTGCGCTCCAGCCGATGCCGCCATGCGCTCGGCCGCTACGATGGTATTGACGAGCAGCATCGTGATTGTCATCGGGCCGACGCCACCCGGCACCGGCGTGATGAAGCCGGCCACCTCGCGCACACCTGTGAAGTCGACGTCGCCACAGAGCTTGCCGGCTTCGTCGCGATTCATCCCCACGTCAATGACCGTGGCACCGGGCTTGACCATATCGGCCGTCACGAGGTTGCGCCGGCCCGTCGCCGCCACGATGACGTCGGCCGTGCGCGTATGGGCGGCGAGGTCGCGCGTTTTGCTGTGGCAGATCGTGACGGTCGCGCCGGCCTCGAGCAGCAGGAGGGCCATCGGCTTGCCGACGATGTTCGAGCGGCCGATCACGACCGCATTCGCGCCTTTCAGATCGATGCCGTGCGCTTCAAACATCTTCATGACACCGTACGGCGTGCAAGGCCGAAAAAGCGGCTTTCCCGTCATCAGCGCCCCAGCGTTCGCGACGTGAAAGCCGTCCACGTCCTTTTCGGGAGCGATTGCTTCGATGACCTTATGGCTATCGATGTGCGGCGGCAGCGGCAGTTGAACCAGAATGCCGTGAATATGCGGATTGCGATTGAGCGCGTCGATCCGCTCGAGCAACGCGGCTTCGGAAAGGGTCGCCGGGTAGCGGTCATACGACGAGTGAATGCCGTTGTCTTCGCACGCCTTCACTTTGTTGCGCACGTAGACTTCGCTTGCCGGGTTGTCGCCGACGAGCACGACTGCAAGGCCCGGTTTGAGTCCTCGCGCCGTGAGGGCCGCAGCGCGTGCCGCGACTTGCGCGCGCAGGGTCTTGGAAAGGGCGGTGCCGTCGATCAGTTGGGCTGTCATGGGGGAGCTGCGGATAAAGGACAAATTATACCGCTGAGCCATCAGGCCAACTTGGTGAACGGGTGCCGCCGCACGTCCGAACGACAGGGGAGATAAGTGGAAAGAACGGTCTGATCGGGTGGGTTGCGCCGCAGCTGGCGCCGCATGTTGCGACGGACGCCAAG
Source organism: uncultured Burkholderia sp. (assembly GCA_964414365.1). Classification (GTDB taxonomy): domain Bacteria; phylum Pseudomonadota; class Gammaproteobacteria; order Burkholderiales; family Burkholderiaceae; genus Trinickia. Next base: position 1,195 of record CAYPWK010000396.1, read on the forward strand.
CGGAAAAGCTCGCGGCGGGACGTCGTCGGCGGATGCGATGTGCCGATTCTGCCGAATGCCGCGCGAGCGCGCCTTTCGGTGCTTCCTTACTGTTGCGGCTTGTTCGAAAGCGCAAGCCGCAGTAGGTCGGCGACCGTGTTGACGTTGAGCTTTTCCATGATGTTCGCCCGGTGCGCCTCGACGGTCTTGATGCTGATGCCGAGGTCGTCGGCGATCTGCTTGTTCAGGCGCCCCGCGATGATGCGCTCGAGCACCTGATGCTCGCGTGCGGTCAGCTTCGAGAGCCGCTCGGCGGCCGCCCGCTGCTGCTGCACAGTCGTGCTCTCGCTGCGCGCCTTCTCGAGCATCCGCTCGACGAGCTTGCGAAGCTCGGCCTCGTCGAACGGCTTCTCGATGAAATCCATCGCGCCTTTTTTCATCGTCGAGACGGCCATCGGCACGTCGCCGTGTCCCGTGACGAAGATGATCGGCAACGAGGCGTTATCGGCGATAAGCCGCTCCTGGAGCTCGAGGCCGCTCATACCCGACATGCGCACGTCGAGGATCAGGCATGCGATCTGCCCCGGGTGCTGAGCAGGCTGATAGGCGTCGAGGAACTGCTCGGCGCTCGTGAAGCACTGCACCCGATAGCCGTTCGCCTCCAGCAGCCAACGCAACGAATCGCGTACGGCCTCGTCGTCGTCGACGACAAAGACGGTTTCTTGAGTGGTGACTGGGCTGCTCATGTTTCTCCCGTAACAGTTTGAGGTCTCGGTGCCTCGGACCCGCCATGGTTATGATCGGCTGGATCGCCGATCGGCAGACTAACGTGAAACGTGGCGCCTGTAACCTTGCCTTCGGGGTCGATGTTGTTGACGACCCACAGGCGTCCGCGATGCGACTCGATGATAGATCGGCAGATGTTGAGCCCCATGCCCATGCCGTCGGACTTGGTGCTGAAAAACGGCTCGAACAGGCGCTCGATGGCCGCTTCGTCGACGCCCGGCCCCTGGTCGATCACGCTGATGCAGACGAACCCGGCATCGAGCCGCACGACGATGCGGATCGCCGGATCGACGGCGTTCGGCCGCGCGCCGTGCATGGCTTCTGCCGCGTTCTTGAGCAGATTGACGAGCACCTGCTCGATGAGCACCGGGTCCACATAGACGACGGGCAGCCGCGAGCGGATTTCCGTCACGATGCGGATCCGGCGCTTTCGCGTTTCGATCTCGGCCAGGCCCACGGCGTCCGCGACGATGTCGGAGACGCGCGCGGCCTGGCGCTTCGGCTCGCTGCGCTTCACGAACTCGCGGATTCGCTTGATGATCATGCCGGCGCGCACAGCTTGCTGCGCCGTCTTCTCGAGTACGGGCAACAGCGTATCGGGCGTCGTGCGACCGGCCTTCACCAGCGCCACCGTGCCCGAGCAGTAGTTGTTGATCGCGGCGAGCGGCTGGTTGAGCTCGTGCGCGAGCGACGAGGCCATCTCGCCCATCGTCATGAGGCGGCTCGTGAACTGGAGCTTTTCTTCCTGCTGGCGCGCAAGCTCCTGCGCCTGTTTGCGCGTGGTGATGTCGGTGGCGATCTGCATTTGCGCGAGATGGCCGTCGACCCACTGGATGTACTGGCGACGCACTTCGAACCACTTCTGAATGCTTTGGACGTAGACCTCCTGCGCGTCCGCCGTGCTTTCGGTCAGCGCCGCGGCGGGCAGCCCGGCGTACGTGTCGATCATGTCAATCGAGTCGGACGAAGCCTGCGACGAGTCGAAGCCGCCGCCCGCGAGTTCCAAGTGACCGTCTGGGCGGATGCCGAAGAGATGCCGGTAATAGCGGTTCGCGAACAGCAGCTCGGCCTCGTCCGCGGCGAGCACGGAAACAGCGGCGTCGAGGCTTTCGAGCACGGTTGTGAAGCGCTCGTGGGCCGCTGCCAGCTCTTCCCGGGCGCGCTTCGGCTCGGTGATGTCGGTCATCGACGACATCCACCCCGTTTGCCGTCCCGAACTATCGATGAGAGGGGAGACGTAAAGCCGCGCATGGAAGATCGAGCCGTCCTTGCGGCGCACGCGCAATTCAAAGCCGGACGAGGGCGCCTTGCCGCGCAGCGTCATGTCGAGCTGGCGCTGCATCTCGGGGTACGAGTCGCGCGGCCAGTACGGAAACGGCGGCGTCTTGCCGACGAGGTCGCTCTCGTCCCAGCCCGTCATTCGGCAAAATGCCGGGTTCACGTGCGTGATCCGCCCATGCATGTCGAGCACGCGCATCCCGATCAACACCGAGTTCTCCATCGCGCGCCTGAAAAACGCTTCGGCGTAAAGCGCCTGCTGTGCCTCGAAGCGCTGCCGCGTGTGCTTCCAGAGACTCCAGAGGCTCCAAAGCACGAAGCACGACAGCCCCGCGACGAGCCACACCAGCGTATTGTTCGTGAAGTTCGTGATCTGCGGAAACGCATAGACGCGTACCGTGAGCCCTTGCCCCGGCGGATCGAGCGGCAGGTCGTAGAAGATGTCGCGCGGCAGGCGCGGGCGCGTCGACGTCGTCGAGAGCTCTCGATTGTTCACATCGAGCAGAGAGATCTTGTACTTGGCCGACAGCTCCGGTGGAATGTCGTGCTTCAGGATGCCTTCGATCGAAAACACGGCGGCGATGGAGCCGAGAAACTCGCGATCGCGATAGACAGGCGTCTGCAGTGTCAGATAGCCGTTGCCGAGATCGTCGTAGATGAGCGGCGAATAGACCTGGCGCCGCGTGCTGCGTGCCTCGCCGAAGCCGGCCGTAACAGCCTCGTCCATCTGCGCATCCGTGAGCCGCGCAAAGCGCTGCCCGGCGAGCGGCGGCGCCATGTCGGGCCAATGCAGGGTCTTGCCGCTCGTGTACCAGTTGAGATAGACGATCTCGGGATGCGCCTGCATGATATCGGTCGTCGACATCTGAAACGCCCGCTCCTCGGCGTGGCCGGCCGCGAGATCGCGCGCCACGGCCTGCAACTGCTCTTGCGCGCTCGTCATGGAGAGGCGGATCTGCTGCTGCGCCCAGGCGACGTTGCGGTAGAGCGTGTCTTCCTGCTGTTGCTGCTCGCGCCTGTTCAAGCTCCAGAGAATCAGGCTCATCACGACGAGGAACACCAGGATCGAGAGGAGCGGCGTCAGCAAATAGGAATTCGACCACCACGGTCCGTGGTGCCAGCGGGACGGCGCCGATTCCGCCCGGGCACCGGACGTCCGCGCCGAGCGTGAGAAAAGCCGATCGGTCAACATGGCTCGAATTGTAGCGCAGCGCCGCAGGGCCAATCGGCGTAAAACAGTAAGTAATGGCTGTCAATTCCCGGGTCTGCCGAGTGCGCGAACGCGGCCTGATGGAAGCGGGTTGCACCCGGTCTGTGCACCGTTCGATGTGCGTTGCAACAATATTCCACATTATGAGAAATGATCTCGTAATTCGAAAAATTGATTGCGTGGCAGGCTATAGGGTCTTTACAATCGCCGACAACTGCCGCAGCCGATCCGGCTAGCGTCGTCTGTTCGAAGCGCATTTCCTATCAGGAGACGAGAATGTCCGCTGTGCCCGACGAAGTCATGAAATATGTCGCCGCCGAAAAAGACGACGATCCCCAGGAAACCGGTGAATGGCTCGAGGCACTCGAGGGCGTGATTTCCGCCGTCGGCCCGAACCGTGCGCACTACCTGATCGAAAAGCAGATCGAGTTCGCCCGCGTGCATGGCGAGCATCTGCCGTTCTCGGCCAATACCCCCTACATCAACACAATTCCTGTTGCCAGCCAGGCGAAGATCCCGGGCGACCAGGACGTCGAGCACCGAATCCGCTCCTATACCCGCTGGAACGCAATCGCCATGGTGCTGCGCGCGGGCAAGCACACGAACGTCGGCGGTCACATCGCGTCGTTCGCCTCGGCCGCGACGCTTTACGACGTCGGCTTCAACCATTTCTGGCATGCGCCGTCGGAAAATCACGGTGGCGACCTCGTGTTCGCACAAGGCCACTCGTCGCCCGGCATCTATGCCCGCGCGTTCCTGCTCGGCCGGCTGACCGAGACACAGCTCGATAATTTCCGCCAGGAAGTGGGCGGCGAGGGCATCTCGTCGTATCCCCACCCGTGGCTCATGCCCGACTTCTGGCAGTTCCCGACCGTCTCGATGGGCCTCGGTCCGATCATGGCGATTTACCAGGCGCGCTTCATGAAGTACATGCAGGCGCGCGGCGTCGTCAACGCGGAGGGCCGAAAGGTCTGGGCGTTCCTCGGCGACGGCGAGATGGACGAGCCCGAATCGCTCGGCGCCATCGGCATGGCCGGCCGCGAGCGCCTCGATAACCTCGTCTTCGTCGTCAACTGCAACCTGCAACGCCTCGATGGTCCGGTGCGCGGCAACGGAAAGATCATCCAGGAGCTCGAATCGGAGTTCCGCGGCGCCGGCTGGAACGTCATCAAGGTGATCTGGGGCAGCCGCTGGTAC
>CAYPWK010000397.1:0-5642 GCA_964414365.1 uncultured Burkholderia sp.
CGGCAATTGCGCGCGCAATTCGGTGCATTTCGCGTCGAGCGCACGGCCAAGCCGGATCACGTCGCCACCCGGCTGCATAGTCACGCCGATCCCGAGCACCGCCTGGCCATCCGCACGCATCTGTGTCACCGCGGGGTCGTCATATCCGCGCTTGATCGTCGCAATGTCTCCGAGGCGGAACGTTCGATGGTTGATGCTGATGAGCATGTCGGCGAGCGCCCGCACGTCGCCTAACTGGCCGCTCGGCCGCACGAAGACGCGATCGTCGGCCGTCGTCACGGTGCCGGCCGCGATGACCGCGTTTTGAGCGTTGATTGCCTGAGCCAGCTCAGTGGGCGATAGAGAGAGCCGCGTCAGCTCGGCATTTGAAATTTCGATATAGATGTGCTGATCGGGGTCGCCAAAATAATCGACTTTGGCAACGCCAGGCACGCGCAAAAGCACGGTGCGCAACTGATCGGCGTAGTCGTGAAGCTGTGCGGGAGAAAAGCCGTCGCCTTCGAGCGCGTAGATGTTGGTGTAGACGTCGCCGAACTCGTCGTTGAAAAACGGCCCGATTGTTCCTGCCGGCAGCGTCGAGGCGATATCGCCGACCTTCTTTCGCACCTGGTACCAAGTTTCCTGCACGTCGGCGACGGGCGCCGAATCCTTCATGTTGAAAAAGATCATCGATTCGCCGGGCCGCGAGTAACTGCGCACGAAATCGATGTGCGGCGTCTCCTGCAGCTTTCGGCCGATCCGGTCGGTGATCTCCTGCTGAACTTGTCGCGCCGTGGCGCCGGGCCATAGCGTGCGGATCACCATCACGCGGAAAGTGAACGGCGGGTCCTCGGATTGGCCGAGCCGCGTGTAAGCGAGGATGCCGGCCAATGTGGCCAGCGCGATCAGGAAGACGACGAGTGCCTGATGGCGGAGCGCCCATGCCGAGAGATTGAAACGCCCCTCGCCGCGAGCATCGCCTTTGAGCGCGGCGTTGCGACCCACGCCCGAGCCTTCCGCGGGGCCGTGCTCTGCCGGACTCATGATGCCACGTCCTCGGGATGAAGCGGCGCGACGGCGCGGACGTGCTCGCCCGCGGTGACCGTATGCACGCCCTGGAGCAGGACACGGTCGCCGTCGTGCAGGCCGCCCGCGATCGATAGGGTGCGCTCGTCGTAGCGCACGACGGTGACAGGGCGCAGTTCGAGCGTGTCGACGCCCGCGCGCACGACCCAGACGGCCGGCCGTTGCCCGTCGTGAAACAACGCCGTCGCGGGCACCGTAAACATGGGCGCCGACGTTTGATCGCCGGAATCGAACGCAACCACGGCCGTCATGCCGAGGCGCACCGACTCCGAGGCTTGCAGTGTCAGTTTGACGCGATAGGTATGGCTTTGCGGATCGGCGGCGGGCGAGACCTCGCGCACGCGCGCCGTCAATGCCTTCCCGGGCAGCGCCGGCAGCGTGACATTGGCCGTGCGTCCGACCGTCAACGCAGGAAGGACGCGTTCCGGCGCGTCGCATAGGGCGTCGACATCGCCGTTCCAGGCGAGGTTGTAGACGGCCTGGCCCACGGTGACGTTCTGCCCCGTGTCGGCGTTCTCGGCGGTGATGACGCCGGCGTGATCGGCCGTGAGCGTCGTGTAAGCGAGTTGATCGGCGGCGAGCGCGAGCTGCGCGCGCGCCGAATCGCGCTGGCCGAGTGCCGACGCGTAGGCGTCCTGCGTCTGCTCCCACTGCGTCGGCGCGATCAGATTTTCCTGTGCTTGTGCGCGGTCACGGTCGAGCTGCTGTTTCGCGTAGACGAGGCGGTGCTCGGCTGCATCGGACTGTGCCTGGGCGTTCGCCAGGTTCTTTCGCGCGTCCGTGGCGTCGAGCCGTGCCACCACCTGGCCCACTTTCACACTATCGCCGAGCCGCACGAGCCGCTCGACGATCTTGCCTGCGACGCGGAAAGACAGCGCGTTGCTGTAGCGCGCTTGGACCTCGCACGGCAGCGATGCGACCGGGGGATGGCCGTCGGGGTGGACGGGGAGCGCGACGACCGGTCGCGGCGCGGGTGCGGCAGCCTCCCGCCGATGGCAGGCGCTCAATGCAAGAGCTGCGCAAACCGCTAGCGCGACGCCGGCTCGGTGCATCTGGCGTGGCCTCGGTGAAGCGACAGCGCACGAGCGCGTGCGCGCTGTATTGGGCGCGAGGGTTTGGGCACGTTTCACGATGCCTGCCTTTTTAGGTGACGGTCATGGAAAGGAAAGCGCGCGGGTCGCCGCGGTACATGACGCGCCGCTCGAGCACCGCGAGCGCGCCGAAGCGCCGTCTCAAATTTACAGTCGCATTCTAATACATATTTGTATCTGTATGCAATGATGAATTGCAACGCATGCTGGTGGTAAACTCGACGGCATGAAGCGAAAACGCCTGACACGCGAGGAAAGCCGGGACCAGACGCGCGAGCGGCTGCTCGAGGCTGCGCGCACGATGTTCATAAAAAAGGGATTTGTCGCTGCGAGCGTCGAGGACATCGCCGAAACGGCCGGCTACACGCGCGGCGCGTTCTATTCGAACTTCGACGGCAAGGCGGAGCTACTGATCGAGCTCCTGCGGCGCGATCATGAGGAAATGCAGGCGAGCTTCCAGTCGATCATGGACGACGGGGGCACGCGCGAGCAGATGGAGGCCCGCGCCCTCGAGCACTACAGCCAGCTTCCCCAAGTCGAAGAAGAATGCTTTCCGCTCTGGGTCGAGGCGAAGCTGCTGGCGAGCCGCGACGCTAAGTTTCGCGTGCGTTTCAATGCTTTCAGAAATGAAAAGCTCGAGTGGATCGCGGCTTATATGCGGACGTTTTCGGAGCGCGTCGGCACGCCGCTGCCTCTGCCGCCGGAGACGCTTGCGCTTGGGCTGGTGAGCCTTTGCGAAGGCGTGCAGTTCTTTCGCATGTCGGATCCCCAGATGGTGACTGACGAGGTCAGCAAAAAGGTGCTCGCCGGGTTCTTCGCCCGCGTCCTATTGAGCTGACCCAAGCACGACCACGACGATCGTGCCGAAGCCGAAAGGCCCGAACGGTGCCCCAAGCACGTCTGTCAAAACACGCCCGGCCCGTAATTGCTGCCGATCAGCCGCGTGACCGAATCGATGTCCGTGTAATCCTGTTCGGGCAGCCCATCGAAAATCGAAATGAGCTCGTTGCTTGCGCCAGCAGTCCGCGCCACCTCGACGATCTCGTCCTTGTTGGCCGGATAACGGACGGCGTGCAGGACGTCCGCGATCTGCAAATCGATAGGCTCTTCGGGAATTGTCGATGTCGTCACGGGTATTTTTCTCCGTCGTTCGTTCCGCGCTCGCATCTTCAAGTCTGTGACTGTCGCTCGTGCGGCGCGAAGTGGCTGGCCAGACTGTGAGATTTCGGGAGCTTGATGCGCGTCCAGTGTTGCTTCGCGAAATCGGCATCCGCGGCGATATTCGGGGCGGGCGGAGCGACGGGGGGCGTGTCGGCGCGTGCCGCGGCAAGCGCGGCGCGCGCGGTAAGGCTGTCGAGCGCCGTGGTTTGAATCGGTGCCGCGAAGCACGATGCCGAAAGCAAGGTCATAGTCATCACTGTCGAGACTTTCATTTGCTCGACCTCCTTCTCGATGCGGCGTGCTGCCGAGTCATCGGCGAGCACGCCTCGTGCCAGGGACCTTCGCGAACCCCCTTAACGCAGCACTTCGAAGCGCGTCCACGGCCAAGACGGCCGATCGCGCATGTATCCGTTTAGCCAGTTCCACTGCGGATGGCGTTTCATGAACGCCTGTGCGTCGAACGGTCGGCCGCAGGGATGTCCCCATCGCGCCCAGAACGCCAGCTCGCGGGCCATCTTGCTGTCGACGACCTTCCCGTCGTTCGCGCCCCAGGGATTGAACGGGCCCTGGTCGGAGCCGCCGAACCGCGCATCGTCGAGTTCCAGATGCCCGCAGATGGTGCGCGAGCAGGGGTTGTCGCCGCGATCGAGGTAGACGTCGTGGTGATCGGCAATCATCTGCTTCGCGAGCTCGATGTCGATTTTGCCGTGGTGAATGTCGGCGAGTTGCATGAAGCGCAGCCGCCGTGCGCCGTTCTTTCTCACGTCCGTGTAGTCTTCACCTTCGCCGATGCACTCCTGATTGCGGATTTTCAGATCGGTCGCCGTGTTGTATCCGCTATAGAACCCGTCCTTCGTGCTTTCGAATCCCGAATAGTGGAGACCAAGCTCATAGCGTGCGATCTCGCCCGTCTTTATGTCGCCGAGCAGCCAGCTGTTTGCATAGCCACCATTGTTCCCCATGGCGAACATCTCGCACCATTCGCCGATCGAGTTCGCATATTGCGTGGCGCGCCGCGAGCGATAGAACTCCGGTGCGCCACCGGGGTTGTAGCCGGCGAAGTTAGAGATCGTCGTCTCCGTCACCATGAGGCCGGCCGAGGTGAGCCAGAAATCGGTCAGGCTCGAGATGCAGCCGGGCAGACCCTGCATGAGGATGCGATGGCCCGAATCAGGAACGATGTCGAACACGACGTTGAATGCGTCGCCTGCCGCATAGCGGTCCCACGAGTTGTGCGCCATGACGATGCCGCCGTCGCGCGTGGCACTGCCTGTTGCGATGAATGCGCTGCAGTGATGGCCTCGGCGCCCGCGCCAGGGCTTCACGCCCAGCCGGGGCTCGCGCGCGGAAACTTTCGCCGGCCACCAGCTTTGCAGGAGGTCCATGTAGCCGTTCCAGGCCAGCACTTCCGCGAACGGCAGCTTCGCCCCGGCCGCGATGCCCTGGATCTCGTCCTTGAACTCACTGTCGAGCCTCGGCGCGAACTGCTCTAGCGCGGCAGTCGTGAACGTCTCGAAGTCTTCGCCGGTATCCCAGCGCGCAAGATATTTAGCAGTCCGAATGGCATTTTGAATTTCCGTTGCAAGCAGTTGCCCGTGCTGCTCGCCGCGGTCGTACGGCTCACCTTCGAGGTGGACGAAAATCCAGCCGGCATGGTCGCGCCGCACGGCATCGAGGGAAGGTTCGCTCATCTTTGCTCCGGATCGACGAATCGGCCGCGGCGCGTTCATGAGGCTTCGTATTGCGCGCAACCCTGCGCGTCTCGCGGTCCTTGATCCATTGTAGAAAAAACGCCGCGCTTTCGCATCCGGCGGCTGAGCATGCACTGGCTCGCGCGAACCGCCTGGGAGCCCGGTTACTAGGCGGGATTCATCCGACGGTAGGCGTCGAGCAGGGCTGTCTTATAGACGGCGCCCATCAGCTTCGGCGCATCGACGCTCGCGACGACGGGCAGTCGTTCGCCCTGGAATGCAAGGAAGTGCTGCAAAGCCACGCTGATGGGCATATCGGGCGTGAGCAGCGCGAACTCGGGCTGCAGGTAGTCTGCCGCCGTGCGCGACGACGTATCCCGCTTTTCAAGCAAGTCCGACGTGATGTCCTTGAGCGCCACCACGCCGCGAAAACAGCCGTTCTCGTCGGTCACATAGAGATACTTCACCGGATATTCGAGGAAAAGGCGCGCCATCTCGTGAACGCTCGCCGTCAGCGGGACGATGGTCTCCGCTGGCCGGATGAGCTCGCGCATTTGCGTGGCGCGCAGGCGCATGCGCTCTTCCTCGTCCGCATGCCGGCGCAGCGTGATCTCGTACATCGACGTCTTGCCGA
>CAYPWK010000398.1:0-5627 GCA_964414365.1 uncultured Burkholderia sp.
AGCCGAAGAACGCTTCGGCCATCAAGCATAGAAAGATCGCGCAGCCGAAGATCCACACGAGTTCGCGCGGCTTACGGTACGAACCGTACATGAGGCCGCGGAACATATGCAGATACACGACGACGAAGAACATCGACGCGCCCGTCGAGTGCATGTAGCGGATCAGCCAGCCCCACGGCACCTCGCGCATGATGTACTCGACCGATGCGAATGCGAGCATCGAATCGGGCTTGTAGTTCATCGTCAGGAAAATGCCCGTGACGATCTGGTTCACGAGCACGAGTAGCGCGAGCGAGCCGAAGAAGTACCAGAAGTTGAAGTTCTTCGGTGCGTAGTACTCCGAGACATGCGCCTTCCAAGTCGCCGTCATCGGAAAGCGCCGATCGATCCAGCCGACGAGGCCCGTCGTCTCGACTGCCTTTTCTGCCTTTTCCGTCGTAGCCATTACGCTTCTCCTTTCTCGTCCTGGCCGATCACGAGTGTGGTCGCCGACGTGAACTGGTAGGGCGGAACATCGAGGTTTTGCGGCGCCGGCTTGTTCTTGAAGACACGGCCGGCCAGATCATAGGTCGAACCGTGGCAGGGGCACAGGAAGCCGCCAGGCCAGTCGCTCGGCAGATTCGGCTGCGGGCCGGGCGTGAAACGCTGCGTCGGGGTGCAGCCGAGATGGGTACAGACGGCAACGGCAACGAAAATGTTCTTGCGGTCGGCGCGGGACCGGTATTCGTTCTTGCAATAATCGGGCAGCGGCATCGAGAACGGGTTCTTGCTCGTCGGGTCAGCTACCTCGCTGTCGGCCTTCTTGACTTCGGCCAGCATGTCGTCGGTGCGGTTGATGATCCAGACAGGCTTGCCGCGCCACGAAACTGTCTTCATCTCCCCGGGCTTCAGATCGCTTATGTCGACCTCGACCGGCGCGCCGCCAGCCTTGGCCTTCTCGGATGGTGCTAAAGAGCTCGCAAACGGTACGACAGCGGCCACGCCTCCAAAGCCGCCTGCTACGGACGTCGCAATCAGCCAGGTACGGCGGCTGCCGTCGACGCGTTCCTCTTCGTTGTCTCGCATCACACGCCCCACTTCTGAGTTGGATTTTCCGTCACGCTATTTCCATCGCCGCTAGTTTGCGGGAATGGAGTCGGCATTTACAAGAGCTCTCCGACAAAAAGCATGCGAAGCGATTGATCCGTAAGGGTTTCCCCCCACGGCACGGCCGTTTGCGGCGCCTTCTCCTCGGTTATTCTTTAGCGTTTCGCACAATAGCGCCGTCGTGCATTGCAATAACCCTGCAGTCGTCAAACCGGGTTATCGATATCGATGAAAAGATGCTCGAGGTCGAAGCGCTCGGACACATGCGCGCCGACCGCCTGCACGCCGTAACGCTCGGTCGCATGGTGCCCCGCCGCAAGGAATGCTACGCCGCTTTCGGCGGCAATGTGCGTGGTCTGTTCGGACACTTCGCCCGTCAGGAAAACGTCCGCGCCCGCGTCGATTGCCGCCTCGAAATAGCTTTGCGCGGCGCCCGTGCACCAGGCGACGCGCCGTAACTCGCTGTCCGGGTCGCCCAGCACGAGCGGCGTGCGGCCGAGCGTCTGTTCGACCTGCGCGACGAAGTGCGCAAGCGTGATCGGCATCGGCAGCGTTGCCATCCACCCGAGATCGTCTGCGCCGAAATGCGCCTCGCCGATCAATCCCAGGCGCGAGCCCAACTGTGCGTTATTGCCGAGTTCGGGGTGCGCGTCGAGCGGCAGATGGAATGCGAAGAGGTTGATGTCGTTGCCGAGCAGGAGCTTGAAGCGCCGGTATCGTCGGCCCGTAATTTGCGGCGCTTCATTTCGCCAGAAGTAGCCGTGATGCACGAGCACGGCGTCCGCTCCCCATTCGTGCGCGGCTTCGAGGAACGCCAGCGAGGCCGTGACGCCGGTTGCGATCTTGTCGACACGGCGGCGCCCTTCCACCTGCAGCCCATTGGGGCAGTAGTCCTTGAACCGGCCGATATCGAGTAACCCGTTCAAGTACAATTCAAGTTCTATGCGATCCATATAAACCTCGATTCTTCAAATGCTTAGACGGTTCTGGCTGTTCTTTGCCCAAGCGGTGACGGTGCTGCTCGCGCTCATGTTCATCGTGGTGACGCTCAAGCCCCAATGGCTGCAGCGGCAGGGGCAATTCGGCAAGCAGCTCGCCTCGCCGATCGTCGCGCTGCGCGAAGTCGCGCCGGGCACGGGCTCGAGCGCCGCCGTCACTACCTACGCCGACGCTGCCCAAAGAGCGATGCCGGCCGTCGTCAACGTGTTCTCCGGCAAGGGCGGATCGCTGCCGCCGAATCCGCAAGCGAACGACCCGCTGTTCCGGTACTTCTTCGGCAATCCGAAAGGCGGCCGAGAGCCGCAGGACGAGCCGGCGACGAACCTCGGCTCGGGCGTCATCGTCAGCTCGGAAGGCTACATTCTAACGAACCAACATGTCGTCGACGGGGCAGACCAGATTGAGGTCGCACTGGCCGACGGCCGCCGAACGAACGCCAAGGTGGTCGGCGTCGATCCCGAAACCGATCTCGCGGTGCTCAAGATCAACATGTCGAACCTGCCGACCATCACGCTCGGCAGGATGGACGAGGCACGCGTAGGCGATGTCGTGCTTGCGATCGGCAACCCGTTCGGCGTCGGGCAGACCGTCACCATGGGGATCATCAGCGCGCTCGGGCGCAATCACCTCGGCATCAACACGTTCGAGAACTTTATCCAGACCGATGCGCCGATCAACCCCGGCAACTCGGGCGGCGCGCTCATCGACGCGCACGGCAATCTGCTCGGCATCAACACGGCGATTTACTCGCGCTCGGGCGGCTCACTCGGAATCGGTTTCGCGATCCCGGTGTCGACGGCCAAAAGCGTGCTGGAAAGCATCATTACCACCGGTGCGGTCACGCGCGGCTGGATCGGCGTCGAGCCGCAGGACGTGACGCCTGCCATCGCCGAGTCGTTCGGGCTCGAGCAAAAAGGCACAATCGTCGCGGGTGTGCTGCAGGGAGGGCCGGCCGACAAGGCCGGGATCAAGCCAGGCGACGTCCTGCTCAACGTCAACGGCCAGGAAATCACCGATACGACGCGCCTGCTCAACGTCATCGCGCAAATCAAGCCGGGCACGGACGCCAAAATCCGCTTGAAGCGCAAGAACAAGGAACTGGACGTCAAGGTGACGATCGGCAAGCGCCCGCCTCCGCCGAAGCAGGCCGCGGAGGACAATTCGCCGCCCGACGAATGAGCGAGATGAATGGCCTTAGCTGGCGGCGCTCTCGCCGTTGGGGACGGACCGGTCTTTGCCGACGACGAACCGCGCCGCGATGATGCCAGCCTCATAGAGGATGATTAGCGGCACGGCCAGAATCAACTGCGAGAAGACATCGGGCGGCGTCACGACGGCGGCGACGATGAACGCGCCTACCACGACGTAAGGCCGGATCTCCTTCAGCTTCTTGATCGTGAGCACGCCCATGCGCACGAGCAGCACGACGACGATGGGCACTTCGAACGTCACCCCGAACGCGATGAACATCGTCAACACGAAGCTGAGGTAGTTGTTGATGTCGGTCGTCATTTCGGCGCCGAGCGGCGCGTTGTAATGCGCCATGACGCGAAAGATCGTCGGGAACACGACGAAATAGGCAAACGCCATCCCACAAAGGAAAAGCACATAGCTACTGCCGACGAGCGGCGTGACGAGCCGTTTCTCGTGCTGGTAGAGGCCCGGCGCGACGAACGCCCAGATCTGGTAGAGGACGAACGGCAACGCGATCACAAAGGCCACGACCATCGTGACCTTCATCGGCACGAAGAACGAGCCGGTCACGTCGGTGACGATCATCTTCCCGCCGGCAGGCAGGTTCTCCATCAGTGGGCGTGCGAGCAGCCGGAATATGTTGGGCGCCCAGTAGACGAGTGCGACGAAAACAATAATGACGGAGATCCCCGCGCGGATGATCCGGTCGCGCAACTCGACGAGATGCGAGATGAAAGTTTCCTCGGGGCCCTCGTCGGGTGACTCTTTTGGATTATGGGGATTGTTCGGGTCGCTCACACCGGCCCTCGTTGGAAGATCGTCACGTTCGGCATCGAAAGTGAAAGGGCGCGAAGAGCGGAATGCACACTCATCGGCTCAAAGAAAGCGCTTCGGCGTGCGCAGGCTCGCCGGCGTATGACGCGCGACGCGCGCGGCTCCCGACTGCACGTGCGTGCGGCGCCCCGTCGCGCGCTTGTACCAGACGGGGGTCGCGAGCTGCTTAGTGCGCCAGTTGCGCCGCTTCCCCGCGCTCGAAACTCCGCCGTTGCCGGGCATGCCGAAAGGCGGCTTGTGACCGTTGCTCGCCGCGTCGCCGGACTCGTCGCCGGATGCCGATGCGCCACCTGCAATGCTCGGCGACACCGACGTGCCGGCCTGCCACGCCTCGGTCAACTCGGTTTCCTCGCGGCGCACGGTCTCGTGGATCTTGTTTTCGACATTGCGCGCCGCCGATTCGAAATCGGTCTTCATGCGGCGCAGCTCGTCGAGCTCGATCTCGCGCGTGACTTCGGCCTTCACATCGTTGATATAACGCTGCGCGCGGCCGAAAAGCGCCCCTGCCGTACGTGCGACGCGCGGCAGCCGCTCAGGGCCAAGCACGACCAGCGCCACTACGCCGATCAAGGCCATCTTGGTCAGACCGAGGTCGAGCATCGGCTACGTTCTTCCGTCAGGTGGAAAGCGCGGCCCGCGTCAGCGATAGTCGCTCGAGCGAACCTTTTCCTTCGCCTCGACGTCCACGGCGCCGCTCGGGAGCTCGCGCCGCTCGTTCGCCGATGCGGGGGACGATGGGGTCTCGCCTTCCTTCATCCCTTCCTTGAATCCCTTTACGGCGCTCCCAAGATCGCCGCCAATGTTGCGCAGCTTCTTCGTCCCGAAGACGAGCGCCACGATCAGAAGCACGATCAGCCAGTGCCAAATGCTCAACGAACCCATGAAAATCTCCTAACCCTAAGCGTGTGGTGCGCCGCCCGTTTCAACCCATCCGATGCCACGGGCGCGGCCCGGCAAGCAGATGCGCGTGCAGGTGGTAGACCTCCTGCCCGCCGCCTGGCCCAGTATTGATCACCGTGCGAAAGCCTGTCTCGCCGCCGGTATAGGCGCAGCCGAGCTTATCGGCGAGGCGCGCGACCAGAACCATCATTCTACCAAGCAGCGGCGCATCGCTTTCATCGCAATTCGAGAGCGTATCGATGTGCCGGCGCGGAATCACGAGGATGTGCGTGGGCGCCGCCGGACGAATGTCCTCGAAGGCGACAAACTCGTCGTCCTCGTGCACTTTGGTGCTAGGAATCTCGCCCGCGGCGATCTTGCAAAAGAGGCAGTTTTCGTGGCTCATGGTCTTCCCGGTCAATGGAGCGCGGCGGCTTCGGTCAAAACCACGCGCGCGGCTCGAGCGGCTTGTTGTCGTACAGATACAGCCAGCCTTTGACGATACGGTACAGCATCCAGATGGATACCGCTGTAAGGATGAAAAAGCCGATCACGACGAACACGAGCACGCCGCCGATCAGGTAACCGATCAGCCCGAGCCAGAACGTCCGGATCTGCCACTCGAAATGCGCCTC
>CAYPWK010000399.1:0-5620 GCA_964414365.1 uncultured Burkholderia sp.
CCGTCGACCAATACTCGGACGGCGATCCTGACGACGCATTCGTTACGCGCGAGGTCGACTACACAAACCACCTCGCGAACACGCAGGACCCGAACGAGAAGAAGGAGCAGCAGCAGCGCGAGCAGGACCGCCTGCAGCAACTGCAACAGCTTGAGCAGGACGACGACAAGAAGACGCCCGAGCAGCGAGCCAAGGAGCGCGAGCGCAAGCCCGTCGATTTCGGCTCCGCCGACGACTTCATGCTGCAACAGGCGCTGAACAAGCTAACGGGCAAGCCTGTGCTGGAGTCGAAATCGATCGCCGAGCGCAAGCTGGCGCAGCGCAAGGTCGAGCAATCGGCTTCCGCGCCTGTCGCAGTCAAGCCTCAGTCGACAGCACCGTTGCCTTCTTCGAGCACCGCGCCGAGCAAATAACCCTGCCCCGCCTCGGCGCCGCCTTCGGGCGGAGCCGGCGCCCGAAATAAGCCCCCTTGAAGGGGGCGCGCATTCGCGCTGACATGAATGACGACCAGCTTCTTCGCTACTCGCGGCACATCCTTGTCGATGAACTCGGCATCGAGGCGCAGCAGCGGTTCCTCGATGCCCATGCGATCGTCGTCGGCGCGGGGGGTCTTGGGTCGCCGGCGGCGATGTATCTGGCGGCTGCGGGCGTCGGCAAGCTGACGCTCGTCGACGCCGATACTGTCGATCTCACGAATCTTCAGCGGCAAATCCTTCATGTCACGGCCTCGATCGGCCGCAAGAAAGTCGAGTCGGGGCGCGAAGCCATCGCCCGGTTGAATCCTGAGGTGATCGTCGAGGCCGTCGACGAACGCGTGAGCGCCGAATGGCTCGACGCCGCCGTGCCTAGCGCGAGCGTCGTGCTCGACTGCACCGACAATTTCGCTACACGGCATGCGATTAACCGTGCATGCGTCGCGCGCGGCGTGCCGCTCGTGTCGGGCGCGGCGTTGCGCTTCGACGGCCAGATCAGCACGTTCGACTTTCGGAACGCGGCCTCGCCCTGTTATGCGTGCGTGTTTCCTGAAGACCAGCCGTTCGAGGAAGTGGCCTGCTCGCAGATGGGGGTGTTCGCGCCGACGGTCGGGATCATCGGCGCGATGCAGGCGGCTGAAGCGCTGCGCGTCATCGCCGGCATTGGCGAGACGCTCACGGGCCGGCTGATGATGCTGGATTCGCTTCGGATGGAGTGGACGACGATGAGGATTGCGCGCCAGCCCGACTGCCCGGTGTGCTGCGACAGACGTTAGCGCTTTAGCGCTTACGTATGTCCCATGCAAAGCTCTGCGACAGACGTTAGCGCTTTAGCATCAAGCCTGTGCAACGCACCTGAGCGCCGCCTGCACCTCTTCAGGCTCGAATGCGGCAAGCACATCCGCGACGGGCTTTTCGAGCTTCCTCAAATCGGCGCGCAGAATCTCCTGCTTGACGACGAGCAATTGGCTCGGATGCATTGAAAATTCGGTCAACCCCATGCCGAGCAAGAGCCGCGTGAGCTGCGGATCGCCGGCCATCTCGCCGCAGACCGACACCGGCACGCCGGCACGCTTCGCCTCGCGAAGCGTAAAGGCGATCAAATGCAGCACGGCGGGATGCAGCGGGTCGTATAGATGCGCAACGGAGTTGTCGGCGCGATCGATCGCGAGCGTGTACTGGATCAGATCGTTCGTGCCGATCGACAGGAAATCGACGCGCTTGAGGAATAGCGGCAAGGCGATGGCCGCCGCCGGGATTTCGATCATCGCACCGATTTCCACACTCGGATCGTAGACAAGTCCCGCATCGTCGAGCTGCCGCTTTGCTTCGCGGATGAGGTCCAGCGTCTGATCGATCTCCTGCGCATGCGCGAGCATCGGCACAAGGATCTTTACCTTGCCGAACGCCGACGCACGCAGGATCGCCCGCAACTGCGTGAGAAACATTTGCGGCTCGGAGAGGCTCCATCGAATCGCGCGCAAACCCAACGCCGGGTTCTGCGCGCACTCGTAGCCGTCGCCGCCGCCGAGCGTCTCGAGCGGCTTGTCGGCTCCTACGTCGATCGTACGGATCGTCACGGGCAGCCCGCCCATCAGCTCGACCGCGCGGCGGTAGGCCTCGAATTGCTCCTCTTCCTCGGGAAGCCTGTCCTTGTGGTTCATGAAAAGGAATTCGGTGCGGAAGAGTCCGACGCCGACCGCGCCCGCCTCGACAGCCGAGCGCGCATCGTCCGGCAACTCGATGTTGGCATAAAGCGAAATCTTGTTGCCGCACAGCGTCTGCGTCGGCGAGAACTTAAGCCGCTGCAGCTTTTTCTGTTCGAGCGCCTTCTCGGTTTGCCGGTATGTGTACTCCTCTAGCACGATCGGCGCGGGATCGACAATTACGATGCCGTGGTCGCCGTCGACGATGATGAGATCGTCCCGCCGGATCAGTGCGCTTGCGTGCTGCACGCCGACGGCAGCGGGAATGCCGAGGCTGCGCGCGACGATCGCGGTATGCGATGTGCGTCCGCCGAGATCGGTGACGAAGCCCTGAAACGTCTGCGTCTTGAACTGAAGCATGTCGGCGGGCGAAATATCGTGTGCCACCACGATCATCTCGTCGCTCGAGCTGGCGTTCGCGCCATCGACGAGTGTCGCAGTCGATGGCGCGCCTGCCAGCGCCTTCAGAATGCGTTCGACCACCTGGTGGATGTCGGCCTTTCGCTCGCGCAGATATTCGTCTTCGATGTCGTCGAAATGGCGAGAAAGGCGCTCGAGTTGCTCCGTCAGCGCCCATTCGACGTTGTATCGACGCGCGCGAATCAGATCGATCGTTTCCTGAACGAGCATCGCGTCGTTCAGAATCATCGTGTGAACATGAATGAAGGCGCCGACTTCGCTCGGTGCGTCAGCTGAGAGATCGTCAGAAAGCCGTTCGAGTTCGGTCTGCACGGCTTTCAGCGCTGCGCGGAAGCGCTCGATCTCGCCTTCGATCTGCGACGCGTCGACGAGGTAGTGATCGACGTCGAGCGCAGCCGGCGCGATCAGGTAAGCACGCCCGATCGCGATGCCGCCTGACACTGGGATTCCATGCAGCGAAAACGACACGCGCACCTCCTCGAGTTTTATGAGCCGCGGGAGTGATACCGCTGCAATGGGCGTTTGACCCTGGCCGTCAATTATAGATTCCGTCGATGGTGAGTGGCTGCATGCGGCGCAACATCGCTTGGCGGATCGACCGAACGGACCGCCCAGCAGTAATCTTGGTCTCAGGGCGCAATGCGGGGCAGGCACTACAGCACGTCGGGCAGCGCGGCATATGAAAAAGCCGCGGAAAACCGCGGCCCGTTCAATGCTCGACGCATACGTCGATGTCCGATCGGGCGCTCATTGCCCTTCGCCGAACTTGTCGGCGATGAGCTTCAAGAGCGCGTCCATCGCCTCCTTTTCATCGGGCCCCTCGGTCTCGATCGTGATGGTGCTCCCGATGCCAGCCGCGAGCATCATCACGCCCATGATGCTTTTTGCGTTGATGCGGCGCCCGTTTCGCGTCATCCAGATTTCAGACTGAAAGTTGCCGGCCAGTTGCGTCAGCTTGGCCGATGCACGCGCGTGCAAGCCCAGTTTATTGACGATAGTCGTTTCTTGTTCGAGCATGGTGTCCTGAAGGGCGACAAGGATAAGAGAAAAGCGGGCTCGGTCACGAACGCGCCGGACCTTCAGCCGCGGATGCTGGCGAGCCGACCGCCGATGCGGCGGCAGGCATCGCGCCGCCGAGCGCCGCGGCGTTGGCAGGCAAGCAAGCCGACGCGGTAGCAGTTTCGCTCTGCGACATTGGCTGCCCGACCGCATGAACCCCCTTTGCGGCCCCCATCAGCGCCTTCTCGACGAGCTGATCGAGCGGAGCGTCCCGGTAGCAGACGGCGCGCACGAGCATCGGCAAATTAACGCCCGCCAGCACGCGCACGCCCGGCGAATCGGCGAGCCTGCACGCGATGTTCGCCGGCGTCGCGCCATACATATCGGTCAGTACGAGCGCACCGTTCTCTTCGCGCAGGCGATCGATTTCCGCTTGCGCCTCAAGGATGACCTCCGCCGGATCGCAGTCGGGAAGCACGTCGATTCCACCGATGCGCGCCGGAAGTCCGCCGTAGATATGCGCGACGCAGTCCCTCAGCGCCGTGGCGAGCGGCGCGTGCGCGATAATCAAGATGCCTGCCATATCTTTCTTACAACTCAAAAGCGGCGCAATGCGCGCGATTTAAGCGGCGGTCGCCCTGTCTCGATGCGCCACCGCCGCTGGCGGACGCATGCATTCAGCCTTGCACCCGCGAGAACTGCATTGTAACAGCCGTCATTTTCGCGCGATTCGCAGCGCCGCGCTGTCGGCACTCGGCATTGCGCACGGGAGGCGGCCCCGCGGGCTATGCGGCCGCGTGCTCAAGTGCGTCGATGAACATCGCCGCCACGTCGAACCCTGTCTGGTCCATGATTTCTCGGAAGCAGGTCGGACTCGTGACGTTGACTTCCGTCAGCCAGTCGCCGATTACGTCCAGGCCGACGAGCAGCAGCCCGCGCGAGGCGAGCAGCGGCCCAAGCGTCTCGCAGATCTCGCGATCGCGCGCCGAGAGCGGTTGCGCGACACCACGCCCGCCCACGGCGAGATTGCCGCGCACCTCACTACCCTGCGGAATGCGCGCGAGCGAGTAGGGCACCGGTTTTCCGCCGATCAGCAAGATGCGCTTGTCGCCGGCCGCGATTTCGGGGATGAATTTTTGGGCCATTACCGAACGCACACCATCGTGGCTCAGCATCTCGATAATCGCGCCGAGGTTCATGCCGTCACGCGTCACGCGAAAGACGCCCATCCCTCCCATGCCGTCGAGGGGTTTCAAGATGACGTCACCGTGCTCGGCATGAAACGCGCGCAGCCGCGCGGCGTCTCGTGTGACGAGCGTCGGGGCGACGAATTGCGCAAACTCGCCGATCGCCAGCTTCTCGGAATGATCGCGGATCGCCTGCGGCTTGTTGAAGACGCGCGCGCCGGCGCGCTCGGCCAACTCGAGCAGCCAGGTGGAAGTCACGTACTCCATGTCGAACGGCGGATCCTTGCGCATCAGCACGGCGCCAAACGAGGCGAGCGAACGATGCTCGAGTGGGCCTATCTCGTGCCACGGATAACGATCGCGCTGGGATTCGTCGCCGACGAGCGTGACGCGCCTCGCCGCCGCCTCGACGTCGCCCGAAGTCCACGCGAGATGCTTCGGCTCGCAGGCGAAGATCGCGTGCCCACGCCGAGCCGCTTCGGCCATCATCGTGTAAGTCGAGTCCTTGTAGATCTTGAAGTGCGCGAGCGGATCGGCGATGAAGAGAATATCCATGAAAGTCATGCCCCGGGCGGGCTCTATCGTTGATGGTGTGCCGCAAAGGATCGCAGACGCCGCACCGCGGCCATGCGGCCGCGGTCAGCCTCGCGCATTCAAACCTGGATGGCCTCAGGATCGGTTTTCTCGAGCTCGACGGAAGCTGCGAGCAGCCCGAGCCGCGCCACCACGCCATACATGTAAAACCGGTTCGGCGGCGCGGCGCCGGGCTTGGCATGCGCGTCGGGCAAAGCCGTGTGCTCGAAGCCGAGCGGCACGCAGTGCATGCCCGGCGCGT
>CAYPWK010000400.1:0-315 GCA_964414365.1 uncultured Burkholderia sp.
ACGCAGGACGTCTCGACGCTCGAGAACCCGGCCATCCTCGAGCAATTGGCCGAGGTGCGGTGAGGGCGATGGCCTGCAGAGGAGGTTGCGACACGTGACGCTCGAGGTCGGGGTGGCCATTCTGATGGCTGCCCTGACGGGCTGCTCGCGGCAACGCATCGCGTCGCCACGTGTCTGGCATCTATCCGGGGCGCTCGCTATCCGGCCGGCGAATCCTTCAAAAACGTCACGCTGGCGTTGGACGATTGAATTACGCTCGACTGCGATCCGAAGATACCGCTTTTGGCCAGATTGGCCGGGTCGCTGAGGTTTTGG
>CAYPWK010000400.1:325-5611 GCA_964414365.1 uncultured Burkholderia sp.
GATCGCCCAGTTGGAGCGGGAGATCGCCCAGTTGCGCGAGCGCGTCCGCGCGCTTGAAGCCGAGCGGGACAGCCGAGACAGCGCGGAGGAATAGCCGGTCATTACTGGCTAGCACCGGCTGGCAAAGCGTATTGCCAAGTCCCGAGCGGTGTAACGCTTATTGCATTGCCAGAGAGTGCCGAGACTGTTCCATAGTAAAGGACCAAACCGGCGGGATTCTGAGCAGCAATTGCCGTTCTGATCGTCACGACGTCCGCGGGGGATCGTTGAAGCAGGCGCCGAGGCAATCTGGTCGACCGTGTCGTTTCTCCGTCAAGCACATGCAAAAACTCGGGTGCGCCGGCAAGGTTCAACCATTTGACGACTACTTTCGTCCCTTGCAGCGTCCACCTCGACCAGCCAGTCCCCAGCGGAGTGAGCGTTGCGATTTCATCTGGGCTGCGAGCAGTGCTGGAGCAGTATCCCAGGGCATTGTTCTGCGGCTGTCCATCGCAAAGCGATACCATGTGCGTGGCGAGATCCGGGTGTTTCATCAATGGTGTCCTTTTCGTCTGTCGCTCGCGGGCTATTCGAGCGAGCTGGGGTTTCAAGACCGAGCCGCGAATCTAGCCGCGACAGCCTTGCCTCGAAGTAGTCCGGCCGAAAAATAGGACGTTTGCACGATCTGCATCCCATGACGAATTCGCTCGCTCATGTTCAACGCCGCCGGCGCTCCACGGGCAATCCCGATTGCTCATGCGGCGCCTTTTTGATACATAGGCGCATGGCTGCGCCACGACCCTCAGATTCCGTCGAAGTTTCTCGATCGCTACTCGAACCGCCATCGGTTTCGAAAGCAATGGCGCTCGCCCATCGTCGCTATTGGCGCTTCAATCTCGTCTTGATCGGCGTGCTGATGACAATCGGCTTTTCTGTGTCGTTCGTGGTGCCGCTATTCGCCCGGGAGTTATCGGCTGTACGTGTTGCGGGATTCCGATTGCCTTTCTATCTAGGCGCCCAGGGCGCGATCCTGATTTACCTGGCATTGATCGTCGTCTATATCGTTCTCATGACGTTCGCCGATAGGACGCTCAGGCGCGCGGTGGCGGCGGCCGACGGGTCGCGCGAGGCGGAGCGGGAAGCAGCGAAATGAAGCTCGTCAATCGCCTTGCGCGTGCGTACGCGTTTTATACGATCGGCTTCTTCCTCTTCATCTATACGATGTGGCGCGTCGAAAAGGCGATCGGTGCGGGCCCCTGGGTCGGCTATGTATTCCTGTTTCTGCCGATCGCCGTTTATGCCGTTATCGGTGTGCTTTCGCGTACATCGGATGTCGTCGAGTATTACGTCGCCGGGCGAAATGTTCCGTCGTTCTTCAACGGCATGGCGACGGCCGCGGATTGGCTCTCGGCCGCATCGTTCATTGGGCTGGCCGGTTCGCTTTACGCGACCGGCTATGAAAGCCTCGCCTACCTGATGGGATGGACGGGCGGCTTCTGCCTCGTCGCATTCCTGCTTGCGCCTTATGTTCGCAAGCTCGCGCGCTACACGATTCCCGACTTTCTCGGTACGCGCTTTTCGAGCAACCTCGTGCGCGGCCTCGCCGCCGTCTGCGCGATTCTCTGCTCGTTCGTCTACCTCGTTGCGCAGATCCAAGGCGTTGGGCTCATTGCAACGAGGTTCATCGGGGTCGACTTCGCGATCGGCATTGCTTGCGGGCTCGCCGGCATTCTCGTTTGCTCGTTCCTTGGGGGGATGAGGGCCGTCACGTGGACGCAGGTCGCACAGTACGTGATCCTGATCAGCGCCATGCTGATTCCCGTATCGATGATTGCGCACAAGGACGGACTTGGATGGCTGCCGCAGCGCAATTACGGACGATTGATGGAACGCATGGAATCGCTCGACCGGCAGGTCCGCGATGCTCGCGAGGAGCGAAGCGTCCGTGCCTGGTATCGCGAGCGCGCGGCACAGATCGACATGCAAATTGCCGCGCTGCCGGCTTCGTATAGTAAAGAGAAGGCCAAGCTGACTGGAGAGCTCGACGCATTGCGACGCCATAATGGCCCGCTGCGCGAGATTCACGGGCTCGAGACGGCGCTCGCCACGTTTCCGCGCGATGCCGCGGCGGCTCGCATCATGTGGGCGCGGGAGCGAGACGACATGCTCGCGCGCGCAGCGGATCCTGTGCCGATCTATGAGCCGTTCCCGGCTGCAACCGAAGCGCAGCGCACGGTCCGCCAGCGCAATTTCCTATCGTTGTTGCTTTGCCTTTCGCTCGGCACCGCGAGTTTGCCGCACATATTGGCGCGCTATAACACGACGAGTTCCGTGGCTTCGGCCCGCCGCTCCGTCGGATGGACGCTGTTTTTCATC
This sequence comes from uncultured Burkholderia sp., assembly GCA_964414365.1. Classification (GTDB taxonomy): domain Bacteria; phylum Pseudomonadota; class Gammaproteobacteria; order Burkholderiales; family Burkholderiaceae; genus Trinickia. The sequence continues at coordinate 2,681 of CAYPWK010000400.1, forward strand.
GCGCTTTTCTATTTGACGGTGCCCGTACTCGCCGTATTGATCCGATATGAGGTGATGACAGATCTCGTCGGGCACGCGTTTTCCGATTTGCCGACGTGGGTGACGCAATGGCATCGCGTCGAACCGGCGATGATCAGCGTCGTCGATACGAATGGCGACGGGATCATTCACTGGTCGGATGTGCAGATGGTGCCTGATATGGTCGTGCTCGCTGCGCCGGAGATTGCCGGGTTGCCCTATGTGATATCGGGGCTCGTCGCGGCGGGGGCGCTCGCCGCGGCACTATCGACGGCCGACGGGCTGCTGCTGACGATCGCCAACGCGCTGTCGCACGATTTTTACTACCACATGGTCGATCCGGCCGCGTCGAGCCAACGGCGTGTGACGATCTCGAAGTTTCTGCTTCTCGGGGTGGCGTTGTTTGCTTCTTATGTGGCTTCCCTGAATACGGGGAACATTCTCTTTCTGGTTGGCGCGGCGTTTTCGCTCGCGGCGTCGAGCCTCTTTCCAGTGCTCGTGTTGGGGGTGTTCTGGAAGCGCACGACTCAGCTCGGCGCGGTGGCGGGGATGGTGGCGGGGCTCGGTGTCTGCCTTTACTACATTGTGTCTACGCATCCGTACTTCGCACAGCTGACTGGGGTCTCCGGGCCGCGATGGTTCGGGATCGAGCCGATCAGCTCGGGGGTGTTCGGCGTGCCAGCTGGCTTCGTGACGGCGATCGTCGTCAGTCTGTTCGATCGGCCGCCTGATGCTTACACGCGGGCGTTGGTCGACTACATCAGGCATCCGTAGAGGGTGCTTGGAGCCCCTCGAACTCTGCTATAATCTGCGGCTCCCGGAGAGATGGATGAGCGGTTTAAGTCGCACGCCTGGAAAGCGTGTATAGGTTAACAGCCTATCGGGGGTTCGAATCCCCCTCTCTCCGCCAGAACTCGCCGGAAAACCCCGTAAAGTCAATGATTTACGGGGTTTTTTGTTTTTGAACTTACAACTTGACTATCAAATTAGACGTGGCTGGCGTACCGGCGCAACATGGGCTCCATTTGCCGGACTGTTGCGCCGAACGTGCTTCTGGCGGAGGGGAAAACAAGAATGGCAGAACTCAAACGCATCCATGAATCAAAGTCGAAGGAGCACCCGACCGTAATCTTCATTCATGGGCTCAACGGCCACTTGGAAGAGACATGGATGCACAACAAGAAAGACCATACGACGCTCTGGCCTCGTTGGGTGGGCGAAGACTTTGATTGCTCGGTCTGGGTCTTGGGGTACGACGCTGCAGTCTCTGGATGGTCTGGCGGGGCAATGCCCTTACTGAGCCAAGGGACGTCTGTTCTTGATCGTATAACCAGCGAGCCGGGATTAGACGGTAAGAAGTTGGTGCTGGTTGGACATAGTCTTGGCGGGTTAGTAGTCAAATCCGTTATCGTCAATGGTGAAACCTACGGTGTAAGGCCGAATCAGGATTTTCTGAAGCAGATCGTGGGCGTAGTATTTGTTGCAACGCCCCATTTTGGCTCAGACATCGCGAATGCCGTAATGGCGTCCAGCCCGCTTAGGCACGCGCTTCAGATCAACCGGCAGGTGAACGATCTCCAGTCACGTAACGAGCAGTTGCGGCAACTCAACTATCAGTTTCGTGCAGCCCAAGCGAAATATGGCTTTCAGGTTCGGAGCTACTCCGAGACACAAGCGGTCTGCTTTCCGAGGTGGTATAGGTTCATTCCTAGGGTGCCGGTTTCGATGGTCGTGCTGCCCGATAGCGCCGAACCTCATGTGCCTTCAACAGTGGCGATTCCCCTCGATGCGGATCACTTCAGTATCGCCAAGCCTGTCAATAGGTCTGCACAGATACATATGTCGCTGAAACAGTTTCTTGCAGATGTGGTGAAGGCAGGATCGGTTGACGCTTTGTCGCACGGTAGCTCCCGCAAGATGTTTGACGTCCACGTGTCTGGCCGGGAGCACACGAATGTGGAACCGAAAACAAAGTCGCCCTCTAAGGAAGTCCCCGCCGGGGCGTTGGTTAAGCAATCTCGTTTGGCGCAGGTGGCCGTCGGTGAATACGGCCTTCATCGCGAGCAACATGGCTTCGCGGTGACGGCATTGGTAGTGACTGATTCGCCGTCCTCTTTGATCGACGAAATATCTAGCTGGCGTCAGACGGTTGCGCGTGACCCCTTGGTTCCTTTGGCGTTGCGGTCGTCAGTGCAGACAATGGATTTGCGTACGCTTTTTGTCCAGCCCGAGACTCGAGTGCAGTTACTGAGTCGCTTGGCCGTCACACCGTTTTCTGGGTATGTCTACTATGCAAGTATCGATTCCTTGTCGAGCATGGGCGAAGGCTTCGTCGAGCGAGCTTTTTTTGTAGAACCCCTCGTTCATAGAATGAGCAAAAAAACCGAGGTGATTGAAAAGGTCATGCTCGGGCATGAGGAGCATCAGGTCACCGCGGTGGGCCAGGCCAAGGCTTCCGTAGCCACTCGGTTCGGAAGAGCGGTGCCGGCTCAGCCAGTTTTGGCGAGCACCGACCGACGAGGCGCGTTTCTCGTCGAGTTGGCAAATCTCGTTGCCTATGCCGTAGCGCATTACTTGGCTGAGCGGCCAACCGCAGGCGATACAACGCTCCTTGCGCATCTGCGGACCCGCATACGCTTCGCGCAAAATGTAGTAACCGGGGAGAGGCACAAGCGGGACGAAAACCCGCTTTAGCGTACTGCTAGGGCTGAGGTGGGCTAGTTAGATCGAGCGCAACCGCCGCCACTGCTTTTCGGAATCGACGCGGCGGACTATGTAGCGGTTCCAGCGGCGCTGGCATCGCGAGTGAACGGAGTACCATTGTTGATGCACCAGCAGGATGTTCCGCCCAACCTGTCGAACAGGCTGGCCGCGCCGATGGCAACGCGCATTTCGGTGGCCTTTGCCGACTCG
>CAYPWK010000401.1:0-5569 GCA_964414365.1 uncultured Burkholderia sp.
CTTCACGCCGACTTTCACGTTCGCATCCACCACCCGCTTCACGGCCACCAACAATTTCATCAGATGCTCCTCGTTCAGTTCCGAACCACGAAACCCCACGCCGTGCCAATGCATCGGCGTTGACGGCATACTTACTCCTTCGTCCACCCGTTCTGATAGAGCTTGCCTGCCAGCACACCAAGGCGCAGCGTGAGGTGATAGTTTTCACCGTCTTCGATCAGCGCCGAACGCACGTCGCGGAACAGCTTCTCAATCGGGAATTCGCGGGTGGTGCCATTGCCGCCAAAGAGCTGGAACGCCTCTTGCGTGATCTTCATCGCTTCTTCGGTCACGCTGACCTTGGCCTGGGCCGTTGTGTACGGATGGCTCTTAGGAGACAGACGTGAAAATGCGAGGCTGCGTCGCGCAATCGCGCGCGCCATTTCCAGTCGGCGCAACATCTCGCCCACGCGCAGTTGTGTCATCTGATGGTCGATCAGCAACGCCCCGCCTTGTTTGCGCTCATGGCAATACGCCAGCGCGAGTTCGAACGCGGCGCGGGCCACGCCTACGAACACCTGACACATATGCGTGCCGGCAAACGACCAGGTCGAGGCCAGATTGCCGGGATAATCGTCCTGCAGAGCAATGGCGAAACGCTTGGGCACCTTCACGTTGTCGAAGTAGATCTCGCCCTGCGGCAGCGAGCGCTGGCCAATCTTGTCGAGCGGCTTTCCGCGCGAGACACCCGGCAGATCGAGCGGCAAGATCATGCCGATGCCGTTCGTGAATGCACTTCGCTCGCCGGTGCCATAAAAGCCATCGCCGTAATCCGCTGCCATGTAAGCGAGCGCCACCTGCGCGACCGAGCCGTTCGAGATCCACGCCGAACTCTGCCCGTTTATGACGATTTCGTCCGCGCCTACCTTCGCCGTGAGATTACCCACCGGCTGCTTGCCCCCTGCGCTGATTTCGTCGCGGTAGAGAATCGCAGCATCGGTGCCGCGGTCAGGCTGTGTGTTCATCCAGCAGCCGATCTTGCCGGTACACATATCGATCAGTTCCTGGTTGCCGACCGACTGCGCCATCATCAATGGAGCAGGCGAGACACCGATCGAGATGGCAAGCCCGGCGTCACCCCAGCCGAGCTCTTCGCCGATCAGCGATTCGATGCGCGCAGCCATGTCCGGGGGAAGCTGCGCGAGAAGCTGCGGGTCGAGGCCCAGTTTCGCGCTCTCCATCATGGCAGCCCAGTAAGGGGAGCCGGGCGCGATCACCTCCTCTGGCGTCATGCGGTCGAGTTCGCGACCGACGGGCTTCAGTACGTCGCGCGCGAAACGGTGAACCGTGTCGTGGATCGCCTGCTCCTCCTCGCTCATCGGCGTTTCGAAACCGGTCAAACCTGTGAGCGGCAACCCTACGGACTTGTGCAGTCGAATCATTTCGGTACTCCTCCCCTGCTGGACGCATGTCGACCGGAGTGCGCGGCAACCCGGCCACCTCATTTATAGATCAATATACCAAACATAGGTAACTGTACAAAACAAAGGGCGAAAAAAAAAGACAGGGTATTCCCCTGTCCTTTTGTTCACTGGTATGGCGCTGCGACTGCTAGGCCGCCTCGGCGTCCACCGTCTTCCCCCACACCAGGTTGCGCGCAGTCTCGATGAACATTGCCTCGAACCCTCGCATGTACGGGCGCTTGCTGCGTGGGGTGCCCAAATGGAGTGTCATACCGTCCACCATCGAAATGAGCAGCACGGCGATATGCGCGCTCTCGGTCGCCCGACGTTCGGGATTCACGGTGCGAATGAGCCTGGTCAGTTCGCTCGTTAAGGTGTCGTACCATTCGTCGCGCATTTTTGCGCACTCGGGATCGGTAGAAGCAAACGAAAAGAAGTGCCACCAAAGCGGGATGTTCTTCGAGTCCTTCGCGTCCCGTACGGACTGATCGAGAATGGCCTCGATCGTCGCGCGCGGCGAGGCGTTGCTCTCAAGCGCCTGTTTGAGAACGTCGAGATACGCGTCGATCACCGGCGCCATCACCGCCCGCACAACGTCAGGCCGTGTCGGGAAGTAGTACTGGAGGTTGCTGACACTGATTCCCGCTTTCAAGGCGACAGCGCGCAGCGAGAAGTCCATGGGGCCGCTCTCGAGCAAGAGCTTCCTTGCCACACGAATGATGGCATTGCGCGTACGTACGCCCTGGGCCCGCAGGCCGTCGGGTGCAGTTGCCGTGGAAGGTGCTGTGCTGGACGTGCGCCGCTTACGGGTGCTGGGTTCTTTTGGCACTGTCATCGCTTTCCGTCCTGAGTGAAGTATGACGCTTCGCCGATGCGAAGCAACGCGGTCACACGAACCGTTCTCTAGGTAAACATGACTATACCTTACACCAGGCTGAACAGCCATCCCTGTGGGCGTCATGACATGGTGTTCGTCGCAACCCAATACCACCTCCTTTCACAGTAGCCGGCAGCGCGCCAATCGCCTACTGCCCAATCGGGGCTCGCCGAGACGTTTTCACCGTGAGCGTCCCGTAATGCAACAAGCATTAGGTCCGCAGCGCCTGCGCCGCACGCGCCTTTTCATTCACGCGCTCGTCGAGCGCGTTCGTCACGCCCAGCGCCCCATTGACGACGCACCATCGCAGCGGCTCGGGCAGCGTCGATGGCGTCTTGTGATCCAGCCCAGAAAGAAGAAAATTTTCGCTGCCGCGAATCCGCCCGGCAATCAGGTTTCCCACCATGGATTGGGCAGCCACGCCATGTCCGGAGCACCCGGCGCTGTAGAAGATGTTCCGATGTGCCCCTGTTGCCCCGACGACCGGCAGCGCGTCATTGGCCAGGCTGATATAGCCGCTCCAGCACGCCCGCAGCGCGAGGCCTTTGAGGGTCGGGAAGCGGTCATGCAGAGCCGCGCGCAGTTCGCGATACGATTCGTAGTCGGGCACATTCGGCGTTTTGGAGCCATAGGGGTAATGGATGCGCTTGGTCGTCACCACCAGCGTGTTGTTAACGGTCAGGCGATGACTTTCCATGGTCCAGTGTGCCGTCACGATGCCTTCGCGTCGCGGCCAGCCCAACGCCTTGCGCTGTTCATCGGAGAGCGGCTCGGTCTCGATGGCCGAGACCCGCAACGGTATGACCTTGTCTGCAAGCAGGCCCAGTTGCGGCGTATAGGCGTTGGTGGCCAGCATCAGGGCCGGAGCGCTCGCACTGCCTCGCGGGGTTTGCACCTTGACGACCGGCCCGTCCGTGTAGGACAGCAGCGGCGTGTTCTCGTAGAGCTTCACCCCTGCCCGCAGCGCCGCGCGCCGAAGCCCCATCACATACTTGCCAGGGTGTAGCGTGCCGCCGCGCGGCACATAGTTGCCAAACAGGAACGCCGGCGGGATGCCGCGCGCACGCATCTCAGCCTGGTCGAGAAATTCCGACTGAAAGCCCAGCCCGGCGCCCGTTCGCATGTCGTCACGCACCTTCTCTTCCTGAGCCGGATCGATGCCGGCACGAATCAGCCCCGTCTGGTTGTAATCGCAGTCGATCTCGTACTCCTCGAGCTTTCCCTCCACGAAGGGGACGGCGCTCTCGTAGTAGCGGACGATCTCCCTCCCTTTCTCATTGCCGATGTCCTTGAGAAAGAGATCGTATTCGAGCGCGAGCGCGCCAGCCAGATACCCCGCGTTGCGTCCACTCGCACCAAAGCCGGCAAACTCGCGCTCGAGCACGACCACCTTCGCTCCATGACCGACCAACTCCAGCGCAGCCGAAAGCCCTGCAAAACCGGCTCCGACGATCACGACATCGGCACTCACGTCGCCCACGAGCTCCGTTTGCATGTCGTCTGGCCTTTCCACCCAGCCGCCGAGCGTGCGGTACTTCTCCATGTCCGAAGTCATTTTGCCTTCTGCCACGGGGTCATTCGGTTCGACGCGTGCGCATTGCGTGGCCGCCACCGCCGGCACCACGACGGCGGCTGCCGCCGCGCCCTTGAGAAAGGTGCGCTGGTTCACCCTGGAGCGAGAGTCCCCTTGCTGTTCTGCCGGCGTTTCTGTCGTCCGTTCCATGCGTGCTCCATCAAGGTTTGCTCAGAATGTGGACGGCAAGCGCCGCCTCTTCGATGCCCTGAAATCCCCCGCCGTTTTCCTGAATGGCGTGACATGCATCCGGCACCTGGCGCGCACCTGCTTCCCCGCGCAGTTGCGTTACGAGTTCGAAAAGCTGACCGATGCCCGTCGCGCCGAGAGGATGGCCTTTCGATTCGAGGCCACCGGAGGTGTTGATGGGAATGCGCCCGCCGAGGGTGAACTCGCCGCGCTCGGCAGCGGGACCTCCCTGCCCGGGTGGCACTAGTCCCAGGTTTTCGGCCTGAATGATTTCCCCCATCGCCGATGCATCGTGCACTTCGGCAACATCCATGTCCTCGGGGCCGAGGCCGGCCTGTTCATAGGCCTGCAGCGCGGCGAGACGGCCGATATTGCGCGCCGGCTCGTCGATACCCCGATGAGTGAAGCTGCGGATCACGCTTGCCGCAATCCGGATGCAGCGTCTGCGCTCGGCACCGATGCGGCGCAACCCCTCCCCGGTACACAGAATCGCCGCCGCCGCGCCGTCCGTCACCGGCGCACACATGGGCAGTGTGATCGGATACGTGATGGGCGGTGCCGCGAGCACCTCGTCGATCGTGAACGGCTGGCGGAACTGCGAATACGGGTTGTGCACCGAATGCAGGTGGTTCTTCGACGAAACCGCAGCAATCTGACGTTGCGTGGTGCCGTAGGTCTTCATGTGATACCGGCACAGCGCAGCATAGATCGACATGAAACGGCTATAGGGCCGATCGGACTCCGATCCGGGCGGTGGCTCGACGCCTTCGCCGAGCTTCATCAAGCTGGAGAAGTTCTCATCGACACGTGACACGTCCCAGCCCGCCTCGAACAAGGCGAATGACTTCGCCTTGTCCGGGACGTTCATTTTCTCTGCGCCGAGCGCGAGCGCGACGTCGCAGGCACCCGACCGAAGCGCCTGTGCCGCAAGATGCACCGCGGTGCTGCCGGATGCGCAGGCATTTTCTACGTTGTAGACCGGGATGCCTTCAATCCCGATCTTGCCGAACACGACCTGCCCCGGAATCGACAGTTGGCCCTGCAGCGGTCCGTTGGTGATGCCCGCATAGAAAGCTGCCCCGATCGCGCCGGCATCGCAGCCCGCATCCTTCAAGGCATCGCGTAGCGCTTCGCCCGCAAGGTCATCGATGCTGCGCTCCAAATGCCGGCCGAACACGGTCATCGCAATGCCGGCGATGTAAATGTCGCTCATGGTGTTTTATCCCAACGTGGCTGACTCAGATCCTGCGGTTTTGACCCTGCCAGTACTGCTCGCGCAGATCCTTCTTCAACACCTTGCCGGCTGTACTGCGAGGCAGTGCCGCGATGAAGTCCACGCTTTTAGGCGCCTTGACCGAACCGAGCTTCTCCTTGCACAGCGCCAAGAGTTCTTCGGCACTCACGCTCTGCCCTGCATTGAGCTCCACCACCGCCTTCACGGCCTCGCCCCATTTTTCGTCGGGCACGCCGATCACCGCGCAATCCTGC
>CAYPWK010000402.1:0-5566 GCA_964414365.1 uncultured Burkholderia sp.
CGACGGCGCCGACACCGGTCGTGACGCCGCAACCGATGTAGCAGACCTTGTCGAAGGGGGCATCTTCACGGATCTTCGCGACGGCGATCTCCGGCACGACGATGTAGTTCGAGAACGTCGACGTGCCCATGTAGTGGAAGAGCGGCTTGCCGTCGAGCGAGAAGCGCGATGTCGCATCAGGCATCAGGCCCTTGCCCTGAGTGGCGCGGATCGCTTGGCAAAGGTTCGTCTTGCGCGAGAGACAAAACTTGCACTGGCGGCATTCGGGCGTGTAGAGGGGAATGACGTGGTCGCCTTTTTTCAGCGTGCCGACGCCCGGGCCGGTGTCGACGACGATGCCGGCGCCTTCGTGCCCGAGAATCGCCGGGAACAAACCCTCGGGGTCAGCGCCCGAGAGCGTGTAGTAGTCGGTGTGGCAGATGCCCGTCGCCTTCACCTCGATCAGGACTTCGCCCGCACGCGGGCCCTCTAGCTCCACTTCCTCGATCGTGAGCGGTGCGCCTGCTTTCCATGCGACGGCTGCTTTGGTCTTCATTCCAGTTGTTTCCTCGATTGATCGGTTGGCAGAGGCGATTGTAATTGCGGTGCGGATATTTCGTCACTCCGATGCCGCTGCCGCCAAAGCATCGTCGACAAGCTCGATGACCGCCGCCTGCTCCCTTGCCGGCTCGAATAGCGGGGCCCGCTGCGCGCATTGCTGCCGAAGCTCGGTCAGAAAGGCGCGATCGCGGCTCGCGCGATCGAGCAAGCGAGCCAATTCCTCATGGTCGCCCAACGTGAAATAACCGCGGTATTCACGGCCCAGCATGCCGACGTTGCCCGGAATACGGCTCGCGAGCACCGGCACGCCCGCATTGACGGCCTCGATGATCACATTGGCTCCGCCTTCCATCACGCTTGCGACGATCATCGCGTCCGCGGCTGCGATATGCCGTAGCGTCGTGCCGTGCGGCTGTGCGGCGAGCCAGATATAACGCTGCGTCGCAGGCCACGCACGCGCTTGCAATGCCTCGGCTGCAAGCCGATACTCCTCCGCGAGCGCGCTGCCGATCTGGATCAGCCGCACCGGTGAATCGTCAGGAAGGCAATCCAGCGCGCGCATCGGAGTAAGCGGATCCTTTTCCGCGCGCATATGCCCTACCATGACCACGTCGAAGGTGCGTCGTCTGCGGGTGGCAGGTGCATGCGTCTTCGGCTTCGGTGCGGACTGATAAATCACGCGACACTTGGCTCGATGTGGGGCGGACAATTCATCCAGCCCCTCTTCCTGCAGCACGACGAGATGCGTGGCAAGATCGAGCGAGCGGCGAGCCGATTCGTCGGAGCGAATGTCGCGATAGAGATCGGTGCCTGTCAGTACGACCACCAGCGGGCGGCCCGGGCAAGCCTCGGCGAATGCGGCGATGGACGGTGCCGAGCGCCGGGCATGCAGAGCGATCAGGCAGGCCGGCAGAGGCCTGCGTGAGTGCTCGGTCGGCGGCCATTCGGCCCCGAGCGAGACTTGATAAGCGGTACGAAGGAAGTTCGACCATCGATGCGCGGTCTGCCAATTACCGTTGTTGGCACTGCGTAGTGCCGGGCTGACAATGGCGACAGCGGCGAGCGGAGGACTCATGGCATCACGAGTGGATGGGATTTCGGCACGCAGACTCGACAAGGCGCAATTGGACGCGGCATTCGTCGACGCTCATCGATCGACGTGGGCCGTCCTGCAGGACCTGACTCCCGCCCAGCTGCAGGTTCCGTACGATCCCGGTATCAATCCGCCACTGTGGGAGTATGCGCATATTGCCTGGTTCACGGAGCATTGGGTACTGCGCGAGCCCGAGCGTGGTCCGGATGGCCGGTTCGCGGCGACTCGTCCCTCGCTGCTGGCGGATGCCGACCGTTGGTACGATTCGATGCGTGTTCCTCACAGTGATCGCTGGCATTTGGATTTGCCGTCACAGGCCAAGGTTATCGAATATGCCGATGCAGTACTCGAGCGTGTGCGTGCTGCTCTGGCCGCGGCTCAGGAGACGGACGAGGGCCTCTATTATTTTCGCCTTGCTTTATATCACGAGGACATGCACGCCGAGGCGCTGACCTACATGCGGCAGACGCTCGATTATCCGCTCCATGCGCCTCTCGCATTGGCGCCGCTCGGCGATCTCGCCGGCGCACGCGACGCTTCGATCGACGGCGGGGCGTTCCAGATGGGCGGCGTGGCAGAAGAGGGATTCGTTTTCGACAACGAGAAATGGCGCCATTCCGTGGAGATTGCGCCGGCGCATATCGATCGTCAATGCGTGAGCAATGGCGAGTTCGCGGAGTTCGTCGCGGCGGACGGTTATCGCGATGACCGCTGGTGGTCCGAAGACGGGAAAGCATGGCTGAAACGCGCGGGGCTGACGATGCCGAGGCGATGGCGTGAATCAGAGCGCGACGGTCCCGGACATTGGGAGCACCGTTGGTTCGGGACGTGGGAGCCGCTTGGCCTTTCGTTTCCGGTCTGTCACGTGAACGCGTATGAAGCAGAAGCCTTTTGCCGCTGGCGCGGCCGTCGACTGCCTACCGAGGCGGAATGGGAATGTGCTGCTTGCACTGGCTTGATCGAGTGGGGCCAATCCGTATGGGAATGGATGGCCGATAGCTTCGAGCCGTACGCGGGGTTCTCGGCGGACCCTTATGACGCCTATTCCGAGCCCTGGTTTCATACCCACCGCAGCGTGCGCGGCGCGTCGTTCGCGACGCGCGATCGAATGCGCAATCCCCGTTATCGGAACTTCTATCTTCCGCATCGAAGCGACGTTTTCGTAGGATTCCGAACTTGTCGCTGAGGTCGCTAATGTCGCTGACGTCCCTCGTCTCTCAACGTTACTTCTCTTCGAGACTCTGTAACCGCGGCCAGCGTTGCAGCGAACTTACTGACGTGGCCGGCTAGCCGCTCTTCGGGCAGAGAGCGATAGCCGGTGCACGCGGTGCAGGTCGTTTCATTCGTATGGCCGGCTCGGTTGAGGGTCAGTGTCGAGCTTCGGCGAATTGCCGAACGCGATACCGCGCTTTAGGGACGGCACAGGAGACTGATGATGAACGCTTCGATGTTTTTCCAGCCGCGCAGAATGTCTGCGCTTCGGGCCACGATTTTCGTCCTTGCCGCTGCATCGTTTGCGGCGCCGGTCATGGCGCAGCAGCAGACGCCTGTCACCCGCGCACAAGTGCGGGCCGAACTGGCCGGTCTCATCGCGGCCGGATACAACCCGTTGGACAAGTACCATTACCCCGAAAACCTGTGGGCAGCCCAGCAACGGGTTCGGGCGAATGAAGCCACGCTCGCGCAGGCGAGCGAGCAGCGTTCGGCTCAGCCGACGCAGTCCGCTGCCGACACTTCGAGCGCACCAATGACCGATCAGGCTGTTGGCGGCGCGAAGAGCGGGACGTCGATGTCGGGCAGCGCGGAATCCGAGGACATTCCGTCGACGTGTCACGGCTTCCCGGTTTGTCACTCGGCCTACTTTGGAAGGTAGAAGGAAAGCGGGTGAGCAGGCGCGCTCGGTGTTGCAGCTCGAGCGCGGCGCCGCGCGCCGATCGAATCGATCTTTCCTGCTTCGCCCGGGTCTGCGCTTGTTGCGGGTCGCCCAAGGCCCCATAGTAAGGTAAGGCGACGGAGGGGTTACTCCGCCTTCTGACGAGCTTCCGCGAGCGACACAGCGATCTGCCGATCATCGTCGTTTGAAGCCAGCGTTTCCAGCGCTAGACCTTTGGTCTCGATGCCGAGCGTGGCAACCGCAAGTGCTGCAATGACGAATGAAAGCGCGCCGAGCGTGAAGACGCCGCCTTGCCCAAACACGGGGAGCACGACGCCCACGACATACGGCCCGATCAACGAGCCGACGCGCCCGATTGCCGAGGCGAACCCGGACCCTGTCGCGCGGGCACCCGTGCCATATAGTTCGGGCGTATAGGTATAAAGCGCGGCCCACATGCCAAAGAGGAAGAATTGCATGGCGAGCCCGGCGCAGATGACAGGCACTACACCCTCACCATGCAGAACCGCTTGGCCGTAGACATATGCCATTGCACCGCCGCCCATCAATGACGCCACACACGTGGGCTTGCGGCCCCATCGTTCGACGAGCCACGCGGCACAGAGAAAGCCGGGAATGCCGGCGAGCGAGATCAGCACGGTGTAAAGCACCGATTTAGTCACCGTGATGCCTGATTGCTGCATCAGCGCGCCGAGCCACGACGTCAGTCCATAGAACCCGAGCAGTGCGAAGAACCAGAGCGTCCACACCATGATGGTGCGCTTGCGGTAGACGCCGCTCCAGATTTCACGAAACGCATTGCGCGGACGAGCGGTGAACGATGGCGCATCGATCACTGCAGGCGTGGGCAAAGAAGCCATGCCCGTCGCCCTGAGCACTTTCGCTTCGACTTGCTTCAATATGGCATCGGCCTCCGCGGTACGTCCGCGATGCTCGAGCCAACGCGGCGATTCGGGCACGATTCGGCGCACGACAAGCACGAAAACGGCTGGTATCGCCAGCAGCGCGAACACGGTGCGCCATCCCGCGAGCGGCAACACAAAGTACGAAACGATGCCGGCGGTGATGAAGCCGAGAGGCCAAAAGCCGTCCATCAGCGCGATGAGCCGCCCGCGCGACGCCGTCGGGACGAATTCCGACAACAACGCCTGCGCAATCGGAAACTCCATGCCCATGCCGATGCCGAGCAGGACTCGGCAAGCGATGAGTTGCTCGACATTGTGCGCGGTCGAGCAGAGATAGGAAGCCACGCCCCAAAGCACCATGCTCCACTGAAAGACGGGACGGCGGCCGAATCGGTCGGCCAGCATCCCGGCCACCGCGGCGCCGAACACCATGCCGAAGAAGCTTGCGCTTGCAACGAGCCCCGCCGTCGCGCTGGAAAGCGCAAAGTCGTGCTTGATCGAACCGAGGACGAACGTCATCGTGCCGAGATCGACTGAATCGAAGAAGAAGGCCAGCGCAATGACGATAAAGAGCGTGCGGTGATAGGGCGAGAACGGCAGGCGTTCGAGCCGCGCGGCGGCATTTGCGCCGGCGGACGACGGTGAAGCGGCAAGCGACATGGCAAGCTCCGATCGGGGGACGCGAGGTGCCGAGGAGACTAGTGCCTCGGCAATGTGAGACAACAGCCAGTAGACGCAGCCATAAATACGCGCCATAGAACGAATTCGGCATGCATATGGAACGGTTCCGTCACTTAGCAATCCCGTGTCGCGTTTCATAGTGGCGGGACCGGCCGGTTCACTGACGCGCCGACTGCGCCGCGAGCTGGTGTCCGCGCGTAACGAAGGTGGCCACGGCAACGGCGCTTGCATAGGCGACCGACACGAGGAAATACGTGTCTTGTAAGCCGACGGCTTGGCTCAACCAACCACCGAGCGCAATGCCCGTGATCGAAGAAAACTGCGTCGTGCTCTGCGCGATGCCGATCAGGTGTCCCTGGCCGCGGCTTCCGGCCGCCTGCGAAATCAGCGACATCAAGACGGGCGTCGTGGCCGCAAGCAGTACCCCCCAAAGGAAATAGATGACGGCGAAGA
>CAYPWK010000403.1:0-5560 GCA_964414365.1 uncultured Burkholderia sp.
CGTGTTTCGCGGATGCGGCACCGTCGGCTATCCCGGCTGCGCTGAAGTCGTGAACATGGCGCCGCCGGCGGCGCTGGTGAAGCGCGGCGTCGACTCGCTGCCGTGCATGGGTGATGGGCGGCAAAGCGGTACGTCGGCAAGCCCCTCGATCCTCAACATGTCGCCGGAAGCGGCTGTGGGCGGCGGCCTTGCGCTGTTGCGCACGGGCGATCGCATTCGCGTGGATCTCAATGCCCGCCGGGTCGACGTGCTCATCGACGAGGCCGAGCTAGCCCGCCGCCGCGGCGAGGCAACAGTGCAGGTTCCGCCGTCACAGACGCCGTGGCAGGAACTCTACCGGCAATTCGTGGGACAGCTTTCGACAGGCGGGTGCCTCGAGCCCGCGACGCTCTATCTGAAGGTCGTCGAAACCCGCGGCGACCCGCGTCATTCGCATTGAGGCGGGCAGCGTTGCCTGTCGCATTTCGTCATAGCTCACGGCGGGCGGGGGCGGGCCCGTTCCATGCGACACAGATGCTGAAGTCCTGGCAATGCGCATCGGTGAAATGGTCGGGGCGCGGGCTGTTTGACGGCCCGTGAAATTCGCGGTATAGTCTTACTTCTCTGACGCGGGGTGGAGCAGTCTGGCAGCTCGTCGGGCTCATAACCCGAAGGTCGTAGGTTCAAATCCTACCCCCGCAACCAATCGAAAAACCCGCCTTGAGGCGGGTTTTGTCGTTTTTGCACCCTGGGACTACAGCGCGTCGCGGCGCTTGCAACACCGCTTGAAAGTCACACTGTGTTTTTGTACAGTGTCGTTCACCTTGAGCACGCGCGACTGTTCCCACCTATCCGCCGTCGAGCCCGAGCCCGCGCCTTTGGACGCGCAGGCGGCGCCCACTCGCCCAGACCTTTCGCGCAAGATCATCCACTGCGATTGCGATTGCTTTTACGCGTCGGTCGAAATGCGCGACGACCCGAGCCTGCGCGGTCGACCGCTCGCGGTGGGCGGCCGGCCCGAGCATCGCGGCGTGATCGCCACGTGCAACTACGAGGCGCGCCGATTCGGCATTCACTCCGCGATGTCGTCGGCGGTTGCCATACGCAAATGCCCAGAGCTTCTCATCCTGCCGCCGGCGATGGAGAAGTATCGGACCGCCTCGCGCCAGATTATGGCCATCTATCGCGATTACACGGCCCATGTCGAACCGCTCTCGCTCGACGAAGCTTATCTCGACGTCACACGCTCCACGCGCTGCAAGGGGAGCGCTACGCTCATGGCGGCCGAGATTCGCGAATGCGTGCGCGAGACGGTCGGCGTCACGGTCTCGGCAGGCGTCGCACCGAACAAGTTCGTCGCGAAGATCGCATCGGACTGGAACAAGCCCGATGGCCTTTTCGTCGTTCGCCCCGCGGAGGTCGACGGGTTCGTCGCGGCATTGCCGGTCCGCAAGATATTTGGCGTCGGCAAGGTCACCGCGGCGAAGCTCGAAAAGCTTGGCATCACGACTTGCGCGGAGTTGCGGCAATGGACGCTCGTTGATTTGCATCGCCGCTTCGGGAAGTTCGGCAAGCGGCTTTATGAGCTTTCGCGCGGGATCGACCACCGTCCGGTCGAGGCGGATCAGGAGCGAAAGTCGATCAGCGTTGAGACGACCTACGTCGCGGATCTGCATACGCTCGACGAGTGCGCGGCCGAGATCCGGCGTCTCGCCGAGCAGCTAGACGCGCGTATCGAGCGCGCAAGCGCCGCTGCCGCAGTCCGCAAGCTCTACGTCAAGATCCGCTTCGCCGATTTTCAGCGAACGACCGTCGAATGCGTGGCAGACGCGACGCACGTGCCGACCATGCTTGCGCTGCTCGAAAAGGGCTTCGCGCGGCGTAACCGGCCTGTGCGGCTGCTCGGCGTCGGTGTGCGCCTCGAGGAGGACGACGCGGCGAAAAGCGGCCAGTTCCAACTCTTCGACGACGCGCACTGAGAATACAATCGGCGGCGAACCCTTCGTCTCTCACCCATCAAGGAGTTGCCGATGTTGGACCTGATTATCCGCGGCGCCACATTGCCTTCTCACATACCGGGCCGCGACGCACCCGTTGACATCGGCATCGAAGGCGAGCGGATCGCGGCTGTCGGCCCGAGCCTTGCCGCGTCGGCTCGCGAGGAGATCGATGCAGCCGGCGCACTGGTTGCGCCGCCGTTCGTCGATGCGCATTTCCATATGGATGCGACGTTGTCGTATGGCCTGCCGCGAGTCAACGAATCAGGAACGCTGCTCGAGGGCATCGCTTTATGGGGCGAGCTGAAGCCCCATCTGACGCAGGACGCGCTGATCGAGCGAGCCCTGCAGTATTGCGATTGGGCCGTCGCACGTGGATTGCTAGCGATCCGCTCGCATGTCGATGTTTGCGACGAGCGTCTGCTGGCCGTTGAAGCGCTGCTCGAAGTGAAGCGCCGCGTCGCGCCCTATCTCGACTTGCAGCTCGTCGCATTTCCGCAAGATGGACTGCTACGCAGCGCGGGCGCGTTCGAGAACCTCAAGAGGGCAATCGCGATGGGCGTCGACGTGGTGGGCGGCATTCCGCACTTCGAGCGGACGATGGCCGACGGTGCCCGAGCGGTGCGCATGCTGTGCGAGTTCGCCGCGGACAAGGGGTTGCCCGTCGATATGCACTGTGACGAATCGGACGATCCGCTCTCGCGCCACATCGAGACGCTCTGCGCCGAAACGCACAGGCTCGGCCTGCATGGCCGCGTTGCAGGTTCGCATCTCACGTCGATGCATTCGATGGACAACTACTACGTGAGCAAGCTGCTGCCGCTCATGCGCGAATCCGGCGTGGCCGCGATCGCGAATCCACTCATCAACATCACACTTCAAGGTCGCGCCGACACCTATCCGAAGCGACGCGGCATGACGCGCGTGCCGGAAATGATGGCAGCGGGTATCGACGTGGCATTCGGCCACGATTGTGTGATGGATCCATGGTACAGCCTGGGCTCGGGCGATATGCTCGAAGTGGCGCACATGGGGCTGCACGTCGCGCAGATGACGGGACAGGCCGCGATGCGCGCGGCGTTCGATGCCGTCACGGTGAACCCTGCCCGCATTCTCGGCTTGCAGGACTATGGCATTGCCGTTGGCTGCCGGGCCGACTGCGTACTGCTCGACGCGCGCGATCCCGTGGAAGCGATCAGGCTGCGCGCGGCGAGGCTGGCCGTGATTCGGCGTGGCCGCGTGATCGCGAGGTCACCCGCCGCGCGTGCGTCGCTGTCGATCGAAGGCCGGCCAGCCGAAGTCGACTTCAAGCTACATCGCTGACCGCCCCGCCAGTTCCATGCGCACGCGGGCGCCTCACGTGCGGCCGCCGCGAGCCACGCCCGCCCGTCAACGCGCCGTCGGCGCGCCGGCCATGCCGTTGTGCCTCAAAAGCGCATCGATCGTCGGTGCGCGCCCGCGAAACGCCTTGAACGACTCCATCGCCGGCCGACTGCCGCCCACTTCGAGAATTTCGTGGCGGTAGCGCCGGCCGGTGTCCGCATCGAGCACGCTGCCATTCGTCGCACGCGCTGCATCTTCGAACGCCGCGTAAGCATCGGCGGACAGCACCTCGGCCCATTTATAGCTGTAGTAGCCGGCCGCGTAGCCGCCCGCGAAAATATGGCTGAACGTGTTCGGCCAGCGCGAGAACGATGCTTGCGGAATGACGTGATAGCGTTCGTTGATCTCGCGCGCGAGATCGTTCGCGCTTTGCGCTCCGGCGGCCCCTGAGCCGGCCGCGTCGAAGTCCGTGTGCAGGCGCATGTCGAAGATCGAGAACACGATCTGCCGCAACGTGCCGAGCCCGCTCTGGAAGTTCTTCGCCGCCAGCATCTTGTCGAAGAGCTCGCGGGGCAGGGCGGCGCCCGTATCCACATGGGACGTCATGCCCGCGAGCACGTCCCATTCCCAGCAGAAATTTTCCATGAATTGCGAAGGCAGCTCGACCGCATCCCATTCGACGCCGTTGATGCCCGACACCGAGAGTTCGTCGACGCGCGTCAGCATGTGATGGAGGCCATGCCCGAACTCGTGAAAGAGCGTGATGACTTCGTCGTGCGTGAAGCAGGCCGGCTTGCCGCCCACGGGCGCCGAGAAGTTGCAGGTCAGGTAGGCGACGGGCGTCTGGACGCCGCGCTCCGTCCTGTGACGCGAGCGTGCGTCGTCCATCCAGGCGCCGCCGCGCTTGCCTTCCCGTGCGTAAAGATCGAGGTAGAACTGTGCGACGAGCGAGCCGTCACGGTCTTCGACGCGGAAGAACCGAACATCCGGATGCCAGACGGGCGCTTCATCGCGGCGGATCGACACGTCGAAGAGTGTCTCGGCGACGCGAAAAAGGCCGTTCAGGACGACATGCTCAGGAAAGTACTGCTTCACCTCGTTTTCCGAAAAGGCGTAGCGTTTCTCGCGCAGTCGCTCGCTCGCGAACGCGACGTCCCACGGTTCGAGCTGCGCAAGGCCGAGTTCGCCGGCGGCGAACTCGCGAAGCTCGCGCCAGTCCTCTTCGGCGTAGGGGCGTGCCCGTTGTGCGAGATCGTCGAGGAATGCGACGACCTGGTCGGGCGAATCGGCCATTTTCGGCACGAGCGAGACTTCAGCGAAGTTTCGGTATCCGAGCATTTGCGCCTCTTCGCGGCGCAGCTTCAGCAACTCGGCCATGATTGATGTGTTGTCCCACTCGGCCTTGCCGGCGCCGTAGAGGCCGCCAAGCTCGGATGCCCGCGTGACATAAGCGCGGTACATCGTCTCGCGCATCGGGCGATGCGCGGCGTACTGCATCACGGGGAAATACGAGGGGAAGTGCAGCGTGAATTTCCAGCCCTCGACGCCCGCGGTTTGCGCCGCCTGGCGCGCGGCTTCGATGACATCGTCGGGGAGACCGGCGAGCTCGGCGTCGGTCTTGGCGATATAGGCGTAAGCGTTCGTCGAGTCGAGCACGTGGTCGGAGAACGCTTTGGCAAGCGCCGCCTGTTGCTCTTGCAACTCGGTGAAGCGCGGCTTGCGCTCTTCGGGCAGCTCGGCACCCGACAGCCGGAAGTCGCGCAGCGCGTTTTCCAGGATCTTCTTGCGCTCGGCGTTGAGCGTCGCGTATTCGGCACTCGTCGCGATCGCCTTGTATTTCTCGAACAGAGCGAGATTCTGTCCGACGCTCGACCAGAACTCGGTCACGCGCGGCAGGTTTTCGGAGTACGTCGCGCGCAGTTGGGGCGTATCGGCGACAGCGTTGAGGTGACCGACGACACTCCATGCGCGCGAGAGCGGTTCGGTCGCACGTTCGGTAGCGTCGACGACGTCCATCCAGGTCGCCGGCGTTTGCGGGTCCACTGCACGGTCGATCGCCGCCTTGGCATCGGCGAGCAGCACGTCGAGTGCCGGCGTGACATGCTCGGGGCGGATCTCGCCGAAGCGTGGCAGGCCGGAGAAATCGAGCAGCGGGTTGCCGCCCGACGAACTACCGTTCTTGCCCGACCCGTTGGACGGATGCTGCGCTTCGGTCGTATGGGACGTGTTCTTGGCCATGGAGCTTCCTGTCTGTCGTGGAG
>CAYPWK010000404.1:0-2527 GCA_964414365.1 uncultured Burkholderia sp.
GTTTCGTCGACAGCGGTTTCGTGCGCGCCAATGCCTACCCGTTCACGACGGATCCCAATCATCGACGGCTCTCGGGCGCCGGCATCGGGGTGACGCTGTCGAACGCGCCGAGCTACGAGGTGCGGTTCGTCTACGCGCACAAGCTCGGCAATGCGGCGGCCGTGGCGGACACCGATCACGGCGGCCGCGTGTGGCTCCAATTGACCAAGTCTTTCTGAGGGCGCGGCCGATGATTTCATTTACCCGGCTTCACGCCCTGAACACGCTGAACACCTTGAAGGCAGCGCATTTCGCTCGTGGCGTCATGATCGTTGCGATTGCAACGGTCTCTCACGGCGCGCGGGCCGCCGACCCGGCCGGCACGGTGGCCTACACGACGGGCGTCGTGTCGATCGAGCCGAGCTCGGGCGCCCGGCGCTTTGCCGTCGCGGGCTCGACGATCGAGTCCGGCGATACGGTCGAGACATCGAAGCAGGCGGAAGCCGTGTTGCTGATGGCCGATCATCAGCGCGTCTATCTCAAGGGCGGCTCGCGCTATCGGATCGATCAGTATCGCTTCGCCGGGGACGATCCGGCGGGCAACGTCAGCGTCTCGTCGCTGCTCAGGGGCGGCCTCCGTGTGATTTCGGGGTTGATCGGCAAGCAGGGCAACCCCAACGCGTACGAGTTGAAGACGCAGACCGCGACGATCGGCATTCGCGGCACCGAGTGGTCGGTGCTCGACTGCGGCATGGCCAATGGGCAGGGCAACGGCGACATGAGCACCCCGGCAAGCGAGCAGGCTGCCGCCCTGTCGTTCGAGTGCGCCCGCGGCAATGGCGGAGAGCACATCCGCGTTTATCACGGCACGATCGACGTGCGCACCGAAGTCGACCATCAAGAACTGTCCGAGGGCTTCGGCACGATCATCCGCTCGCCGCACTCGACGTTCGCCCCCAAGCCTGGGGCCGACGTCGAGCCTGTCGTCCCGTCGCCCGCTGCCTGTAGATAGGTCCGCTATGAACAAGACTCTTTCCCTCGAGACTTCGACCGCCGGCGAGAGCGCCGGCACGCCGGTCATGTCCAATATCGTCGCCGGTCTGCTGTCGGGTCTCGTCACGCTCTGCTACTCGATCGGTTACGGGTCGATGATCTTCAGCGGCAACCTGGCGCACTTCGTGAATATCGGCATGCCGATCACGCTCGTCAGCTGCGGCATCATCGCGCTCGTCGTCGCGTTGAAAAGCTCGTTGCCGTTTTCGATCGGCGGGCCGGACAGCAACGCGGTTGCAGTGCTCGTCGGGCTCGCGGCCGGCGTGGCGGCCGACGCGACGGCGCAGGGCCTGCCGCAAAACAGCGTCCTCGTCACCGTGCTCGCGGCGATTGCGGTGAGCACCGTCGTGACCGGTGCGCTGCTTTACTTGGTGGGGGTGTCGCGCCGCAGTTCGATCATTCAGTTTCTGCCTTACCCGGTGGTGGGCGGATTCCTCGGCGGCACGGGCTATCTGCTGCTCTCCGGCGCCATGCGAATGTTGACGGGGCACAGCCTCGGCTGGCCCGCGCTTCTCGCCTTGCCCAATCTGCCGTGGCTCGCATGGGTGCCCGCGCTCGTCGTTTGCGGCACGCTGCTCGCAGCGCAAGGTCGCGTCAAGCCGTACGCGCTGGCGCCGCTCGGGCTCGGCGCCGGCATCGTCGTCTTCTTCGCCGGCATGGCCGCGATGGGGCAGTCGCCCGAGCCGCTGCGCGCCGCGGGCCTGCTGTTCGAGCGTGAGCCGCTTTCGGCATTGCAAATGCCGCTCATGCTGCCGCGCCAGCAGATCGACTGGATTGCGGTTGCCGCCCATTTGCCCGAGTGTTTTGCCGTGGCGGCCGTATCGGCATTGACGATCCTGCTTAACGCAAGCGGCGCCAGTCTTGCAACGGGACACGACGCCGACTTCAACCAGGAGATGCGAGCAGCGGGCCTCGCCAATCTGCTCGCGGGCTTGACGGGGGGCGTCGTCGGCTATCAATCGATGAGCCGCACGATGCTCAATTGCCGCGCTGGCGCCACGGCCCGTCTGAGCGGCATCGTTGCCGGGCTCGGCTGCTTCGCCGTCATCGGGCTCTTTCCGGGCGTGATCGCGTGGTTTCCGAAGCCGGTGCTCGTCGGGCTGCAGCTCTATCTCGCCTGGGGGCTGCTGCGCGAGTGGCTGGTCGCCTCCTACCGGAAGCTCGGCTTGACCGATTACTTGCTGATCCTGCTGATCGTCGCCGTCATCATTGCCGAGGGGGTCGTCGCGGGCATCGTGCTGGGCATCGCCGCGGCCTGCGCGCTCTTTGTCATCAGCTACAGCCGCGTCAGCGCGATTTCCCGCGAGTTCGACGGCCGCACCTGCCATTCCAATGTCGAGCGCTCGCTCGAAGATACGCAGCGGCTCAGGGACCACGCCGACACCGTGGTCGGAACTTGCCTGCAAGGCTTCCTATTCTTCGGCACCTCGAATCTGATGTTGCGCCGGCTGGGCGAGCGCTTGGCCGCTCACGCCGGCGCGGCCGGGCGCTTCAT
>CAYPWK010000404.1:2627-5554 GCA_964414365.1 uncultured Burkholderia sp.
GCGCTCCTGCCGCAGCTCAGCGTGAACGCCGTGGTGCGGCTGTCGGTCTTGTTGGAGCCCCACTGGCTCGCGCCGGGCGAGCTGCTGTTCGCACGGGGCGATGCGGCCGACGCCGTCTACATCATCCAACGGGGACGCGTGACGGTTTCGCTCCCGCTCGCGAACGGCAATTCGATGCGGCTACGCTCGTACGGCCCTTCCACGATTGTCGGCGAAATGGGGCTTTACACGGAGCAGGCGCGTAGCGCCGACGTGCGGGCCGATGAGCCGACCTATGCCTGGCGCTTGACGTATGACGCCCTGCGCCGGCTCGAGAGGGAAGACGCCGACACCGCGCGCCAGTTTCATCGCTTCGTCGTCATGGTCCTTGCGTCGCGGCTGACGGTCGCGAACGAGGTCGTGAGCGCCGCTTATTGATCGCCGCCCGCCATCTGCCTCCCGCCGCCACCATGAAACGCCATTTACCGCGCTGGATCGCCGGATTCGCGGTCCTCGCCGTGCTGCTCGGCCACGTGGCCGGCTACTACCGGCTGCTTGCCGTCGACGTGCTCGACAACCTCATCTACGATGCCCGGCTGCGGCTGACGATGCCTGGAACGCGCGACGATCGAATCGTGATCGTCGACATCGACGAACGCAGCCTCGCGGAAGTCGGCCGCTGGCCGTGGGGGAGGGACCGGATGGCGGTCCTCGTCGACAAGCTCGCGAGCGCGGGCGCCAAAGTGATCGGACTCGACATCGTCATGGCCGAGCCCGACCGCAGTTCGGGCTTGGCGTCTCTCGAACGATTGGCCGCTGGGGACATGCGCGGCGACGCTCGATATCTGGCGGCCCTGAACGGGCTGCGCGGCCAGCTCGATTTCGATGCGCGCTTCGCCGCGGCGCTGCGCGGCCGGCCGGTTGTGCTCGGCTATTACATGAGCGAGCGCGCCGAAGCGCACGGCGCACTGCCGCCTGCCGTATTGCCGGCCTTCCTGTTCGCGGGTCATCAGGGCGGCTTGAGGCAGGGGCAGGGATACGGGGGCAATCTGCAGGTCTTTCAGCAGGCGGCGCCAAGCGGAGGGTTTTTCAACCCCGTCGTGGACTTCGATGGCAATGTGCGGCGAGTGCCGCTGCTCATCAGGCGGGGCAATGGGGTGTACGAATCGCTGTCGCTGGCGGTGGCGCGGCTCGCGCTGGGCAAGCCTGCGATCGTGCCGGGTTTCGGCGAGCGCGGCGAGGGCAGCGGCGACCCGCTCGAGACGCTGGACCTCACGACGCTGCACGATAACTGGCGCATTTCCGTGGACGAGTCGGGCGCGGCGCTCATTCCTTATCGCGGCCGTGAGCACAGCTTTCCCTATCTGTCTGCGGCCGATGTCCTTGCCGATCGCGTGCCGGCGGCCCGACTCGCCGATCGCATCATGCTGATCGGCACGACGGCGCCGGGCTTGCTCGACATGCGCTCGACGCCCGTCGGCAACATCTATCCGGGCGTCGAGATTCACGCCAATCTCGTGAGCGGCATGCTTGACGGAACCATAAAGCATGTGCCCGGCTATGCCGATGCCATTCAGGTCGTGGCGATGGCTGTCATCGGACTGCTGATGATTTTCGTGCTGCCATGGCGCGCGCCGTTGCGGGCGAGCGCCGGCACCGCGGTGTTGCTGGCGCTCGCGGTCGTCGGCGACTTCGCGCTGTGGACGTACGGCAACGCCGCGTTGCCGCTCGCCGCGAGCGTCCTGCTGATCGCGGCGCTGTTCGTGCTCAACATGTCGCTCGGGTTCTTCGTCGAATCGCGGCATCGGCGCCAGTTTGCCAATCTGTTCGGCCAGTACGTGCCCCCCGAGCTGGTCGAGGAGATGAGCCGGGAGCCGCGTCGCTACAGCATGGACGGCCGCCGCGCCGAGCTGACTGTGTTGTTCAGCGACGTCCGTGGCTTTACGGCGATAGCCGAAACGCTCGAGCCGGAGGAACTCGCCCGCTGGATGAACGAGTACCTCGGTACGATGACGGCAGTCATTCGCGCCCAGCGCGGCACGCTCGACAAATACATCGGCGACGCGATCATGGCCTTTTGGGGCGCGCCGGTCGCCGATCGCCAGCACGCGCGGAATGCCGTGCTCGCCGCGCTGCGGATGCGCGAGGCGCTCGCGACGCTCAATTCGTCGCTCGCACAACAGGGCAAACCGACGATCCGTTTCGGCATCGGCATCAACACCGGGCCGATGACTGTCGGCGATATGGGTTCCGACGTGCGCCGTGCCTATACGGTCATGGGCGATGCGGTCAATCTCGGGGCCCGACTCGAAGGCATCTCCAAGCATTATGGCGTCGATATCGTGGTCGGCGAGGCGACCCGAGCGCAGACCGAAGGCATCGTGTATCGGGAGCTGGACCGGGTGCGCGTGAAGGGCAAGCGCGAAGCGGTGGCGATCTACGAGCCCATTGCCGAAGCGGAGCAGGTGTCCGCCGCCCAAGCCGCCGAGCTCGAGTGTTGGCACGAGGCGCTGCGGCGCTATCGGAGCGGGGACTGGGATACGGCCCAAGCACTGCTGGGCGCGCTGTCCGCCGCCGCGCCGGCAAGCCGTCTCTATTCGCTCTACCTTGACCAAATCGCGACGATCCGAGCACGCGCGGGCGTCGATGCTTGGGACGGCATCCACGATTTCGATACCAAGTGAGCGCGAAACGCAGATGTTGAAACTAACCGTGCTCGGCTGCAGCGGCGGGATCGGCGGCGATGCGCATCGCACAACGGCGCTGCTCGTCGACGACGACATCCTCATCGACGCGGGGACCGGCGTTGCCGACCTCGATATCGAAGCGCTCGCCCGTATCAATCATGTGTTTCTCACGCACGCGCATATCGACCACATCGCGTGCTTGCCGTTGATGGCCGATACGGTAGGCGCGAGGCGCGCGCAACCGCTCGTCGTGCACTGCAC
>CAYPWK010000405.1:0-3703 GCA_964414365.1 uncultured Burkholderia sp.
GAGCAATGTTGGGTGCCGTTCCACCGGCCTGTCGACAGCCGTAAGGCGACGCAGGGTAAAAGGCAGTGCGACAATCGGGCCCGCGAAGCCGCCGTGGCGCGGCCAGGGGCACGTAGCCAATGAAGGAGTCCCCCGACATGGACCGGATCGATCTGCGCTCGGACACCGTCACACAGCCCTCCGAGGCGTTGGCGGTGCAGGAGGCGGTCGAAGCGATCCTTGCGGGGTAGGGACTCGCAAAAAAACTGATCGACGCCACGAGCTGCGACAGCAGCACCTTCAGTTTGGTAGGTCTTTGGCAAGCCGGTCCGTTGCCGCAAGGATGAACGCGACGGAAAATGGCTTCGTGGATCTGCGGGCAACGCCCGCAGATCCACCCTCGTGCTAGGCAACCGAACCGCGCGGCCGCAGGCAGAAGCGCCAAAACGCCCAGACGCCTGCGAGCGTTACGATCGTGTCAAGCCGCAGCTGCCCTTGCCTGCATGCAAAAGCTCTAAGCGCCAGGATTGTATGGGTCATCCAGGCGAACTGCCGTAGATCGGGCCCATCGCTCTCCGTCAGCGCCGCCATGCCGTCCCACGTGTGATCCCCGAGGCTCGCGTCGTTGCGACCGCGGGCAAAGGCTCATGTTCCTGGGGACGCCGCCGCTCGGCCTCGGCGGTGTCGAGGAAGGCGTCGACCATTCCCGCGGAACGCGTCCGCGATGGCGAGATAGAGCGACCCTGCCGCCGTCGCGGCCATACCGGTCCGTGATGGTGCGATTACATCCTTGTCCCTTGCGGCCCAGCCATTGTGCTAGTATATGCTTATTGTATGGTCAAGCGCAGTGGCGCAAGGCGCATCAACCGATGCGGGCGCTTCGCCGGAGGTGGACGGTAAAATGGATTTCGAGACGAGATTCCGTGCGCTGATCGCCGACATGAAGCTGGACGGCCGCTACCGGACGTTCATCGAACTGGAGCGGATCGTCGGCGAGTTCCCCATCGCTCTCTGGCATGTGCACGATGGCAAATCCCGACGGGTGACCGTATGGTGCAGCAACGACTATCTCGGCATGGGCCAGAACGCCGAGGTGCTGGACGCGATGCACCGGGCGATCGACCTGTCCGGGGCCGGTACCGGCGGCACACGCAACATCTCCGGCACCAACCGCCAGCATGTCGCGCTCGAGACCGAACTGGCCGACTTGCATGGCAAGGAAGCCGCGCTGATCTTCACGTCGGGCTGGATCTCCAATCTCGCCGCGCTGGGCACACTCGGTCGGCTGATGCCGGACTGCGCCATCTTCTCCGATGCGCTCAACCATAATTCGATGATCGAGGGCATCCGCCGCTCCGGCGCCGAGCGCTTGATCTTTCGCCACAACGACGTCGCTCACCTGGACGAACTGATGAGCGGCATCGATCCGGCGCGCCCCAAGATCGTCGCCTTCGAGAGCGTCTACAGCATGGACGGCGACATCGCCCCGATCGCGGCGATCTGCGATGTCGCCGAGAAGCATGGCGCGATCACCTATCTGGACGAGGTGCATGCGGTCGGACTCTACGGGCCATGCGGTGGCGGGATTGCCGAGCGTGAGGGGGTGGCGAACCGCCTCACCCTGATCGAAGGCACGCTGGCTAAGGCGTTCGGCGTCATGGGCGGCTATGTCGCCGGCCCAGCGCTGATGATCGATGTGGTACGCAGCCGGGCCGACAGCTTCATCTTTACGACCTCGTTGTGCCCGCACCTCGCCGCCGGTGCGCTCGCCGCGGTGAGGCACGTGAAGGCGCACCCGGAACAGCGGGCTCTGCAGGCCAACAACGCCGCGCGGCTTAAGTCCATGCTCCAGTCTGCGGGCCTGCCGGTGCTCGACACGCCCAGCCATATCCTGCCCGTCGTCATCGGGGACGCGCATCTGTGCCGACGGACCAGCGAACTGCTGCTCTCGGAACACGGCATCTACGTCCAGCCGATCAACTACCCCACCGTCGCGCGCGGTCAGGAACGGCTACGCATTACGCCGACACCGTTTCACACCGAAGCTCATATGCGCGATCTGGTCGACGCCTTGGTTGCGGTGCGGGCCCAGTTGGGCTGGTTCACCGCAAGCTCCGAAGCGGCCTGAGGTACACCCATCACGGGCTGTCGCCCACGTTGCCGTGTGGCGCGCAACACAGATCAATCGCAACGCCGCCTCGTCCCCCTATGACAGAGCTGATCCATGTCTGCCCCAATCAAGTACACTCGGCCAACCGGAAGCGCTCTGCCCAAGGGCAGCATTCCCGCGCTCGTTACACCGATGCACGAGGATGGCAGTCTCGACTGGCAATCCTATCGGGCCCTGATTGATTGGCACGTCGTATCCGGCACGAACGCCATCGTCGTTATGGGTTCGACCGGAGAATCCGCGACCGTGTCGACGGAAGAGCACCGGGAGTCGATCAGGGTCGCCGTCGATCATGCCCGGAACCGCTTGCCGATTATCGCAGGTACGGGCGCGAACGCGACCAGTGAGGCGATTGAACTAACGCAATTTGCCAAGGACGCCGGAGCCACTGCTGCGCTCTCGGTCGTGCCCTATTACAACAAGCCGGCACAAGAAGGTCTTTACGCTCACTACAAAGCGATTGCTGAAGCAGTCGATATCCCGCTGATCCTCTATAACGTGCCAGGTCGGACGGTCGTCGATCTCGCTGACGAGACTGTTCTGCGCCTTGCCGAAATCCCCAATATCGCCGGCCTCAAGGACGCGACCGGAAATATCGGCCGCGGGATGATGCTGCTGCGTGCCTTGCCCGAAGAGTTCGCGCTTTATAGCGGAGACGATCCCACCGCGGCGGCTTTGATGCTCCTCGGTGCGTGGGGCAATATCTCAGTGACCGCCAATGTCATTCCGACGATCATGAGCGAACTCTGTGCCGCCGCTCTGGGCGGGGATATAGCGAAGGTTCGCGCGATCAGCCGGCGCATCGCGCCGCTCCACCGGGCGATGTTCGTCGAGTCCAATCCGATCCCGGTCAAGTGGGCCCTCGCGCAGTTGGGGAAGCTCTTTGCCTTCTACCGTTTGCCGATGACACCGCTTAGCGCAGGCAGGCACGCCGAAGTCGCAGCCGCCCTCCGACTCGCTTTGGACGAGAAATAGGGGTCACGTCACAACAGCCCACCGCGGCGGTCTGCGGGCGCATGCCCGATAACCGCATAATGCGAGCAAGAACATGTTTACGCCGGCAACAACACCCATCCACCCGGACGATTTCCACACGCGTATCTACCGAGGCGCAATATTCCGCTTTGAGGGGTGCCCCGCCGTTGCCGACTTAATCGCATTTGCGCAGGAATTCCTTGAGGCGGCGTTTCATCCGTACCGACCGCCGGACATCCACAGGCACTACAACCACTCGGAACAGGTCGAGCTATTTGCGTCGCGCGAAAAGGAGTTCAGCCAGTCGGCTGAGGTTCAGCGACTATGGACCGCCGTCTTCGAAGCCATCGGACTCGATCCTTCGGGGCTGGCGCGTGATCGCCTGCATCTCCGCTTTCAGCCCCACCAAGACAGCGACACATCTCTCCCGCGCGCCAGAACGACGGCGACGATCGCATTCCACCGCGACACCTGGGGCTCGAACATTTATGCCCAGACCAACTGGCGGGCGCCGGTATATCCGATCACGGCCGGCCGCACCTTCGCGATGTTCCCCGATCTGTGGAACAGGCCGGTGAG
>CAYPWK010000405.1:3803-5529 GCA_964414365.1 uncultured Burkholderia sp.
TCCCGTCGTCGTCGATCCCGGTTCGATGATCGCCTTTTCGAGTGCGCATGCACATGCCGGCGTGCCGAACCATACCGAGGTCACCAGGATTTCGCTCGAAACCAGGACCGTGTGGATCGAGGATGTCCGGCGGGGTCGCGGCGCGCCCAATGTCGATGGCTCTGCTCCGTGGATGTCGCCGGGGTTGTTCCGACGGGTCAGCGACGGCGCGGCGCTGAACCACATTCTCGGACTGAACCGGATCGAGCCCTTCAAGGCGCCGGTCTAGGAAAAACTCATCTCCAAACCATCACTCACGGCGAGAGCCGCCGTGTAATCATCGTCGAAAGGATAATCCGCCATGGCCAATCCCATCGTGCGCGCGGCCGTCGTGCAGGCAGCTCCGGTGATCTTTGATACGCCTCGAACAATCGCCAAGTTGGTTGACCTAACGGAGCAGGCGGCGGGGCAGGGCGCAGAGATCGTCGTCTTTCCGGAGGCGTTCGTTGGCGGCTATCCCAAGGGTCTGGACTTTGGCGCACGCCTCGGCATGCGCAGCGCGGAGGGGCGCGAGGACTTTCGGCGCTATTATGAAAGCGCGATCACCGTACCCGGGCAGGAAATGGTCGAAATCGGCGACGTCGCGCGGCGTAACCGACTGCATTTGGTCGTTGGAGTGATCGAACGCGACGGCGGCACGCTCTACTGCACCGCCCTCATGTTCGGACCCGATGGATCGCTTCTCGGTAAGCATCGCAAGCTGATGCCGACGGCCTTGGAGCGCCTTGTGTGGGGCTTCGGCGACGGCTCGACGATCACGGTTGTCGACAGTGGCGTCGGCCGTTTCGGCAGTGTCATCTGCTGGGAAAACTACATGCCGCTTCTGCGCACGGCGATGTACGCCAAGGGCATCGAGATCTATTGCGCGCCGACGGTCGATGATCGTGAGACCTGGTTGCCGACCATGCGGACGATCGCCCTCGAAGGTCGCTGCTTCGTCCTATCGGCCTGCCAATACCTTACGCGGGCGGACTGCCCCGCCGCCTACAACGGCATCCAGGGCGACGATCCTTCGACGGTCCTCTCCGGGGCGGTTCCTGCATCGTCGATCCGCTCGGGAAGGTCCTGGTGGCGCCAAGCTTCGAGCGGGAGATCACGCGCTTCGCCGATCTCGACCGCCGGATCATCGCGAGGGGAAAATACGATCTGGACGTGGTGGGCCATTACGCAAGGCCAGATGTGTTCCATCTCACTGTCGATACGCGGCCGAAGAGTCCGGTTTCCTTCGCAACCGACGCGGTGAACGCGCTTTCAGCGTTCGCAGTGAAGCCCAGTCCAGCCTTGGGGGCGCTGGAAGAATCGTGGCCATGTTTGGATGGCGACACGTCCCTTGCGTAGGCTATGGATTGACGAGGGTCGCTGAACTGGTTGCGTACGAGCAGTGTATGAGCAGGCCGGATCGCGGTGCGATGACGAGAGCGGTGCCCGGCATGCGCCGCCATCGCTCACACCCATGATCGGGTGCAGTTAGAACGGCGGGGAAGCCACGGCTGTTTGATGAGCCTCTCAAACCGCGCAAGGTGATGCATTAGATGTTTGGGCCGGCACCACGCCCTCCGCAGATTTCGCGAAGCGCACGACGACCGCCGGATCGAGGTTGAGCGTCGCCGCCACCAACCGTGCCCAGCGGGATTGGTCTTTTCGGCCGTGGTGAGAGCGGAGCGGGCGTCGACAGGGGCGTCCTGGA
>CAYPWK010000406.1:0-3742 GCA_964414365.1 uncultured Burkholderia sp.
GCGGCGTAAAAAAGCCATGTTGACCCTGCACGATCGCGCCGGCTGCCTGTAGCGCCGTGAAGCCCTTGCGAACCGCCTCGTGCATGTCGAAGAACATCTGCTCGAGCGGCGCGGCAAGCGGCGGCCAATAGGCCGGCCGGCAGATCGTCTCCCAGAACTCGCGCAATCGCTCGACGCGCCTCGCCGGCGCGTTACCCGCGATGACCGCGGTATTGAGCGCGCCAATCGAAATACCCGCGATCCAATTGGGTGCAATGCCGGCCTCCGCAAGGCCTTCATAGACGCCGGCCTGGTAAGCCCCAAGTGCGCCGCCCCCTTGCAACACCAGTGCAATCGTTTGGTACGGCGGCAGATGGACATGCGGGGGATGTCTGGCCGAGTTCGCTTCGATACCGATCCCGGCATCGTCGTCGGCGCGTTTTTCGGCGGGGGCGTGTGGTTTCATTGGAGTGGCCAAGTATTGCGTATGGAAGGCACGAGACGATACGGCGCAATCTAACGCGCAAGGTAGTCGTGAACGACCTCACCTAGGCCGAGCGTCAGATCGGCGATCAAATGCCGAGCTTCGACGATTTCAAGCACGGGTAGATCGGCGACGGGCGCAAGAGCATGCGGCGCCAGCTGCAACGCGGCGGGCCCCGTCCATGCGCCTTTCATTTGGATGTCGGTCAAGTAATAGCGGACGAGCTCGCAGATGCGCGGCGAGCCGTCCACATGCGGAATGATTTTGAGCAAATAGTTGGGGCCGGCGAGCCGGTTGCTCTGCTCGACGATGTCGAGTTCCCGATGCTTATAGCCCATCGTGCCCGTCGCCACGCGCACGGGACCGTAATCGAGCGTGCCCATCAACGTATCCAGGTGCGTTTCAAGCTTCGGGAACGCCAGTTTCTTCGGAAACCCCCAAAGCTCACGGCCGCCCGCGATAGGCGGGTGGTCGTCGAGATACATCGCGAGCGTATAGCTGCCCGGCTTGCCTTCAAACGTCACGGGAATCACCTGGCCGCTCTCGGTATAGTCGCCGAAGCCCGTCGAATCCCGCATCCGAATGAATTCGTAATGGACGAGCGGTTCGTTGACTTTCAGCGGTTCGGGCACGACTTCGCGCAGGCGGTCGGGGTCGGTGCGGTAGGTGATGATCAGGAATTCACGGTCGACGAAACGGTAAGGACCGATTGGAAACGCGGGGCTCGTCAGCGGCATCGCAAAGGCGTTTTTTCTTACGCGGTCAGGGCTCATGGGGCTCGCAAAGAAAAGCCGACACGGAGTGCGTCAGCGGCACTAACAGAATACGGATGGTGCGTGACAAGGACAATATGCCGCATCGCAACAGAACGTTGCCTTTCGCGCATCCAATGCCCGAGGCTCTTCGTATGGCGCAATTCCACGCTTGACGCTCACCGCCGCAAGCCTAGCGTCTTGCGATGTTTTATGGCAACCATCGATTTATGCTATCGCCCGGCGCCGATCGATCTGCACGCCGGAAACGGCGGAAGTACACTGGCGCTTTCTCGCGCAAACCTCGTTCGCATGCCTGAGCACTTTGTTACGCCGGCTTCGCTGACCCAGCGTCAGGCGCGCCAAATTTGGCTAAAGGCGCAACGACTGGATACGCCCGAACCATTCGGCGAAGGCGTGAAAGCAACGCAATCGGCTGTCGAGCACCTCGGCTACGTGCAAATCGATACGATCCACGTTATCGAGCGCTGCCACCACCACATTCTATGGAGCCGAATTCCGAAATACCGGCGCAGTGACCTGCATTTCGCGCAGGCGGTGGAAAAGACGGTCTTCGAGTATTGGACGCATGCGCTTTCCTACGTTCCAGTGAGAGATTTGCACTATTTCCTGCCGGAAATGCGCCGCCATCGCGCCGAGCCGCGACGCTGGTTCAGCGCCGTGACGCCGGCCGAGTTGAGAAAGGTCGTTAAAAGGATCGAGACGGAAGGGCCGCTCTCGATCAGGGACATCGAAGACGACGAGTTGAGGGATAAAGATCACCCGTGGGCAAGCCGGAAGCCGTCGAAGCGGGCGCTGCAGCTTGCGTTTTACAACGGCTTGCTGACCATCAGCGAGCGGGTCGGGATGGTGAAGACCTACGAACTGATGCAGCGGCACTTTGGCTGGGAGAAACGCCCGAAAGGGGCGTCGGAGCGCGAGGTCGTCGATTATCTATTGAATCGCGCGTTGCGCGCGCAAGGGATCGTCAGCCTCGATTCGATTTGCCACCTCGACGCGGGCCGCAAGCCTGCCGTGCGCCAGGCGATAGAGACACGCGTCAAGCGTGGCCAGCTCGTACCCGTCGAAATTGAAGCGGAAGGCATTCGCAAGGTCGAGCACTGGATCGAGCCGGAGCTGCTAGAAAGCGCCGCCGGCAGTTCGGCAAGCGCCGTCCATATCCTTTCGCCTTTCGATCCGCTCATCATCCAGCGCAAGCGCTTGTCGCTGCTCTTCGGCTACGAGCACAAATTCGAAGCTTACTTGCCGAAGGAAAAGCGCGTGTTCGGGTACTTCGGGTTACCGGTGCTGGTCGACGACGAGATCGTCGCCGTGCTCGATTTGAAGGCGGACCGGGAGCGCAAGAAGCTACTCATGCAGCAATGGACATGGGTCGGCCGTGGGAACGCACGAACGCACAAGAAGCGCATCGAAGAAGCGTTGCATCGTTTCGAAGCGTTTCAGTTCGCGAGCTGACTCCAGACGTCCCCAACTCGCTCGGTCAGTCGCCGAGAAACCGCAACACGGCGTCGGTGAAGGCATCTGGCGCTTCGACGTTCGACAGGTGAGATGCGTCTAGCTCCACGATGCTCGCACCGGGCACGCGGGCGGCGATGAATCGTGCATCGTCGACCGTCGTCACGGGGTCGTGCCGACCCGCGACAACGAGCGTGGGACACGCAACACGTGCGATCTCTTCGCGCAGGTCCGCGTCGCCGAGCGCATCGCAGCAGGCTGCATAGCCTTCGGGCGAAAGTGAACGGAGTCGAGCCGTCAACGCGTGAGCCGCGGCCGGCTGCTGCGCGATAAATTCCTGCGTAAACCAACGACCGGCCGCGCCATCAGCCACTTCTCCGAGGCCTTGCTGACGAACGAGCTCGGCGCGCGCACGCCACCCTTCCGCCGTACCGATGCGGGCGGCCGTGTTCGAAATGACGAGCTTGTCGATGCGCGTTGCGGCATGAATACCGAGCCATTGGCCCGTCAGTCCGCCCATCGAAATGCCGACGAAATGCGCACGCTCGATATCGAGCGAATCGAGCAGCGCAATCACGTCGCGGCCGAGCTGGTCGATCGTGTACGGGCCCGGCGACACGGCCGAGCGTCCGTGACCGCGCGTGTCATAGCGCAATACGCGGTAGCTCGCCTTCAGCGCATCGATCTGCGCATCCCACATCTCCAATGTGGTGCCGAGCGAATTGGAGAGGACGATGACGGGCGCGTCGGCCCGTCCGGAAAGCTCATGGTGAAGTGTCGTCATGAATGTCGCCGTTGCCGTGTTATCGAACGCGATCGAGCGGATCAGACGCGCTCGATGACGACTGCAATACCTTGCCCGACGCCGATGCACATCGTGCAAAGCGCATAGCGTCCGCCCGTGCGCGCGAGTTGATAAGTCGCGGTGGTGGCGAGCCGCGCCCCCGAGGCGCCGAGCGGATGGCCAAGCGCGATGGCGCCGCCGTTCGGATTCACGCGCGCGTCGTCGTCTGCAAGCCCAAGGCTGCGCGTGACGGCGAGCGCTTGTGAT
>CAYPWK010000406.1:3752-5526 GCA_964414365.1 uncultured Burkholderia sp.
CAACTCGATCACGTCGATCTGGTCGAGCGAGAGTCTCGCACGTTCCAGCACCTTGCGCACGGCTTGCGCGGGACCGAAGCCCATGATGCGCGGCGCGATGCCTGCCGTTGCCATGGCGATCACGCGTGCGCGCGGCGTCAGCCCATAGCGTGTCGCGCTGCGCTCGTTCGCGAGCAGCAGGGCACAAGCGCCGTCGTTGACGCCCGACGAATTGCCGGCCGTCACCGTCCCGTCGGGGCGCACGACGCCCTTCAGCTTGGCGAGCGCTTCGAGCGACGTCGCGCGCGGATGCTCATCCTTGCTGACGATGACGGGCTCGCCCTTTTTCTGCGCAACGCTGACAGGAATGAGCTCGTCGTCGAAACGTCGGGCTTCTTGCGCGGCCGCGGCGCGCAGCTGGCTGCGCAGCGCGAAATTGTCTTGATCTTCGCGGCTGATCGCAAATTCGGTCGCGACATTCTCGCCCGTTTCGGGCATCGAATCGACGCCGTACATCGCCTTCATGACGGGATTGACGAAGCGCCAGCCGATCGTCGTATCCTCGACCTTCATCGAGCGGCTGAAGGCCGTCTCGGCCTTGCCCATGACGAACGGCGCGCGGCTCATGCTTTCCACGCCACCTGCGATCATGAGGCTGGTCTCACCCGTTTTGATCGCCCGGGCGGCGGTGCCGAGTGCGTCGAGCCCGGAGCCGCAGAGGCGGTTGACCGTGCTGCCCGGCACATCGACGGGCAGCCCCGCGAGCAGCGCTGCCATGCGCGCGACGTTGCGGTTATCCTCGCCGGCCTGATTCGCGCAGCCGTAAATCACATCGTCGACGGCACTCCAATCCACCTTCGCGTTGCGCTCGATGAGCGCCTTGATCGGCAGCGCTGCGAGGTCATCGGTGCGCACGGTGGACAATGCGCCGCCGTAGCGGCCGATGGGCGTCCGGATAGCGTCGCAGATGAAGGCTTCTTCCATGATGTCTTCCTGTTCTTCAGGCATGCGTCGCCGAGGTCGCGAGGATCAGCGGGACGGGGGTAACTTTTTGGAGCTCGTCGAAGCTCAGGCCGTCGACGATGTCGATGACTTCGAGCCCGCGCGCCGTGATGTCGATGACGGCCAGGTCGGTATAGATGCGATCGACGCAGGCAATGCCCGTGAGCGGGTAGGTGCACCGCTCGACGATCTTGCATTCGCCCTGCTTGGTCAGATGATCGGTCATGACGAAGACCTTCTTCGCTCCGATCGCGAGATCCATCGCGCCGCCGACGGCGGGGATCGCATCGGGTGCGCCCGTATGCCAGTTGGCGAGATCGCCGCGCGCCGAGACCTGGAAGGCACCGAGCACGCAGATATCGAGGTGGCCGCCGCGCATCATCGCGAATGAATCGCCATGATGGAAGAAGCAGCCGCCTTCGATCAGCGTGACGGGCTCCTTGCCGGCGTTGATGAGCTCAGGGTCTTCCTGGCCGGGGGCGGGCGCCGGTCCCATGCCGAGCAAGCCGTTCTCGCTCTGCAGGAAAATCTCGCGCTCCTTCGGCAGATAGTTGGCCACCTTCGTCGGCAGACCGATGCCGAGATTCACATAGGCGCCTTCGGGAATATCTTGCGCGACGCGTCGCGCCATGTCGTCGCGAGTCCATTTATTCATGATCTGCTCCTCACGCGGCAAGGGTGGCGCGGCCAGGCACGGCCACGACACGTTTGACGAAGATGCCCGGTGTGACGACGGCCTCGGGATCGAGCGAGCCGAGCGGCACAATTTCACTGACCTGCGCGATCGTGACCG
>CAYPWK010000407.1:0-2983 GCA_964414365.1 uncultured Burkholderia sp.
CACTACAGCGATGAATTCGAGATGTCGTCCCCGATGATTGCCCGGATTGCCGGCGAGCCCTGCGGTTGCCTTCGCGGTAAAGCTAGTGTCAGGGAATACTGGTCGAAAGCGTTGCATTTGATTCCCGACCTGCAATTCGAATTGATTGCCGTGTTTGCTGGAGTCCGCACTATCGCCATCCACTATAGAGGGGCAAAGGGCGTGCTTGCGCTCGAAGTGTTCCAGCTATCGCCGGATAGCCTGGTGGAAAAAGCGTTCGCTCATTACCAAGGCTAGGCGGTTTCGATCTACCGGAGGACGCCGACCTGCGTTGGCACGATCCACGCCGCCCCGATGCGATCATCGGGCGACTGTCCGTGCGCGTCACTCGACGTTGTCGGCCACATCCGTCATGCGCGCGATGTGTGGACGCACGGCCTCGTCGTCGTCCGCGGCCTTGGGCGGGTGAATGAGCGCGTCCAGCCGCGCCCTCGTCGCAACGAACTCGGGCGACGTGAGCTGCGAATAGTCACGCGGCCGCGGCACCGGTACTTCGATCAGCTCCTGCACTTCACCCGGATTGGCTCGGAGTACGAGGATACGATCCGCGAGGAAGATAGCCTCATCGAGATCGTGCGTAATGAAGAGAATCGTAATGTCGATATTGCGCCAGATGTCCAGCAGATAGCTCTGCATCTTGGCGCGCGTCTGCGCATCGAGTGCGCCGAAGGGCTCATCCATGAGCAATATCCGCGGCCGGTTCGCCAATGCACGTGCAATCGCGACGCGCTGTTTCATGCCGCCCGAGAGCTGATGCGGATAGACGTTGGCGAACTTCGTCAATCCGACGAGATCGAGCCATTGCAGCGCCTCGCGCTCCGCCTGCCCCGCGCTCAAGCCGTTCATCTTCAAGCCGAACATGACATTCTTCTTGACGGTGAGCCATGGAAAGAGCGTATAGCCCTGGAAAACCATGCCGCGGTCGGCGCCCGGCCCATGGACAGGCTTGCCATCAAGCAGCACCTCGCCGCTAGTCGGCCATTCGAGCCCGGCAAGTATGCGAATGAGCGTGGATTTGCCGCACCCCGACGGGCCGATCACGCAGACGAATTCGCGTCGATGCGTCTTGAAGCTGATGTCGTCCAATGCCGTGCATTCGCCCTGCGGGGTGGCGAAGCGCTTGCCGAGATGGCGCACCTCGAGGATCGCTTCGCGCGCCTTCAAGCGCTCGAAACGCGCGCGCACGGCGTCGGACTGGAGCAGATACGAAGGGACCGGTTGCGGATTCAGCATGACAAGAGTGCATCCATTTAAAGATTGAAGCGAATGACGTATGCGGCGCGCGGAGCAATGGGCACCCTACGCCTTCAGCGCGCGGTCCCAAGGAAAGAGCTTGCGTCCGATAAAAGCCAGCACGATATCGGTGCCGAGTCCAATGATGCCGATCATCATGATGGCCGCATAAACGTTGTCGAAGTGCTCATAGCGCGCCTGCTGCGTGATGTACCACGTGATGCCCGATGTCGTTCCCACGAGCTCGGCCACAATCAGGTAGGTCCAGGCCCAGCCGAGCAGAATCCGCTGATCCCGGTAAAGATCGGGAAGAATGCCCGGAATCGCGACGTGCGTGAGCAGCTTGAGCTTGTTCGTGCCTAGCGTCATGGCCGCTTCGAACAGCGCATAGTCGAGCTTGCGCGTCGTGTTCGCGATGATGAGCACCTGCTGAAAGAACGTGCCGATGACGATGATCGCTATTTTCGGCGCGTCGTAGATGCCGAGTATGGCCACCATCAGCGCGCCGAAGGCAGGCGCCGGCAGATACCGGAAAAACTCGAAGAACGGCTCCTGCAGCCGTGCGAGCGTGCCGAATGTCCCGCACACAATGCCGAGCGGCACGCCGATCGCCGACGAAACGACGAAGCCCCAGAAAATCACCTGAATGCTGTGCCAGAGGCTTTGATGCAGCCACACACCGTCACGGGAGGCGGGAGGCGTCGTGAACGCGGTGTAGAACGCGCGCAAGACCTCATGCGGCGCCGGCAGGTACACAGGGTTCGCCGGCACGCCAGACGGCAACGGCACGCGTTTCGCGCGCGCGTCGGCGAGTTCCTGGCGGAACGTGTCCTTGTCAACGCGCATGCCCGCCTGAAAGTAGTCGACGCTGCCGGGGTTCGTGATGACGACCTGCGGATGCCAGACGAACGGCACGTAGCTCACGATGCACCAGACGATAATCGGCAGTACGAACGATCCGATTCCCAGCACCCACTTGCCGCGCACCGACAACTCGCGGCGCACCGCGAACCACTCCGTTCGTCGATTCGCTGTCAATGACATTGCGCACTCCCTTGCATGATTCGTCAGGCGCCGTTCGCACGCCGCCGTTTTGAAAGTCCCAGTCTCGCCCTACTCGCCCTTGCCACTACTCGCGAGGTAGGCGCGCCAGCCACCGAATGCCGTGATGTCCGTTGCACCTTCAAGCGCGGCGCTCTCGCAAAGAAAGCCCTGGACCGCCTCGCCGCCATCGAGCATCAAGGTGCCGATCGAGAGCGGCGGAGCCACGAGCGCGACGAATTCACCATAAGCCGTCAGCGGCAGGTCCCAGACTTCAAGTTCGATGGCAGCGCCGTCCCGGCCTTGCGGGACTCGAACCAAACCCGGTTTGGCGATGCCGCCGCTTGTCGCGGCCGGCAGCGCGTAAAGCCGATACAGCGGTGCCGTCGTCGCCGTGCGCACGAAGCGTGCGCTGCGCTCAGTCAACTGACCGTTGAGCGGCTGCCCGCGCAAATGGGCGCCCACAACGGCGACTGAAACGCGACGCGAGGCAAATTCATCGATACCTTGCACGGCGTCCCTACCGGCTGCCGCCACCGACGTTCGAGCGACATCGCGCGTTGATTCGCCGAGCCAGGCCCGCGCGAGATCGAGTAGCGCATAATCGGCATGCGCCGGGCCGATGAACGTAATCCCGAATGGAAGGCCTGCATGTACCCCGCCCTCACAT
>CAYPWK010000407.1:2993-5501 GCA_964414365.1 uncultured Burkholderia sp.
AGTAGCCGAAGCGCGCATTGACGCCGAGCGGATCCGCTTCCAATTCGTCGAGCGTTGCCGTTGTCGGCGACGTCGGCGTGACGATCGCATCGATTCCATGCCATACGGCCTCGGCGGACACGCGCAGGCTCGCGAGACGATCGAGCGCGGCGAATGCGTCGGCCGCGCTCCATCGTTGCGCACCGGCGATGATCGCGCGGGTAACGGGGTGCAGGGCATCGGGTCGCGCGTCGAAGAACGATTGGATGGCCGCTAGCCGCTCGGCTACGAACGGTCCTTCGTAAAGCAGCCGCGCCGTCTCGAGAAAGGGTGAGAAGTCGATCTCAACCAATTGCGCGCCTGCTTCGCGCAGGCGGCGCAGCGCGGCGTCGAACGCGCGAGCGTACGATTCATCGCCGAAGAACTCGAGTTGCTTGGCGCGCGGCATCCCGAGCCGAATGCCATTCAAAGCCGTGTCTATCGCCGTCGATATTGGCGCATCCGCAAGCGGCTTCCATTCGCGCGCGTACGGATCGCCGGGCACCACGCCGCAGGCGACATCGAAGACAGCCTGCGCGTCGTCGGGCGAGTGCGCGAAGATCGATACGCAGTCGATCGATTTGCAGGCGGGCACTACGCCGAGCGTGCTCAATACGCCCTTCGTCGGTTTCAATCCGAGGAGACCGTTGAATGCCGCCGGCACGCGTCCCGAGCCGGCTGTATCGGTGCCGAGCGAGAACGCCGCCAGGCCAAGTGCGACGGCCACGGCCGATCCAGAGCTGGAACCGCCCGAGGCATAGCGAGGATCGAGCGCGTTGCGGCAGGCCCCGTACGGCGAGCGTTGCCCGGACAACCCCGTCGCGAACTGGTCGAGATTGGTCTTGCCGATGGGGATCGCCCCGGCCGCGATCAAGCGCTCGACGACGGCCGCATTTCTCTCCGGCGTGTACGCATAGTCGGGGCAGCCTGCTGTCGTCGGCACTCCGGCAACATCGATGTTGTCCTTGATCGCAAACGGAATCCCGAAAAGCGGCAATGAATCGGGGCTTTTGCCTTCAAGCGCGTCGACATAGCGCATCATCTCGTCGAGCGTGAGCGGGCGAATCCAAACGTGGTGCGGATCGTCGCCGGTCGTGCGCGCCGCGATCGCCTCCACGAGTTGCCGCGGGGTCAACCTGCCTTCGCGATAGCGCCTGGCGAGGGCGGCGATCGTCATCGGTCCCGTCGATACCTCGGTGATCCCGTAGGGCTCATCGACACCTCCGCCTTTCATAAGGACTTCGTTGTTCATTTGCACGTGGCCTCCGAGCCTCGCATCGATTTAGTTTCCGCCGCAACCCCGCCATCGGCGCTCAACACCATAAGCCGCTGCCCGGCCACGACGGGCGTCCCCTCGGCACACTCGATCTTGTCCACGACGCCATCCTCGCCGGCCGTGACGGATACCTCCATCTTCATCGACTCGAGAATTGCAACGACTTGCCCGGCGGCAACGCGTTCTCCTTCGCTTACACATATCTTCCAGACGCTGCCTGAAACGTCGGCGCTCACCGCCGGCCGAGCATCGTCAACGATGGCCAGCGGGGAATCCGCGCCCGTGCCGGCACCGTCGTTCGAGCCGCTCGGACGATGGCTTTCCGGCTCGCCGACATATTCCGCCGTGCCGGCTGCCCGCCAACGCTCGCGCTCGGCCTCAAACGCCGCCTGCTGCGATGCCTTGAAAGCCGCGATTGACTCGGCCTCCTCGCACAAGAGGCGGTTATAGCCGCGCAGGTCGAAGACCGATTCTTCGATTTTCAAGCTGGCCCGGCCCGCAATGAAGTCCGCGCGCAGTTCAGATAGCTCGGCCTCGCTCACTTCGTAAAATCGTATCTCGTCGAAGAATCGTAATAGCCACGGCTTGCCGGATTCGAACTCGCGCGTGGTGCGATAGCGATTCCACATCTGCACGGTACGGCCCACGAATTGGTACCCGCCGGGACCTTCCATGCCATAGACGCACAGGTAAGCGCCGCCGATGCCGACCGCATTCTCGGGCGTCCATGTCCGCGCCGGGTTGTACTTCGTCGTGACCAGCCGATGACGGGGGTCGATGGGCGTGGCGACGGGCGCACCCAGATAAACGTCGCCGAGCCCCATCACGAGATAGCGCGCGTCGAAGACGATGCGCTTCACGCTTTCGATATCGGGGAGACCGTTGATGCGTCGAATGAACTCGATGTTGCTAGGGCACCAGGGCGCATCGGGGCGCACGGATTGCATGTAGCGCGCGATTGCCACATGCGTCGACGGGTCGTCCCATGAGAGCGGCAGATGCACGATTCGATTCGGCACGCGCATTTCGTCGACGCGCATCAACTCGTGCTCGGCCTGCTGCAAGTGCTCGATCAATGCGGCGCGCGGCAATAGGCCCGGATCGAACTGCACCTGTAAAGAGCGAATGCCAGGCGTGAGATCGACAACACCCGGCAGAAGGTGTTCCTGCAGCCACGTCATCAGCGCGTGCACGCGAAAACGCAGGTTGAGGTC
>CAYPWK010000408.1:0-5494 GCA_964414365.1 uncultured Burkholderia sp.
CGTTCTTCGAGCCGAGGAACACCGCCACGCGCTCGTGAAGGCTCTTCGGCTGAATATCGAGGATCCGCTGCTTGCCGTTCGTGGCCGCGCCGCCCGCCTGCTCGACGATGAACGACATCGGGTTCGCTTCGTACATCAGCCGCAGCTTGCCCGGCTTGTCGGGCGTGCGTTTGTCGGCTGGATACATGAAGATGCCGCCGCGGCTCAGAATGCGATGGACATCCGCCACCATCGATGCGACCCAGCGCATGTTGAAGTCCGCCTGGCGCGGGCCCGTCTTGCCGGCCATGAGTTCGCTCACGTACTGCTGCACGGGCGGATACCAGTGCCTTGCATTGGAAGCGTTAATTGCATACTCGCGCGTTTCTTCAGGAATGCGCATGTTGGGGTGGGTCAGCACCCAAGAGCCCAGCTCGCGATCGAGCGTGAAGCCGTTCACACCATTGCCCGTGGTGAGCACGAGCACGGTTTGCGGCCCATAGACGGCATAGCCGGCCGCCACCTGGCGCGTGCCGGGTTGCAGGAACGAATCTTCAGTCGCTTCCGAGCCGTTCGGGCACCGCAAGACCGAGAAGATCGTGCCGATCGAGACGTTGACGTCGATGTTCGACGAGCCGTCGAGCGGATCGAATACGAGCAGGTATTCAC
The DNA here is from genome assembly GCA_964414365.1 of uncultured Burkholderia sp. Classification (GTDB taxonomy): domain Bacteria; phylum Pseudomonadota; class Gammaproteobacteria; order Burkholderiales; family Burkholderiaceae; genus Trinickia. The sequence continues at coordinate 649 of CAYPWK010000408.1, forward strand.
CGCGCGGATATTCGGAAGGAATCGGAAAAAGCGTTTCCATTTCCTCGGAGGCCATCGCGGCAAGGTTACCGCCCCACTCGTTGGCATCGAGCAGAATCTCGTTCGAGAGGACGTCGAGCTTTTTTTGCACCTCGCCCTGGACGTTCTCGGTGCCCGCCGTGCCGAGCGCTTCGCCCAGCGCGCCTTTGCTGACGTGATAGCTGATCAGCTTGCACGCGCGCGCGACGACCTCTATCAAGAGCCGCAGATCGGCCGGCAGATTGTTCGTTTCGCGTTGTTGCTCGATCAGATACTTGGTGAGGGTGGTTCGTCGCTGCAGAGACATGTTGGGACTCCGGAAAGCCAGGGATGCCGTGAATTTTACTCGCCGGCAAGCCGCCGGCCTCTGGTTTTTGTGTGCCTGTGTGCGTCAGGCGAGCGCCTTTTCCACGATCTCGCGGACGTCGCGCGACAACGAGGGTTGCGCCGCGACGCGCTCGAGCGCTTCGCGCATGCGCTCGCGCAACGCGGGCGTGTAGCGCCGCCAAAGCTCGAGCGCGCGTGCGAGGCGCGCGGCAACCTGCGGGTTCAGCGCATCCAGCGCGATCACCTGCTCGGCCCAGAACGTGTAACCGGAACCGTCGGCGGCGTGGAACTGCGACGGGTTGCCGGAGCAGAAGCTGAAGATCAGCGACCGCGCGCGATTCGGGTTGCGCAACGTAAAGGCAGGATGCGTCATCAGCTTGCGTACGATGTCGATGATCCGTCGCTCCTTGCCGGCGCGCTGCGTGGCCTGCATCGCGAACCACTTGTCGATGACGAGCGGCTCGCGCTCGAAGCGCCGATAGAAGTCGTCGAGCGCGTGGTCGGCCGCCGGCGTGGGACGGGCCGCGGACGCCGCGAGCAGCGCCGCAAGCGCCGCCGCGCGATCGGTCATGTTGTTGGCCGAGTCGTATTGGGCGACGGCGAGGCGAATTGCATCGGAAGGATCGTCGAGCTCGGCGAGGTAAGCGAGCGCGAGATTCTTGAGCGCGCGATGTCCGGCCGCTTGCGGCGTCGGCTCGAAGGGCCCCGGTGTTTCGTGGCGCGCATAAATGGCGAGCCATTCGTCGCGCAATGCAGTGGCAAGGCGCTTACGGACGAACTGTCTCGCGACATGCACGGCCGCCGGGTCCGCTTCGGCCATTTGCTCGGCCAAATAAGGCTCGGAAGGCAGCACGAGCGCAAGCTCGCGGAATGCGGGCGTGAGCGTTTCGTCCGTCAGCACGCGCGCGAACGCGGCGACGACGGAATCGTCGAGCGAAAGCGGCTCGTTGGCGCCCGCTCGCGCCGCCAGTGCGAGCAGCTCACGTGTCGCGAGGCGCTGACCGGCTTCCCAGCGGTTGAACGGATCGCTGTCGTGTGCGAGCAAGAAGGCGAGCTCGTCGTCGCTGTAGTCGTATTCGACGATGACCGGTGCGGAGAAGTTGCGCAGCAGCGACGGCAGCGGCGATTGCTCCACGTCGACGAACGTGAAGGTCTGCTCGGCTTCCGTCAACTCGAGCACCCGGGTCGTGCCGCTTGCGGCCGCCTCGCCTTCGAGGCGAAGCGGGAGATCGGCGCCGTCACGGCCGATCAGACCGATCGCGAACGGGATCAGAAGCGGGCCCTTTTGCGTCTCGCGCGCGGACGGCGAGGCTTCGCCGTAACGTTGGGAGAGCGTGATCGCATAGCTGCGCGCCGCCGCATCGTAGGCGGTGCGCACGGCTACCCGCGGCGTGCCGGCCTGGCTGTACCAGCGCTCGAACTGCGCGAGGTCACGGCCGTTAGCATCGGCGAGCGCATGGCGGAAATCGTCGCACGTGACGGCTTGCCCGTCGTGGCGCTTGAAGTAGAGATCCATTCCGCGCCGAAAGCCGTCTCGGCCGAACAGCGTCTGATACATCCGCACGACTTCCGCGCCTTTTTCGTAGACGGTCATCGTGTAGAAATTGTTGATCTCGACGTAGCTTTCTGGCCGCACGGGGTGCGCCATCGGGCCCGCATCCTCGGCGAACTGCATCTGCCGCAGCACGCGCACGTCTTCGATCCGCTTGACGGCCCGCGCGGCTTCGTCAGTCGCGCCGCCTTGCATGTCGGCCGAAAACTCCTGGTCGCGGAAGACGGTGAGGCCTTCCTTCAGGCTCAGCTGGAACCAGTCTCGGCAAGTGACGCGATTACCCGTCCAGTTATGGAAGTACTCATGGCCGACGACAGCCTCGATGTTGGCGAAATCGGTGTCGGTCGCCGTCTCCGGGTTGGCCAGAACATATTTCGTGTTGAAGATGTTAAGGCCCTTGTTCTCCATTGCCCCCATATTGAAATCGCTGACCGCGACGATCATGAACCGGTCGAGGTCGAGCTCGAGGCCGAAGCGCTCCTCGTCCCAACGGATGGCATGAATCAGCGAATTCATGGCGTGCCGGGTCTTATCGAGATCGTGCGGCTCGACCCAGACCTGCAGCAGCTTTTCCTTGCCCGAGCCTGTGCGGATGCGCTCCTCGAGCGCGACGAGCTTGCCGGCGACGAGCGCGAACAGGTAGCTCGGCTTTTTGAACGGGTCTTGCCATTTCGCAATGTGGCGGCCGTCGGGAAGATCGCCTTCCTCGACGAGATTGCCGTTCGACAGCAAGACCGGGTACGCCGATTTGTCGGCCCTGATCGTCACCGTGTAGGTCGCCATCACGTCGGGGCGATCGAGGAAATAGGTGATGCGCCGGAAGCCTTCCGCTTCACACTGCGTAAAAAAGTTGCCGCTCGACACATAAAGGCCCGACAGCGTCGTGTTTTCCGCGGGCTTGCAGGCGCTCTCGATCGTGAGCTCGAATGCGTCGGGCACGTCCTCCAGCGTGAGCCCATGTTCATGTGCGTGGTGCGCCGTATGAGGCGCGCCGTCGACCTTGACCGAGACCAGCTCGAGCGCCTCGCCCATCAACTCGAGCCGCGAGGCGGGCGCGGCATCGGGATTGCGGCGCACGCGCATGGTGTTCTTCACGAACGTGCGCTCGGGCACGAGGTCAAACTCCAGTGCGACAGAATCGATGAGGAAGGCGGGCGGCGTGTAGTCGGCCCGGCGAATGACGGTGGAAGTGGCGTTATCGGACATGGCGGCTCGAGGCTTCGGTAGACGGATCTCGGCCATTGTACAAAGGCTCGGGCCGGTTCGCCGTGTCGGCGTATCATCGCACCGGCCGCCCACGGGGAGGCGAAGCGAGCATTCGACGATAAGGCGAGGAAAAAGATGATGGGGAAGTGGGACCGATTGCGGCGCGCGGTCATGCCGGCGCTTGCCATAGGCGCGGTGTGGCTCTCGGGCTGCACGACCTATGTGACGACCGAGGTGACGGCGTTTTCGGAGTGGAGCGGCAGCGACGCTACACGGACTTACGCGTTCACGCGCACACCGCCGCAGCAAAACAGCATCGAGCAGGCGACATACGAGCAATGGGTGGCCAATGAGCTCGCGGTTTATTCATTCAAGCAGGTACCGAGCAATCAGGCTCATTACCTCGTTGGACTCGCATATTCGCTTCGCGGCGACACGATGACGGTTTCGCAACCCGTCTACTACGCGAATCCCTGGCCCGGTCCTTTCTGGCGGCCGATGGACCCATGGGGGCCGTTCGGCCCGTTCCCGGCGGGCTACGTCAGCCAGTCGTACCCTGTCTACACGCATACGCTCGCCATACGGATCACGGACAGGGTGTCGGGCAAGGAGGTCTACAACGTGACGGCGCACAATACGGACGAGCAACCCTCGCTCGTGCGGGCGATGCCGTACTTGGTGCGCAGCGCGCTCGCCGACTTTCCGCTCGGCAATGGCGCGGTGCGTACCGTCCGTATTCCAGTCGGCAAGCCCGGGGGCATGTCCAATGAGGTTGCCGTGACACCGCCTCCCGCGGCGTCTTCGTCCACCATGCCGGCGGCACCGCTGCAATAGCCGTGCGAGCCGCGACGCCGTTCGCGGGCACGCGCGCCGGAGAAGCGGACGTCTGGACGGTCGCCGCAGGCACTCTCCGGCTTCAGGTGGCGGCGCGCACGACGGCGAATACGCCCAGCACGACGAAGAGGACCGCTGCGACGCCGTGAACGGCCCGCGTCGGCAGGCGATGGGCGAAGCGTTCGCCGAGCATGATGACCGGCACATTGGCGAGCATCATGCCGAGTGTCGTGCCTGCGACCACGCCCAGATAGTCGTGAAAACGCGCCGCGAGGGCAACGGTCGCGATCTGTGTCTTGTCGCCCATTTCAGCAACGAAGAACGTGAGCGCCGTCGCGCCCAAGACGCCCAGGCGGCGCCGGTTGACGTTCGCTTCTTCGGCATCTAGCTTGTCGGGTACGAGTACCCATAGACCCATCCCGACGAACGAGATCGCGAGCGCCCAGTTCATGACGGACGGTGTGATGAGCGCGCCGAGCCAGGCGCCGATCGCACCCGCGCCCGCATGGTTGGCGAGCGTGGCAGCGAGCACGCCGAGCGTAATCGGCAAAGGCTTGCGATAGCGCGCGGCAAGAACGAGTGAGAGTAGTTGAGTCTTATCGCCGATTTCGGCGAGCGCGACCGCGCCGGTCGAGATCAGAAAGGCTTGATTCACGTTATTGATGTTCCTCGGGCCGGATGAGTGCGAGCGACGATCCGCTGCGCGCCGGGCCCTAGAGCGCCGCGCATGCGGATCATCGGTCTCGCCAGGCCAGAGGCTGCGTCCGCCATGGCCGCGCGGGCCAAGTCTGTTGACGGACGCCCCCGTCGCGTCGACGATGCGGTGCCAGGGCTCTCCTGGCGCCGTTGCCGGGCGCGGGGCGGCTACTCCCCAATGAGGGGCGGATTCTAGCACAGTCAAGTATCGTT
>CAYPWK010000409.1:0-4144 GCA_964414365.1 uncultured Burkholderia sp.
TGCGGCGAGGAAACGGGAAGTAGCGGCGTCCGGTTGCGCCGGTGCATCGGCGCGATTCGCGGCAACGGCGACGGACGAAAATGCCGCAACGGTGGCGGCGGCGATAAGTGCTTTGGCGAGCTTCATAATGGACTCCTGTTGATGGCGGATAGCTCTATCTACTCACAGATAGACGACGGGGCACAAAAAAGGCCGAAATCGTGATCGATAGACGAAGAGTGGGTGGTTCGCTTTTGCTAGCGGTCTACCGCTACTCAAGGCCAAAGTCTATCTATCTGTAGGTAGATAATCAAGCGACAAAAAACTTCGGAATGACAAAGGGCGCCGAAGCGCCCTTTCACAGGTGGCGGCAACGCTTGTCATCGATTGACGTCCCATCAGCGACAGGCAAGGCGATAGATATGTCCTGAATCACGCATATCTACGTCATTTACGACATCCACCGGCGACGCCAGAATGGAGCTACTTAGATCCCAGACAGCCAGGAAACGCGCCTCCACTGCGCTCGGACCACGTCCGGCCTGGGCAATCATCGGCGCACTGTCGGGACGCTGGAGGAAGATGATGAGAAGTGCAGATCGATGGATGGCGGCGCTTACGGCAGCGCTCACTATGTTATCCGTTCAACCCGCCAGGGCGGACGATGCCGGGCACCCCGGTGGGGCTTCAGTGCAGGGGACGCTTCAGGACCCGGCAAACTCACCGGTGACGCTGCGCGTCGAAACACCCACCGGCGACACTGCGCAACTCACCTATCGGCCCGCACAGGGGTGGGATGCCGCGGGTGAGATTGCGGACGTCGGGCAGTCTAAGGCGGGATTCGCGCCGCACGGCGCGGCCACGCAAGATGACCCAACCAAGCCGGGTAGAAACGAGTCGACGAGCGTATTCATCGACGGTCCGACCGGCTACACCTATGTCTGGAATCGCACCAAAGGCTGGACGTTCGTGGGTCGCCTTATTGACCGGAACGAATGATCGCCGTGCCGCGCGCCCGACGCATATCCCTTTCGCGATCTACTTGACGCCGACCAAGCGATAACCGACGCCCGTCTCAGTGAGAATATGCTCGGGCTGCGCAGCATCGCGCTCGAGCTTGCGGCGCAGATGGCCCATATAGATGCGCAAGTAATGTGCGCTGTCCGTCCGCGCCGGCCCCCACACCTCATGCAGCAATTGTCGGTGCGTGAGGACCCGGCCCGCATGACGGATCAGCGAGACGAGCAAGCGATATTCGATCGGCGTCAGGTGAACCGCCTGTCCTTCGCGCTCGACGCGCCGGACCTCGAGATCGACGGCAACATCGCCGAAGCAGATTTTCGACGTCTCCGCAGCATCGGCCACGTTGCGGTTGTGCCTGCGCAAATGCGCCCGAACGCGCGCCATGAGTTCCGCGACGCTGAAAGGCTTCGTCAAGTAGTCGTCGGCGCCCGCGTCCAACGCGGCCACCTTCTCGTTCTCGCGCGTACGCGCGGAAAGCACGATAACCGGTATCGACGACCAGTCGCGCAATTGCCGGATCACCTCCACGCCATCCATATCGGGCAGCCCGAGATCGACGATGACGAGATCCGGCCTCGCGCTTGCCGCCAATGCCAGCCCCTGCCGCCCATACTCGGCGTCCAACACGTGTATGTCCGTGCTTTGCACCGACGCGTGCACGAAGCGGCGGATATGGCTATCGTCTTCGATGAGAACGATGGTGATGGGAGATTCGGACATAGGTAGGTCAGGTGGGCTCGGCATGTTCCACATCGAGCATCGGCGTCTCGGGCGGCGTTTCGTCGGCCGGGAACGTGAACCAGAAAGTTGCGCCGAGGATCGTGCCGTCCGCCGCGACCCTGTTCGACGCGCCTATCTTTCCGCCATGTGCCTCGACGATCGCCCGGCAAATGGCGAGGCCCAGGCCGATGCCGGGCTTCGCCGATTCCTTTTCACCGCGCGTGAACTTCTCGAAAACGCGCGCTTCCATGCCGGCCGGCAACCCAGGGCCGCTATCGTTGACTTCAACCTTTACGAACCGCGCGTCGCCTTCGTGCGTCACCTTTGCCGAGATCGCGAGGGGCGAATCCGCGGGCGTGTACTTCGCCGCGTTCTCGAACAGGTTGGCGAAGAGCCTCTCGACGAGCACGGCGTCGAGCCGTACCAGCGGCAAATCGGCCGGCACGGTGGCATGAACGCGCCGACCGGCAAGCACGCGACGGCAACCGGCCAGCGCCGAGCCGACCACCTCCTCGATCGAGGACCACTGCCGGTTGAGCCGCATGCTGCCTTCCTGCAGGCGGGCCATATCGAGCAGATTTGTGACGAGTCCCGTCATGCGCAGCGCTTCGTCGTGGATCGCCTCGGCCAGCTCGTGCGCGCGGCGCTTGCCTGGATCTTTTTCCACCGAATCCTCGGCCAGCACCGACGCAAACCCGACGATCGCCGTCAACGGCGTGCGCAGATCGTGCGAGATGGCCGACAGCAGCGAGTTGCGCAATCGTTCGGACTCCATACTGACGAGGGCGTCCTGCGCGATTTCGACATAGTGGACCCGCTCGAGCGCGAGCGCGATTTGCGCCGCAAACGTCTCCATCATCCGGCGGTGCTCCGGCACCTGCAGTTCTTCCATCCTCGGAGAGAGCAGCGCGATGACCCCGCGCGTACGCATGGGCGCCTTGAGCGGCAGATAAAGCGCGCTCGCGGCTGGTAACGTGTCGGTGCCGTGCCCCGCCGGCTTTTGCTGATCGTAGACCCACTGCGCAATATCGGTATCGAGCTCCGATTCGTCGATCGTGACGGCCGGATCCGGGTTCTCGATCTTTTGCTTCACTTGCTCGCTGCTGTCGGGCAGAAGAATTGCCACGCGCGCCTGGAAGACCTCCGCCACGTGACGGGAGCCAATCTCGATGATCTGCACCGTCGCAAGCGCGGCGCCGAGCTCCCTCGTCATCGCGAACATCGCACCTGTGCGGCGCTCACGCAGCGTCGCGATACGGGCCTGCCGCCGCAGTGTCGAAGTCAGATGGCTGATCGTCAAAGAAGTCACCAGCATCACCGCGAACGTCAACAGATATTGCGTATCCGAAACCGAGAACGACATGCGCGGCGGCACGAAGAAGAAATCGAACGACGCTACGCCGATAAACGAAAACAACACGCCCGGACCGCGGCCAAGCCGCGCGGCCGTGAAGATCGTGCCGAGCAGATAGACCATGATCAGATTCGCGAGCGAAAACCGATCGAGCGTGAGGCTCGCGAGCACTGTAATCGCTGCGCAAATCCCGACCGCGTAGGCGTACGACATCGGCTTCGAGCGGCGGCTGTCGACACCGATCCCTGCGAAGCGCGCCGCCGACTCGCGACGCTCGGCCTCTTCCCGTACGGCACCCGAGTTCACAAGCGTCACGTCGATGTCGCGCGCCGCGCGGATCAAGCGCTCGGCTGTCGAGCGACGGAGCCAGGCACGCAGGCCCCAAGAAGGCGACGCCCCCACCACGAGCTTCGACACGTTGCGCATTCGCGCATAAGCGATCAATGTCTGCGTCTCGTCCTCGCCTTGCAGCGACACCGGCTCGGCACCAAGCTCGGAGGCGAGCTTCAGCGCGTCGAGCGTGCGCTTGCGTATCGAATCGGGCAACCGCTGCAGCTTCGGCGTCTCGACATAGACGGCGAGCCAGTCCGCCTTCAGGCTCGCGGCGAGGCGCGCCGCCGCACGCACGAGCGTGGCGCTCTCGGGTCCCGCGCCGACGCAGACAATGATGCGCTCTCGCGCCTGCCAGATCCGCTCGATCGACTGATCGGCGCGGTACTCGCGCATCTGCGCGTCGACGCGATCGGCCGTGCGACGCAAAGCCAACTCGCGCAACGCGATGAGGTTGCCCTTGCGGAAAAAGTTGCGAACGGCGTTTTCGGCCTGATGCGGCAGATAGACCTTGCCCTCGCGCAGGCGGTCGAGCAACTCTTCGGCGGGCAGATCGACGAGCGTGACTTCGTCGGCTAGATCGAAGACGCGGTCCGGGACGGTCTCCCAAACCCGAATGCCCGTGATCTGGCCGACGACATCATTGAGACTCTCGAGATGCTGGACGTTGACGGTCGTATAGACGTCGATCCCCGCGTCGAGCAGCTCGTGCACGTCCTGCCAGCGCTTCAGATGGCG
>CAYPWK010000409.1:4154-5025 GCA_964414365.1 uncultured Burkholderia sp.
CGTGCACGTTCGAGTGTGCCAGCTCGTCGACGAGGATGAGCTCGGGCTTGCGCGCGAGCGCGGCATCGAGATCGAATTCGGTCAGGAGGCGGCCGCGATATTCGAGCTTGGCGGGCGGTATGACATCCAGACCTTGCAGCAGCGCAAGCGTCTCCTTGCGGCCGTGAGTCTCGACGATGCCGATGACCACATCGACACCCTCTTCCTTGCGGCGCGCCGCCGCTTGCAGCATGGCAAACGTCTTCCCGACGCCGGCAGAGGCCCCGAAAAAGATCTTGAGCCGGCCGCGGCGCTGCTTTTCTTCGTCGCGCTGAATCTTGTCGAGCAGCGCGTCGGGATCAGGTCGTTCCATGGCGCGTCATCCCCTGGTGTTCGATCGAGCCGGTTGCCGGCATGCATGCACTCATATGCGCATGCTATACCGGCAACCGGCTTTCTGGCGCGTTGCGTCAATGCACGGGCTTGAGCTGATCGAGCGCCAGGTTGAGCTTCAGGACGTTCACGCGCGGCTCGCCGAGCACGCCGAGCTGACGGCCCGACGTGTTCTTCACGACGAGCTGCTGGACCTGCTCGAGCGCCAAGCCGCGGGCCTTCGCGACGCGTGCAGCCTGATAGGCTGCCGCCGCAGGCGAGATATCGGGATCAAGACCGCTGCCGGACGACGTCACGAGATCCACCGGCGCCGGCGACGTATTCGTCGGGTCGGCATCGTGCAACGCCGAGAGCCGCGCCTTCACTTCATCGGCGAGGGCCGGATTCGTCGGACCGAGGTTCGAGCCGCCCGAGTTCTGGGCGTTGTACGGATTCGGCGTAGTGGCCGAGAGCCGGCCCCAGAAGTAGTACGGCGCGTCGAACTGCTGGCCGATCAGCG
>CAYPWK010000409.1:5035-5493 GCA_964414365.1 uncultured Burkholderia sp.
CTTTCTCGATGATGCTGCCGTTCGCCTGGAACGGAAACACGGCTTGCCCGATCGCGGTAACGATGACCGGGTAGACGATACCTGTAATCACGGTCATCGCGGCAAAGATCACCAGCACGGGTCGCAATAGGTTTTTCATGATTGTTCAACCTTAAGAATTCAGGCCCAGCCCATCGCGGCAAGCGCCACGTCGATCAGCTTGATGAACGGGAACGGCAAGATGAGGCCGCCGAAACCGTAGATCAGCAAATTGCGACGCAGCAGCGCGGCCGCCCCGAGCGCGCGATATTTGACGCCCTTCAATGCAAGCGGAATGAGGAAGACGATGATCAGCGCGTTGAAGATCACCGCCGACAGAATCGCCGATGTCGGCGACGTGAGATGCATCACGTCGAGCACGCGCAATTGCGGGTACGTCGTCGCGAATGCCGCCGGAATGATCGCGAAATACTTCGCGA
>CAYPWK010000410.1:0-5491 GCA_964414365.1 uncultured Burkholderia sp.
AGGAAGCGGTGAAGGTAGGCGTCAATCCGCAGCTTCCGTTCACGACGCTCTCGCCGCGGCTCCCGTCCGACGTGATCCTGACGAGCGATTCGGGCTCGTGCGCGAATTGGTATGCGCGCGATCTGAAAATCCGGCGCGGCATGATGTGTTCGCTTTCGGGGGGGCTCGCGTCAATGGGCGCGGCCGTGCCGTATGCCATCGCCGCCAAGTTCGCGCACCCCAACCGGCCCGTCATTGCGATGGTCGGCGACGGGGCCATGCAGATGAACAACATGGCCGAGCTCATCACCGTCGCCAAATACTGGAAGGGCTGGTCCGATCCTCGTTGGATCTGCATGGTGCTCAACAACGAAGACCTCAACCAAGTGACGTGGGAGCAACGCGTGATGGCCGGCGATCCCAAATTCAAGGCGTCGCAGGAGCTTCCGAACGTGCCGTTCCATCGCTTCGCCGAATTGATCGGCCTGAAGGGCATCTACGTCGATAGCGCCGAGCGGGTCGCCTCGGCGTGGGACGAGGCATTGGCCGCACGCAAGCCCGTGGTGCTCGAAGTGAAGACCGATCCGGAGGTGCCGCCGCTGCCGCCTCACGTGACGCTTCATCAAGCGCGTCAGTTTGCACGAACGCTGATGCACGGCGACCCGCAAGAGCGTCACATCATCGCCGATACGGCCAGGCAGGTGATGGCTTCGGTGCTCCCAGGCAAGAAGGAGTCTTGAGCAACAGAAGAGATCAGCGGCGAACGGCCCGCCGCTTTGCGAGCAGTGCGAGCAACGCGAGGCCGAGCGCCGCCCCCATCGCGGCGCCGCGGTGCATGTCGACTTGCAGCGTCGCGCATGTCGCTTTCGCCTCGGCATCGAAGCGGCCGCGGATCCGATGCGCTCCGTGAACCGGCTGCCATAGGTCGACGGGCCGGTCTGGGGCTGGCGGTGTATCGCGCTCTTGCGCGGCATACGCCTTCTTCGCCAGATAGCGATCGAGCAGGCCCGGTGCGACCTTCGTTGCAAGGATGGCCTTGAACGAAGAGATCCCCACGAACAACTCGCGGCGCGGATGCCTGGCGGACCAGACGATCGCCCGGGCCGCGACCTCGGGCTGATAGACGGGCGGCACGGGCCGCGGTGCGCCCGGGGTGCGGCACACCGCCCAATCGAACTGCGGCGTGTTCAGCGCCGGCATCTGCACCATCGTCACCCGCACGCCGCTTTTCTCATGCAGCAATTCGCATCGCAGCGAATCGGTAAAGCCGCGAATGGCGAACTTGGCGCCGCAGTAAGCCGATTGAAGGGGGATGGCTCGATAGGCGAGCGCTGAGCCGACTTGCACGATGACGCCGCGATCGCGCGCCCGCATTCGCTTGAGCGCCGCCATCGTCCCCCAGACATAGCCGAGATAGGTCACGTCGGTTGCGCGCTCGAACTCGGCCGGCGCTATCCGTTCAACCGGTGCGAATAGGGTTACCATTGCGTTGTTCACCCAGACGTCGATCGGCCCGAGCGACTCTTCGATCTGGTCTGCGGCCGCATCGACCGCATCGGCCTGGCTCACGTCGATGGCGACCGGCAGGGCCTTGACGCCGAGCGCACGAGCAGCCTGGGCAGTCTCTTCGAGCGCATCCACGTCGCGCGCGATCAGCGCGACATCGGCGCCCTCCCGCGCAAACGCGAGGGCCGCCGCGCGGCCGACGCCGGCGCTCGCGCCGGTCACGACGACGACTTTCGGCGAGGGAGAGTGCGGCATGGCAAGTCTCCTTGTAGTGGATCCCGTCCGCGACGGGTGCGACGAACAGGCTACGGCCGCGTCGTTTCGCACCGGTCATTGTCACGTCTTCTCGCATGTCGCATGCCGCGCGCGGCTTCGCTCACCGAGGGCGCGCGCGCCTCGCGTGACCGCCATTTGCTTGCCGCGGCCAACGCGCGCGCGGATGCGGCATCGGCTTTGCTGCGTCGTGCTGCGTCGTTCACTTGTCGTTCTTACAACGGTCTGCTTGTCATGAGCGCGCTCATCCTTTCCCGCCTTCAATTCGCCTGGGTCATCGCGCTTCATATCCTCCTGCCTGCGTTCACGGTCGGCCTCTCCTGCTATATCGCGACGCTGGAAGTGCTGTGGTGGACAACGGGACGTGATGTCTATCGCCGGCTGTCGGCCTTCTGGCTCAAAATCTTCGCCGTGTCGTTCGGCATGGGCGTCGTTTCCGGCATCGTCATGCCGTTTCAATTCGGAACGAACTGGAGCCGCTTCTCGGCTGCGGCGTCGAGTGTAATCGGCGCGCAGATGACTTACGAAGTGCTGACTGCATTCTTTCTCGAATCGGCGTTCCTCGGTGTACTGTTGTTCGGCCGCAAGCTCGTGCCGCAGTGGGCGCATGCGCTGTCCGCCGTTTTCGTCGCGCTCGGCACGCTCATGTCGTCGTTCTGGATACTCGCTGTCAACAGCTGGATGCAGACCCCGCGCGGCTATCACATCGCCGACGGCAAGTTCGTGCCCGACAGCATGCTGGCCGTTATCTTCACGCCGTCGTTTCCTTACCGGCTCGCTCACACGGTGACAGCATTTCTCGTGACGACGGCCTTCGTCATATTGGGCACGGGCGCGCACTATCTGCTCAAGCGCCGGGCTGCCGAAGAAAGTCGCGTGATGATCAAGATGTCGCTCTTCTTCCTGACGGTGATGGTTCCGTTGCAGGTTGCGCTGGGCGATGCGCACGGCCTCAATACGCTCAAATACCAACCCGTGAAGATCGCCGCGATGGAAGGCCTATGGGATACAGGCCGCCGCATACCGGCCAATCTGTTCTCCATTCCGGACGACAAAGCAGAAACCAATCACTTCGAAGTCTCGATCCCCGTGCTCGGCAGCATCTACCTCACACACGATCCGAACGGGCTCGTGCGCGGCTTGAAGGACTGGCCGCGCGAGGACCGCCCCGTCGTGCCGATCGTCTACTTCGCCTTTCATATCATGGTCGGAATCGCGATGTTGATGCTCGTCGTCGTCATCTGGGGGCTCGTGCTGTGGCGCGGGCGAAGGGTCTATGGGAATCGGGCGTGGCTATCGCTCGCGCGTATCGCTATGCCGCTCGGGTTCATCGCCGTGATCGCCGGCTGGACGACGACCGAAGCGGGCCGCCAGCCGTGGACAATCTATGGATTGATGCGGACGGCCGATTCGGTGACGCCTTCGCTGACAACGGGCGATGTCGCGCTTTCACTGGTGCTCTACATCGTCTGCTACATCGTGATCTTCGGTTCGGGGCTGGTGCTGATGAAGCGGCTCGTCGATATCGGGCCGGCCCTGCCCGACGAGCCGCAAGCAATCAAGCCCGAAAAGCGCGCGGCGCGGCCGCTTTCAGCGGTGGATCGCGCCTCGGACACTGCCGCAGGCGTCGCCGCGCCTTTGCCTGGCGCGGCAGGAGACGACGATGCACGCGCTTGACCTCGTGCCGCTTTGGGCGGCGATTCTCGGCTTTGGCGTGCTGATGTACATCCTGCTCGACGGGTTCGACCTCGGGGTGGGCATTCTTTTTCTGCTGCGCCGCTCGGACGCAGATCGCGACCTGATGATCGAATCGGTTTCACCGGTCTGGGATTTCAACGAGACCTGGCTCGTACTGGGCGGTACAGCGTTGCTCGCTGCCTTCCCGGGCGCATTTGCTATCGTGGTGCCGGCTGTCTACTTCCCGATTCTCGTGATGTTGCTCGGCCTCGTCTTCCGCGGCGTGGCGTTCGAGTTTCGCGGCGTTCCGCGTGCGCATAAAGGGCTTTGGAACGTTGCCTTCTGCATCGGTTCGCTCCTTGCGACGTTCGCACAAGGCGTGGTGCTCGGCATGTTCGTCGAGGGATTTCCGCAGGCGAACGGTCAGTACATAGGAACGAGTTGGAGCTGGATCAGGCCATTTCCGATATTCGCGGGCTTTGGGCTCATCGCCGGCTATACGCTGCAAGGCGCCACGTGGCTCATCATGAAGACGGAGCACGACCTGCAGCAGTGGGCGCGCCACGTCGCGCAGCGCGCCATGGTGCTCGTCTTCATTTTCATCGCAGCCGTCAGCCTCTGGACGCCGCTGACGAGCGCACGGATCGCGGCCCGCTGGTTCAGCTGGCCCAACATCGCATTCTTTTCACCGGTGCCGATCGTGACGGTGGTGCTCGCTGCGCTGCTCGTCTGGGGCGCGCGCGGCAAGCGCGAAGTATTGCCGTTCGTCTGCTCGGTCGGGCTTTTCTTCGTTTCGTTCACGGGCCTTGTCATCAGCCTTTGGCCTTACATCGCGCCGCCCTCGATGACGCTCTGGGACGCGGCCTCGTCGCCTGTCACGCACGAGTTCCTGATGATCGGCACCGCGTTCGTGTTGCCAATCCTCATCATGTACGTCGTCTGGTCATACTGGGTGTTTCGCGGCAAGGCTCGCGGTCACACGGGGTACGGACACGAGTGAAGTCGAGGGTCGACGCCGCGCCGTTTCCGGAGGGGCGCTTATTTCTGCTTCTCTTTTCCTTCGGGGTCGTCCACGCGCTCGAGCGAGAACACCTGCTCCCCGCGCACGCCCTGCACGCCGTTGATGTCGACAATCCCGCGCCGCTCGACGCGCCATCCTTCGCGAGTCGCGATCACGGGCATCGTGCCACCGGGCCTCGTATCGAGATCGACGAGACCTTCGGCGGGCACCGGCAAGCTGTTTTCGGTCGTGGCGTCCGAGTAAATGATGTTGTCATGCCATTGCGATTCCTCGCGCCGGGCTTCAAGACCCTTGCCGTCGGTATCGACTGTGTCGTCCGAGGCGGCCATGCCCGCATTGTCGACCGACACCACGCGCGCCTTCGCACGCTCGACCGGGTCGCCGCTCGGCTCCTCTTGCGACGCTTCGTGTTCAATCGGCGGAAGCGGCGCCGGATTCTTGGCGGCGACAGCCTCGGCCGATGTTGCGCCTTTCGTTTGACCGAACTCGCGCGCCTGCGTCTTTGCGTCGGGCGATGCGGTGCCGGTCGCGGGGGTCTTAGCGGGGCTTTTCGCCGCCATTTCGTTTTGTTGCCCTTGAGTCGGATTTCCTTCCGCGCTTTGCGTCATCGCTTTCTCCGGGTGTAAAGCTTCGCATCCCTGGAATGCAGCAACGTCTGTGCCAGAAACGAAGTGCGCCGCGTCGGGCGTCCGAGCGTCACATAGGTCGGCGGATAGTCCTATGCGACCCTAAAGCTCGCCGCTTTCACGCATGGCCGCGATCCTGTCCGCGGTACGGCAGGCGATCGCTTGGATCGTCAACGACGGATTGACGCCGCCCACCGTAGGGAACACCGAGCCGTCGCAAATCCAGAGGTTGGGGATGTCCCAGCTGCGGCAATCTGCGTTGACGACGCTCGTGCGCGGGTCGTCTCCCATGCGCGCCGTGCCGTTCAGGTGGCAGGTATCGTCGTACTGCCGCCATATCTCGCGTGCGCCGGCAGCTGCGAGCGCTTTGCTCATGTATTCGAGCGCGTGCTCGATGAGCCGCTTATCG
>CAYPWK010000411.1:0-5483 GCA_964414365.1 uncultured Burkholderia sp.
CGTGAAACTTTATGTGCAGTATCCAACACTGCCACCTTGCTGACGAAGCGCTTACCGTGGCTACTCTACATAACGCTCTACTGTCGGTAATAGATCGACGTTGTCGAGATCGAGGCATGGCGCAGATTATCCCGTACCGTGGTCAGCTCGGCGCCGCGTGCGAGAGCGTGGGTTGCATGGGTGTGCCGAGTCCAATGAGGGCTGGCGCGACGCAGCTTTTCCGCGAGCACCGGGTTGTCCGCCTCGATGACTTCGGCCGCTTTCGCAAAAAACCGCCGTGTGACCTCCCATAGCCGGACACCACTGATGCCTGCCGCGCTGTCCTGCTCGAGGCTGCCGATGAGCGGCGTGCCGGGATGCCAGCGGCTCGGCGTGACCGGCAGCCTTCGCTCCACCAGGTAGCGGTCCAGCGCAGTACGAGCCAGTGGTGGCAGCGCGACCTTGCCCGCCTTGCGTCCTTTCCCGACAACCCTCATCCAATGATCGCCGCAGGCGTCGGTTTCGATGTTGCCGAGGCAGGCGCCGACCAGTTCGTTGGCTCGCAAACCGGTCGCATAGGCGAAGTCCAGCACGAAGCGCAGGCGTTGCGCCGCTGGCGCTTGCCGTGACGTGGTCAGCCCAATCGAGCGATCGATGCAGGGAACGCATCAATTCTTCCGAATCTTGCAATTCCTTCCGCGAGTGCTTCGGTCCATACTTAATCGCAGAAGCGTGACATGGACCGCCTGGCAAACTACGGAGACGTCAGTGCAAAATACCCACGAAACAGATCTGAAATCCTGGATCGGCCGAAGCGAAACGCTTCATGACACTGTCTACCCTACGCCGATCGCGGCATTGAGCGCGACGCTCGATCATACATCGCCGCCCTTAGAGTCTGTTCTGCCACCGTTGTGGCATTGGCTCTATTTCCTGCCGATGCATCGGCAATCTGATATCGGCGTCGACGGCCATGCCAGACGCGGCGGCTTCCTTCCGCCCGTGCCACTGCCGCGCCGCATGTGGGCTGGTGGCCAATTCGAGTTTCGTACGCCAATCCGCGTCGGCGATCGCATCGCCCGCACCTCAACTATCGATGCGGTGACAACCAAGAGCGGGCGTACCGGCGAACTGGTGTTCGTCACAGTCCGGCACGAAGTACGCTGCAACGATGCGAACGAGCCAGCTTTGGTGGAATTTCATAACATCGTCTATCGCGAGGCTCAGAAGCCCAACGACGTGGCGCCTCCGCCACAAGCCGCACCGATCGCGGGCGATGCGAAGTGGCAACGGGTGATCGTGCCGGACGACGTGCTGCTGTTCCGTTATTCCGCGTTGACCTTCAACGGCCACCGCATCCATTACGACCGCCGCTATGTCACCGAGGTCGAAGGTTACCCGGGTCTGATTGTGCACGGCCCGCTGATCGCTACCCTGCTGCTCGACCTGCTGCGCCGGGAGCGGCCTGACGCCGAGGTGGCAAGCTTTCGATTCAAGGCAGTGCGCCCAACGTTCGACCTCAACCCGTTCCACGTCAAAGGCACACCGCTTGCCGACGGCAAGACGGTGCGGCTGTGGGCCGCTGACCACGAAGGCTGGCTTACGATGGACGCCGAGGTCACTCTCCGCTGATTGTGGCCCTCCGTCGGCTCACACCAGAACAGGCGCACCGCCCGCGTTGCGCGACGCCAGAGGCGTATCGAGGGAAAACCGAAATAAAGGATTACCATGCAACCGCTTAAGGGCTTGACCGTTGTGACACTCGAACATGCGATCGCCGCCCCGTTCGCGACCCGCCAACTCGCCGACCTCGGTGCGCGCGTGATCAAGATCGAGCGACCGGGCGCGGGTGATTTCGCGCGCGGCTATGACGAACGGGTGCGCGGACTCGCGTCCCACTTCGTATGGACCAATCGCTCGAAAGAAAGCCTCACGCTCAACGTCAAACACCCCGAGGCTGCCGCAATCCTGCAACGCCTGATCATCGCGAAGGCCGACGTGGTTGTGCAAAACCTCGCACCTGGGGCGGCCGCACGGCTTGGGCTGTCGTATGAGGTACTGTCCGGCGTCAAGCCCGGGATCATCGTTTGCGACATCTCCGGCTATGGAGCGGATGGTCCGTACCGCGAAAAGAAAGCGTATGACCTGCTGATCCAGAGTGAGGCCGGCTTCGTCTCTGTCACTGGTACACCGGACGAGCCGAGCAAGGCTGGACCGTCGATCGCGGATATTGCAGCCGGCATGTACGCCTACACGAATATCCTGGGTGCACTGCTGATGCGCCAGCAGGACGGACGCGGACGCCACATCGAGATATCGATGCTCGAAGCGCTCACCGAATGGATGAGCTATCCGCTTTACTACGCCTTTGATAATGCTCCGCCTCCACCCCGCAGCGGCGCTAGCCACGCAACTATCTACCCGTACGGACCGTTTCCCACCGGCGATGGAAAGACGGTGATGCTTGGCTTACAGAATGAGCGCGAATGGGCAGTGTTTTGCGAAAGGGTGCTGCTCCAGCCGGAGCTGGCGAAAGATCGCCGCTTCGCGAGCAACTCCGGCCGCAGCGCAGAGCGCGAGGCCTTGCGCGCAGTCATCGTTGACGCTTTCGCGTCGCTGAGCGCCGCGAAAGTGACCGAGCGACTTGATGCGGCTCAGATCGCCAATGCCCAGGTCAACACGATGCATGAGGTGTGGCGACATCCGCAGCTTGCCGCACGCGGTCGCTGGCGTCAGGTCGACTCGCCCGCAGGCGTGATTCCCGCCCTGCTACCGCCAGGTAGCTGGGTGGATGGCCCGCGGATGGACCCGGTGCCCGGGCTAGGTGAGCACACCAACGCAATCCTCGGCGAACTTGGCTTTCACGCTGAGGCGATCGCATCGCTTCGCGCGATCGAGGCCATCTGAGAGCCCCGACATGATTCCGCGTACCTACCTCTTCGTGCCCGGCAACCGCGCCGACCAGTTCGACAAGGCGCTTGCCTCGGGAGCCGACGCCGTCGTGCTCGACCTCGAAGACGCCGTTGCCGCAACCGACAAGCAACACGCCCGCGAGGCTGTCGGGTTACGGCTTGGCACCGCCACGCCCGGGGAGAAGGCACGTCTGGTTGTGCGCATCAATGACGAGACCACGGCATGGTTCGATGCGGACCTACAGATGCTGCGCGAACGCCGTGCCTGTACGGTGATGCTGCCCAAATCCGAACGGCCCGATGCGGTAGCGGGCGTGGTTCGTCGCTGCCCGGACATCGACGTGCTTGCGCTGATCGAAACGGCACGTGGCGTCCTGAACGCGGAAGCACTGGCCGAGGCTACGGGCGTGCGACGGCTCGTCTTCGGTACGCTTGACTTCGCACTCGACCTCAATCTTTCCGGTGATCCAATCGGCCTTGACTACGCGGCGAGCCAGCTTGCCCTTGCCTCGCGCGCGGCTGGCCTCCCTCCGCCGGTGGCCGGCGTGACGCCCGAAATCGATAACGAACCCCGAGTGCTGGCCGACCTGGCGAGAGCGCTGGCCCATGGCTTCGGCGCCAAGCTGTGCATCCACCCGAAGCAGGTGGCTGCGGTGCATACCGCGCTTCAGCCCAGCCCCGTCGAACTTGACTGGGCACGACGAGTAGTCGCGGCTGCGGGGTCGAACCTGGGTGTGGTTCAGCTCGACGGCTGCATGGTCGACCACCCGGTACTGCGGCGAGCTCAGCAACTGCTGGCACGCGAGAACCGCTAAACCAATTTCATCTCACCGCGAGGAAATACCATGCCGTCCACCATCATCGACTCCGCCGTATTCGGCGACATTTTCAGCACGCAGGCAATGCGCCGCATCTGGTCCGACGAGTACCGCACGGCCAAATATCTTGAGATCGAAGGCGCGCTCGCGAAAGTACAGGGACGCCTGGGGCTGATTCCCGCAGAGGCGGCCGAGGAGATCGTGCGTGCCTGCTCGATTGACCGTATCGACATGGCGAAGCTGAAGGAGCAGACCGAGCGGATCGGCTATCCGGTTCTTGGCGTGGTATCGCAGATCAATAGCCTGTGCCGCGACAAGCTCGGCGAGTATTGTCACTGGGGCGCGACGACTCAGGACATCACCGATACCGCTACGGTCCTACAGATACGCGAGGCGTTGACGATTGTCGACGATGAATTGAAAGCCATCGGCGACGGTCTGGCGGCACTCGCGCGCAAGCACCGGGACACCCCCATGATTGGGCGCAGCAACTTGCAACAGGCGGTGCCGGTGACCTTCGGTTACAAGATGGCCGGACTTCTCGCGGCGATATCGCGTCATCGTGAGCGGCTGGAGCAACTGCGCCCGCGTGTGCTGATGGGTGAGTTCGCTGGCGCCGCAGGTACGCTGGCATCGCTTGAGGTCGGCGCGATGGAAACGCAAGAAGGTCTGATGATGGAGCTGGGACTCGCACAGCCGCCGATCGCCTGGCACACCGTGCGAGACACGATCGCTGAAGTCGGCACGTTTCTCGGTCTGGTCGGCGGTACGCTAGGGAAGCTCAGTATGGACGTCAAGCTGATGATGCAAACGGAAGTCGGGGAGGTCTACGAGCCATTCGCGCATGGCCGCGGCTCGTCGAGCACGATGCCACAGAAGCGCAACCCGATTTCAAGCTGCTATATCCATGCGCAGATCTCGATCGTGCGCCAGCACGCCGCGTCGATGCTCGACGCGATGGTTGCTGACCATGAACGCTCCACCGGACCGTGGGAAATTGAGTGGATCGTGCTGCCGGAGGCGTTCTGCCTGCTCGCTGGGGCGCTGTCGCAGGCAAGGTTTATTGTCACCGGACTCGAGGTTGATGCGAACCGCATGCGTGCCAACCTTGACCTGACCCATGGCCTCGTCGTTTCCGAGGCGGTGATGATGGGACTCGCGCCGTACATTGGGCGCGAGTATGCGCACGACCTCGTTTATGACATCTGTCGCGAGGCGATCCGGCAGGAGCGACCGTTGCTCGAACTGCTTGCAGAGACCGCGGAGATAACAAGACATGTCGACCGGGAGCGGCTTGCGCGCATGTGCGATCCGGTCCACTATCTGGGCCAGTCTGGAATCATGGTGGACCGGGTGTTGCAGCAGTGGCATTGAATCAGGGCGGATCGCAGGCACAACCGCTGGCGACACGCGTTTACGCTGAGTGTTTGGTTTAGCCAATAAAGCAGCCGACGCAGACCGGCCCAACGCGAGCAGTTCGAACATCGGGAGACACTACAATGAAGCTCGCAAGGCCGATCAGGCTCCTGTACGTCCAGGTTCTGCTTGGCATGGCGCTTGGTATTGCTGTAGGGCTCTTCTGGCCAGACGTCGGCGCTTCGCTGAAACCGCTCGGCGACGGCTTTGTGAAGCTCGTCAAGATGATGATCGCACCGATCGTCTTCTGTACGATTGTCAGCGGTATCACCTCGTTGAGCGACACGCGGGAAATCGGCAAGATACTGGCCAAGGCGCTTGGACTCTTCTACGCACTGCCGATTGTCGCTCTGCTCAC
>CAYPWK010000412.1:0-2200 GCA_964414365.1 uncultured Burkholderia sp.
CATCACTGGCATCACTGGCATCACTGGCATCACTGGCATCAATGGCATCAATGGCGTGAAGGCAGCCACGGGCACGCTCAACTCGCCAGATAGCCGCCGTCGACCGCGACGGTCTGGCCTGTGATGAACGAGGCGGCGTCCGATGCGAGGAACACGGCGAGCCGCGCGACATCGTCGGCGCTTGCGAGGCGTCTCAGCGGGAAACGCGTGAGGACACGCTCACGCACGTCGTCGGTCAGCGCATCGCGGACCATGTCGGTGACGACGAGACCCGGCGCGATTGCATTCACGCGCACGTTGTCCGGACCCAGCTCGCGCGCGAGGCCCATCGTTATCGCGACGACCGCCGCCTTCGTCGCGCCATACCAGACATTGCCGATTGAGCCTCCGCCGCGCAGCGCCGAAACCGATGCAAGATTGACGATCGCGCCGCACCTGCGCGCGCGCATGCGTGGCGTGACAGCCTGGATGCAGTGGAAAATACCCCCCAGATTGACGGCGACGAGGCGCTGCCAGTCGGCTTCCGTCGTGTCGGCGAAGCCGCCTTGCGCTACCACGCCCGCGTTGTTGACGAGTACGTCGACGCCATCGTGAGCGGCTTGAATGCGCCCGATGGCGTGGGCGACCTCGGCCGCATTCGTCACGTCCATCGTCACCGCATGCGCGTTCTCGCCGAGCGCCGCGGCACTGCGGTCGAGCGCGGCGGCGTCACGGTCGGTCAGGTAGACGATCGCCCCTTGCGCGAGGCAGTAACGCGCGATGCTGAGGCCATTGCCGGCCGCCGAGCCGGTCACGACGATCACCCGGCCGTCCAGTCTCAAATCGAGTGCTTCCATGCTTCCTTCATCCCTCGCGAGGGCCGGACGGCTGCCGCTGCGCGCCGTCGGCTTTGCCGTCCAATTTCATTAGGCGGAACCGGACATTCCATTGAGTCAAATGATTGCACACGGTCATGCGCGATGCAATAATGGAACGTCCCATTCCTATCAGTGAAATCCATTAGATCGAGAGCGCACCGTTAGAGGAGCTTCGCGGATTCGAGTCGCGCCGCTGCATGAAGCGGCCGGGCAGGCGGACATGCGCTCGGTGATGAGAGTAAAAGGACCCGCTCGCGTACAATGCGGGCTTTCAGACCGCATTCCGCCATGCCCAGGCTCGACGAACAAAAGCCCGAATCGACCGCGTTGCGCGCCCTTTCCGTCCTGGAACACGTGGCGCGCGCCGGCGCACCGCTGTCGCTCGACGAGGTCACGCAAGCATGCCATCTACCGAAACCCACTGTCTTTCGCATTCTCACGCTGCTCGTCGACGCGGGGCTGCTGGTGCGCGAGCCGCTTGCCAAGCGCTACACGGCCGGCGCACGGCTTGCGTCGCTCGCGCTCGACGTACTGCGGCATTCGGCGCTTCGATCGCAATCGCATGCGATCCTGCGCGAGCTGGTGGACCTGGTCGACGAAACCTGCAATCTGACCGTGCTCGATGGTGACGAAGTGCTGTACCTCGATCGTGTCGAAACATCGGCGGCACTGCGGCTGCATCTCGAACCCGGCATGCGCGTGCCGCTGCACGCCACCGCCAGCGGCAAGCTGTTCCTGTCGCAGATGTCGCCGCGTCAGATCGAGCGGCTGATTGGACGGCCACCGTACAAGCGCTACACGCCGCACACGATCACTGAGCTCGATGCACTCGAAGCGGATCTGGCCAACGTGCGCAAGACACTCGTTGGCGTGCACGATAGTGAGCTATTCGACGATTCCGTTGCGATCGCTGTGCCATTGGTCGATCGCAATGGACGCATCTACGCGGCATTGGCGTTGCATGGACCGTCGTCTCGGCTGAGCATCGAGCGCTGCATGGCATTTCTGCCCGAACTGCGCGAGGCGGCGGCAAAGATATCGGCGGCGATGCTGCCG
This sequence comes from uncultured Burkholderia sp., assembly GCA_964414365.1. Taxonomy (GTDB): domain Bacteria; phylum Pseudomonadota; class Gammaproteobacteria; order Burkholderiales; family Burkholderiaceae; genus Trinickia. The sequence continues at coordinate 1,914 of CAYPWK010000412.1, forward strand.
GGAATGTCGGCCGCGGCGGACGACGATCGCACCACGTTGGAAGACGGCGCATCAGGCGGCGCGAAGGCAGCGCGTCGTACGCCGCGGCGCGCAAAGACCACCACGGGAGGCACCGATCAACCGCCCCACCCCGCAACGCGCAGTAGAAGGCCATCCGAGTCCGCAGCAAGGCCGGCTGCCCGCAAGCGCAGACCATAGCTGCAGGCGCTCGCCAAGGGGCGCCTACTTGACGAGTTGCCGGAGGATTTTGCCAGTCTGAGCATCCTCAGGGAAAAGCCCGCATCTGC
>CAYPWK010000412.1:2210-5478 GCA_964414365.1 uncultured Burkholderia sp.
GCCCGTCGCCGGCGATGACGATCGCGCGTCACGAATTTACGACAAGCTGCCGGCGCGCCTCCCTAGTAGAGGATAATCGACGCTCAATGTTTCAGACGCCGCCGTGTTTGCGGACGCCATCGTTGTTCTTTTGCGCTTCGCTTCACAGGCTACCAACAGCGCATGGTTGGCGGTATGCAGTGGCTTCATCCGACCCGAACCGGCCATACGTGCCTGAGTTGGCACAACGGCCGTTTCCAGCGCACAACGGCCATCCATGCTGTTACGCCGAATGCTCCGTGCTCGGTCCTATGGCCATCTGTGACGCTGCGGCTTGCCCAATTCAATTGATCGCGCGGACGTCATCTCAGCCGCCGCAGGGCCACTTCGGCCGCGCCGCCGTTCGAAGCCGGCGTCGTCCACTTGAGAGCGCAATGGATGTATTCGGCGCTGACGGCCGCCTAAAGCTTGGCGGAACTAGGGAGCGTTCGAGCAACATCGGACGACCTGAGCGCGGCCTCGTGACGTCCCATGCCGAACATGCTGAATGCGGCAACGATAGTGGGGACCGCAACCAGGACGAACATAACGGGCAGGCCCAGATGCATGGCGAGCAGTACTCCGCCGACCATCGAGCCCACGATCGATCCCACCCGGCCAATGCCGAGCGCCCAACTCACGCCGGTGACGCGGTTGGAGGTTGGGTAGTAGGCCGCCGCCAGCGCATTGGCGCCGGTCTGTGACCCGCCGGTCCCAAGACCTGCCCCAAAGACTGCGAACACGAGCATCGGCAACGAAGAAGCGACGCCGATGAGCAGGATAAACGCGGCGGCAATAACGTAGGCGCTTGCGAGCACCAGACAGGGACTGTGCCTGTCCATCAGGCGGCCGATCAGCACGGCCCCTACCGTGCTGCCCAAGGGCAGCACCGCGGCGACCAGTGCAGTCATACCCAGAGGGATACCTGTGTTGTTGATGACCGTCGGCAGCCAGCTGGTGAGCAGGTAATACACCAGCAGACTCATGAAGAAGGTGAGCCAGAGGCAGACCGTGCCGATCATCAAGTCTCTGCTGAAAAGGTTGCGGACCGGAGAGCCCTTGATCTTGTTCTCGAGGACTGTGAACGTCGTATGATCGAGCACCTCCTGCGGCGCTATGCGCCGGAGCGTGCGGGCCACTTGCTCCTGCTTCCGGCCGGACAACGCCAGGAACCGGACAGACTCGGGCAGAAGCCATATCAGAACAGGCACCAGCGCCAACGGCATTGCTCCACCGAATAACAGCACGCCCTGCCAGCCATGTAGGGGAAGGATCTGTGAGGTGACCAGGCCTCCCGATGCCCCTCCTAACGTGAAGCCGCAGAACATGCTCGTCACCAATAGTGAGCGCTGTTTCTCGGGACCGAATTCGGATGTCATCGTGATGGCCGTAGGCATGGCTCCGCCAAGACCCAGACCGGTCAGGAATCGCAATAGTATAAGTTCGCGCAGGGAAGTCGCGTAGGCGGACCACAAGCACATGACGCCGAAAAATGCCACCGAAAGACAGAGTATGGGCTTGCGCCCAAACCTGTCGGCGAGCGGGCCGAACAGGAGCGCGCCTATCATCAGACCAAACAGGCCGCTGCCAAATATAGGCGCCAACTGTAGCGCGCTCAATGTCCATTGTTTCCGGATGGCCGGTGCAATAAATCCGGCGCTTGCCGTATCGAAACCATCGAACGCGACTGTGAGGAAACACAGCGCGACGATCAGAAGCTGATACGTCGACAGCTTGTGCGAGTTGATGAACTCCTGAACATCGACTGTTCCGATCATCGCCATGGCGTTCTCCCTGCCGTCGCGAAATCAAGCAATCAAGGCCGCCTCTTTGAGCAGGGTGCTGGTGGCCTTGATGTTGTTCTTGCGCGATCACTGATGGACCTAGTCGCGCGTCAGGTTTGAAACTCTGGAATATCCGGTTTGGCGCCCCACATGCAAAGCCGGTGGAATCGAATGGAAACTGGCGGGGGCAATAGGTCGCCTCCTCGTCCGGTCGGATCAGGCGAACGCCTGTCGAATACTCATAGGTCATTCCGTCGGGCCCCTCGAAGTAGAGAAAGATGGCGCCCGACGTCGGATGCCGCCCGGGTCCGAACCGAATCGGTACCTCCTGTTCGCGGAGGATGTACCAGGCACGCATGAGGTCGTCGATGCTTTCAACCTGGTGATTGATATGTTGAATGCCGGCGAACGAAGAAGGAAAGAGGGCGATCCGGTGATGTACCTCGTCGATTCTCAGCAGCGGTGCGGGCCCGATCCAGTCGCTCACGCGCGCATTGAACAGTTTCGTCCAGAAAACCTCGTCGCGTCGGGGATCGCTGGTGCGCAGGCCAACGTGGCTGAAGCCGGTGATTCCGGCGTCGCGTGACGGAAAATAGCGGCGGCCGCTTTGCAAGGCGCCGAACACCAATTCGATCTGGTTGCCCGACGGATCCTTGAAACTGATGAATGCGCGTACGCGACGTTGATCGCACTCGTCGCGACTGCCGGCGTGTACGCGGAAACTGTTCTCCTCCAACACCGTGCCCGCATGGTCGAGCGCCTCGTTCGTGACAACGTCGAACGCGATCGTATGATCGTTAGGATCGCCCTCGAAGTAGACCAGCGTGTGATCGCGCTCATCCGAGCGCAGGTAGACTCGCCCACCCTCGCGGCGAACCATCTGTAACCCAAGGATATCGGTGGCATACTTCGCCGCGGCGTCGATGTCACGAGTGCCGAGCCGAACGTACCGTAGTTCGTGCAAATTGATCATGAACGGAACCCTGGGTTCGCCTGTCTTCAAGGATAGACGGCATTACCCCTGTGCATGCTCAATTTTCGTCGTTGCTCCCTCAGGCCTGCTTCGGGCCGGAGACGGAAAGGACAACGGCGATCGCCGCACGCGACCCATAGCGGAATAGCCAGCTTGGAAAAGCGGACGGTGAGTAACGTCCGGTGGGACCGGTCACTGCTTTTTTTGCGCTTCTGCGGCCTTCTTCCGAAGCTTGATCATCAGGGAAGTCAAATCAGCCGCGCCAAGCTCTTGAACAGTTTGTTGCACGTCAGTGCTGGCTTGTACCTTGGCCTTTGTCTCTTCTGTTTGGTTCTTGCAGTTTGCGAGCCACACCTCCTTTGCCTTAGCAATGTCGGAGGATGCCCCCGCTTCTTCCAGCAGCTCACGCGTTTTCTTATACGGAGGTGTTGGATTAGCTATGTAATAAGGCTGTGTAACTAACATCGGCACAAACTTGAACGGATTGTCGACT
>CAYPWK010000413.1:0-2871 GCA_964414365.1 uncultured Burkholderia sp.
GCACGGTGCCACCCATGCGCGTGATGAACGTTATCGAGGATCGGACTGGAAGGAGGCCGAGCCAAGGGTGCGAGAGCAGTGGGAAGCGCAGCATCCGGAGAGCGCGTGGGAGCGCTTCAAGGCTGCAGTACGGCACGGTTGGGAACGGGTCACCGAAAGATAACGTTAAAGGAGGCGGCGCCACGCTATCGCTCGCTGGGGGGACGCGCGGCGGGAGTGTCGCGTTTGCTCGGCCGCCTCCAACGCTTGTCCTTCCGCCAGCTAAGAACGTTCACCACCACAGCAGCAATGAATGTGACGAAAGTGGAGGTCGACGACGCAATGAGTGTCCTTTCCTCAGCATTCAGCGAGGGCACTGCCGGTTGGGATTGCGAGGCGGACGAAGAGGGGACTGCCGGGGCACTTGCCGACAATGGTTGTGATGCGCCTTTTGACTGAACGATCATTTGCGGCAGCCGGTTCGCCGACTCATAGCGCACGAAAAGCACGGCTGTCACGCAGAGAAATCCTACAAAGAGACCAAGGAACAACCGGCAGAACAATTCGAGTCTCATGGAGTTTGTCACGGCTGCCTCCTCCGTGGTCTCAACGGTCGCGGCACTCCTCCATCTTATATGTCGCCATAGCCTAGCTAGCCGCCACGCCCAATTCAACTGGCCTTGGTTGCTTAAATTGGCTTTTCGCTATCCGTGAGCGCTGACACCGGTCAGTGTGCGAACACGCTTTTCATCGGCCGCGAGCTCACGTGAATCGCCGGAATAAGCAATGCTGCCATCGTCGAGCACGTACGCGTAGTCCGCAATTTCAAGGCCCATGCGCGCGTTCTGCTCCACGAGCAGTACAGAAATCCCCTCGTCGCGCATTTGCGACACGACGCGAAACACCTCCCGCACGATGAGCGGTGCCAAGCCCTGCGATGGCTCGTCGAGAATCAGTAGCCGGGGATTGAGCAAAAGGGCGCGGGCAATCGATAGCATTTCCTGTTCGCCTCCGGAAAGCTGACGCCCGCGACTTTGCTTGCGCTCCGCGAGGCGCGGAAACAACTCGTAGATTCGAGGCATCGTCCATGGCCCGCTACGCACGAACGGTACGCGCAGATTTTCGTCGACACTGAGATTGGCGAATATCCTTCGCCCCTCGGGAACATACCCGACGCCGCTTGCGGCGATTCGGAAGGTCGGCCAGCGTGAGGTATCTTCGCCGAAGATTGTCACGCGTCCCTGACGCGCAGGCGTAAGGCCCATCAGACTGCGCAACGTGGTTGTTTTGCCCGCCCCGTTGCGACCGAGCAACGCCGTGATCCTGCCTTCCTCGGCTGTGAGACTCACGCCGTGCAGGATATGGCTCTTGCCGTAATAGGTATGAAGGCCGTCGGCTACGAGCGCTGCATTCACGTTGATTCTCCCAGGTAAGCGGCCTGTACCGCCTCGTTCGATGCGACCTCCTGCGGCGCCCCCTCGGCAAGCAGGCTGCCACGGTCCAGCACGGTAATCCGGTCCGCGAGGTCGAACACGACACGCATGTCATGCTCAATCAATACGATCGTCAGGCCTTTATTGCGGTGCAGATGCCGAATGAGCCGCGTGATTTCGTCGACCTCCTGGTCGCCCATGCCGGCGGTCGGTTCATCAAGTAGCAGCAGACGAGGCTGAAGCGCCAGCGCCATGGCCATTTCGGCAACGCGTTGATCGCCGTGCGACAGCTCGCCAACCAGACGGTCGCCTTTCGTAGCGAGCCCTGTAACGTCGAGCGTCTCTTCGACGCGCTCTCGAAGCATTATCCTCTGCTCACGGCTGATCCACGGGCGCAGGCGGAAGCCCGCCGCCACCTCTGCACTTACGAGCACGTTCTCGAACGCTGTGAGCCTCGGAAAAATCTCGGTAATCTGGAACGTTCGCGCAATGCCCGCAACGACGCGCCGATCGGCAGGAAGGGCCGTGATGTCTCGTCCGTCGAATACGATCGTTCCCGTCGTCGGCGGAAAAAAGCCGCTAATCAAGTTAAAAAACGTGGTTTTACCGGCGCCGTTCGGTCCGATGATCGCGCGCAACTCGCCTTTTTCAACGGCGAGCGATACCTCCCGCACTGCTGCGAGGCTGCCGAAGCGCTTGCTGATGCGCGTGACCTCGAGAACGCTCACGAATCGCCTCTGCGCGGAATGACGCCGAGGAGGCCTCGCGGGAAGAAAAGCACGATCGCGACGAACAGCATGCCGACAAATGACATCCAGTTGACCGTGATACTCGACAAATAATCTTGCAACACAACAAATACCGTGGCGCCGAGGAGTGGCCCCCACAAGCTGCCCATACCGCCCATTACCGCCATCATCACGAAATCTCCGGACTGGCTGAAATGCAGCCCACGCGGATCGGCGAAGTTGTTCAAGAGAGCGTAAAGCGCCCCGGCGAACCCCATGAAAAAGCAGGACAGTGTGAAGGAGATCCAAATGTGCCGGTCGACGGGAATGCCAAGAAAGCGCGCTCGTCGCTCGTTCTCTCGTATCGCGACCATGGTGCGCCCGAAAGGCGAGCGCAGGATGAAGCCCATTAATCCGACTGCAAGCGCGAGGCAAAGCAGCACGAAGTAGTAGAACGCGTTGTCGTTCGAGAGGATGTCGATTTTCGCGACGGCAAAATCGAGCGGCATGCGCGTAAACCCGCGCAACCCGTCGTCGCCGCCGGTCAAAGAGCTCCATTGGAACGCGATGTAGTAAAAGACCTGCCCGAAAGCAATGGTGACCATGGCGAAATAAACGCCGCGACGGCGTACGCAGAGCGCTCCCAGCAACGCGCCGGCGATGCCGCCCAGCAACGTGCCGCATAGCAAGGCGAGGGGAGTGCTTGGTGCAAGAAACTTCAGCGCAAGGCC
>CAYPWK010000413.1:2971-5460 GCA_964414365.1 uncultured Burkholderia sp.
TCCTTCTTCGCCAAGCAGACCGCGCGGACGCAATAGCAACACCACAGCCATCATCACGTACATGATCGCTTCGCTCGCCGCTGGCAGAAACACAGCGGTGATGCCCGATGCGACGCCGATCAGCAGCCCCCCAAGCAACGTGCCGGTGAGGCTGCCAACCCCGCCAACGATGATGGCGATGAAGCTTGGCATCAGCAGTCCAGTTCCCATGGTGGGTTCGAGCCCAAGCTGCCCCGCCGCGAGCACGCCGCTCAGGCCCGCGAGAAACGCGCCGACGGCGAAGTTGAGCGAGCGCAGCCAGCGAACGTTGATGCCCAGCGCTGCAACGGTCTCAAGGTCGAGGGTGCCGGCGCGAATACGGATGCCAAGCCGGCTATAGCGCAACAGAATGAAGAGTAGCGCCACGGCGACCGCTACAGTGCCGACCATGAACAGGCGGTAGCCCGTAATGAAGAAGAAGGTATTGCTGAGAGGCTGCGCTAGCACGGACGGAATGGTGACAGGTTTGCCTTGGGCGCCCCAAATGAAGCGGGTACCGTCCTCGAAGATAAAAGCGAGACCGAACGTCAGGAGAAGACTGTATAGCGGATCGCGCCCGTAAACGCGCCGTATGAGCACACGCTCGAGGGCGAGGCCGATGAGCGCGACGCACGGCGGCGCGATCAGCAGGGCACCCCAGAAGCCGATGTACGGCGTGATCGAATAGGCAATGTAGCCGCCCGCCACCAGGAAGCCCCCATGGGCGAAGTTGATCACGTTGCTCAGGTTCAGGATGAGCGATAACCCGAGGGCCATCAGGACATAGAATGCACCGATGATCAGCCCGTTGGTGACGTTGAAAAGGAGCAGTTGAGTCATCGCGCGCACCGTTGCTGTTATCGGCACCGCGCCCGAGCCTCGGCCGGCACCCTTGCGCCGTCCGCTTCGCCGGCACGGTTGCCACGCGTCGTGCGATCGTCACCCGACGATCTTCGCGCGGGCAGACCTTGCGGAATCAAGCAGGCCACCGCACCTTGCACCCCGTCTCGCTTTCCGGAGGCGCCGTTTTATCGCCAGCCACAACATGATCGACGCGGAACAGGTCTTCGGGATCCCCGGCCGGACTGGATAGCGCTTCGCCGACGAACGACGACGTCATCAGCTGGTGATCCCCTTTGCGGTAATAGCACTTGTTGGGCTGCAGCTTGATGTTGTCCGCCAGTTCGAACCCGCCGAGCGCTTCGGCGAGCTTTTTCCCATCCAAGGTCTTCTCCTTGTTTGCGATGGCGGCCAGCGTATGCACCGAGGTATACCCGAACCAGTGGCGCGCGGTGGGAACCCTGCCGCCGTTCATCTTGCGGATGTCAGCGACAAACTTCTCGACACCCGGCACACCCGGCTGTTTCCAGTACCACTCGAACATCCAGATTCCAACGCGCGCTTCAGGCGGCATCGCCTCAAGCGATTCCAGCTCCTGCTGCAGGCCCGCGATGTGGATGTCTTTGCCGATACCGAACTGCGCGATCTGTTTGAGGCAGTTGACCATATCGGAGCCTTGCGGCAAGACGAGAAGAACGTCCGGGCGAGCAGCGCGCGCCTTGATCAGATAGGCCGAAAAATCGGTCGTGCCGAGCGGTGTGAGCTCGTTGCCGGTGATCGTGCCGCCGAGCTTCTGCAGATCGGCGGCCGCGGCCTTCTGCAGGGTGTGACCAAACGCGTAATCCGGCGTGATGAAATGCCACCTTTTGCCGTACTTGGAAAACAGGAGATTGGCGACAGCGTTCGCCTCCATACTCGTCGTGTTACAGACACGATAGACGTTCCACTTGCTGTCAACGCCCGTAATCGTGTCGGTGTGACCGCCAGAGACGATGTGCAACACCCCCTTTTCGTTGCTGACCTGGGAAATCGCCTGAGCAATGCCTGAATTCACGTCGCCGATCAGAAACGCAACCTGATCGCGCTCGATCAGCTTGCGCGCCTTCTGCACACCGGTGCCGACATCGTTCGCCGAGTCTTCCACCATCAACTCGACGGGCCGCCCAAGGACGCCGCCCTGGGCATTGATTTGTTGAACGGCAAGCTTCGCGCCGGTTACTTCGTTCTGCGCAACTGCGGCATAAACGCCGGTGAGCGGGTCCACCATACCGATGCGCAGCGGAGCCTCGCCGCGGGCCTTGATGATGACCGGAGGCGCCAGGTGCAGGGCAGTTGCGGCCGCCGCCGCCTTGAGCACCGTGCGGCGCCGAAAGTTGGGGATGCGACTTGGAGTTCTCATAGGGTTCTCCCTCACCGCTTTGTCGAACCGGTCAATCGCCTTAATACTGGGTTGACGCGTGAGAATCCCCGCGTCATTTCGACTTATCGTTGCATTCACAATACGTCGTTTGTCGATCAGCGGCAAAACGGCGTCGAGATGCCGCTTTTGGGGGCAGAATATGTCCTGGAATCGATTGCTTCCGTTCGTTCGGCAGCACGCGGGAGCACAACGGCAAGGTGGCCGGAGACCG
>CAYPWK010000414.1:0-5424 GCA_964414365.1 uncultured Burkholderia sp.
CGCCGCCGCCGCAAGAAGGGGCAGTTCCCCGATCCCGACAAGCGCCTTTTCATCAACGAGGAAGTCTGCGAAGGGTGCGGCGACTGCGGCGTGCAGTCCAATTGCCTGTCCGTCGAGCCGGTGGAAACGCCGCTCGGACGCAAGCGCCGGATCGATCAATCGTCTTGCAATAAAGACTTCTCGTGCGTGAACGGCTTTTGTCCGAGCTTCGTGACTGTCGAGGGCGGTAAGCTCAAGAAGGCGGCGGGCGCCGCATTCGACGAAGCGGCACTGAACGCGCGGGTCGACGCGCTTGCGCCGCCCACGACGTCGCTCGATGCTGCCCCATACGACATCCTCGTGACCGGCGTCGGCGGCACGGGCGTCGTGACGGTGGGTGCACTGATCAGCATGGCCGCTCATCTCGAAGGCAAGAGCGCGTCGGTACTCGATTTCATGGGCTTCGCGCAAAAAGGCGGCTCAGTGCTGTCTTTCGTGCGTTTCGCCGCGCGCGACGAGTGGCTGAACCAGGTTCGTATCGACACGCAGCAAGCCGACGTGCTGCTCGCCTGCGACATGGTTGTCGGTGCGAGCGCCGATGCCTTGCAAACGGTACGTCATGGCCGCTCGCGGATCGTCGTCAACACGCACGCGATTCCGAACGCCACGTTCGTCCAGAACCCCGATGCAAGCCTGCATGCCGATGCGCTCGTCGAAAAAATGCGCCATGCAGCGGGTGCCGAATTCATCTCCATTTGCGACGCGCAATCGCTCGCGTCGAAGTTTCTCGGCGACACGATCGGCGCGAACATTTTGATGCTCGGCTTCGCCTGGCAGCTGGGGCTCGTTCCCGTGTCGCTCGCGGCGCTTACGCGCGCCATCGAGCTCAACGGCGTGGCGGTCCCCATGAATAAGCTCGCGTTCTCGGTCGGCCGTCTGGCGGCCGGGGATCCTCGGGCACTCGACGCGCTGTGGGCCGAGCGGCACGCGGGCGCTCGAGCAAACGCGTCGTTAGCGGCCGGTGACGACGCCACGGCGCGCGACGGCTTCGAGGCGCTCATCGTCGATCGCGAGGCTCGGCTAGCCGCCTATGGCGGCCCGCGCTACGTCGAACGCTATCGAGCGCTCGTCGCTGCTGCCATCAATGCAGGTAAAAGGCTCCCTGCGGCGGACGGCGATCGGCTCGCCTCGGCTGTCGCGACGACGTTCTATCGACTGCTCGCGGTCAAGGACGAATACGAGGTTGCGCGCCTGCACAGTTCCTCCGGATTCCGTGCCGCACTCGAGGCGCAATTCGAGGGCACGGCCGGCAAAGACTTTCGCGTGAAGTTCAACCTCGCGCCGCCCGCGCTCGCCAAGGCGGGGCCCGACGGCGTGCCGCGCAAGATGACGTTCGGGCAATGGCTCTGGCCGGCGCTCGGCCTGCTCGCGAAATGCCGCCCGTTGCGCGCAACGCCACTGGATCCTTTCGGCCGCACGCTGGAGCGCCGGATGGAGCGTGCGCTGGCGGACGACTACGAGCTGACGATGACGCGTGCGTTCGAGACTCTGAATGCATCCAACGCCGAAACGGTGGTGCAGCTTGCGCAGCTGCACGCACGAGTACGCGGTTACGGCCACGTGAAAATGGCAAACCTCACGGCAGTCAAGCGCACAGAGCGCGCGTTGGCCCGGGAGTTGTCGGTCGACCCGGCGACGAGCCCGGCCGTGCAGCAAGCGTTGGAGCAGGCGAAGGGCGTGGGGACGTTGAGGAGCATTCCAATCGCCGTGGCGAAGTAGCCGATAGCCATCCAGAGAGCTTTGACGAGCACGGATACTTGGTCTAATATCTGGTCATCCAAGAGCTCATTTGCTGCTCGTTAGCCAATCGGGCTAATTGGCGGTCGATGGTTGCCTGCCCATACTAGTCACCCTAGGCGTCGGTGTGCCCCAGCGGCACCCGATGAATTGAAAATGGAAAACATCCTTGCCCGCGCCTCGATTGGAATCAGCGAATTGAAGCTCAACCCGACAGCAGCCATCGACCGTGCCCATGGCCCCGTCGCCATCCTGAACCGCAACAAGCCGGTTGCTTATCTCATTCCGGCTAGCGTATGGGAGGCGATATGCGAGCGGCTCGAAGACCTCGAACTGGCGGAAATCATCCAGGCGCGCAGCGGCGAGACACCGGTGAGCGTCAAATTTGAAGATCTATGAACTGCAATTTCTGCCCTCGGCGTTAAAGGAGTGGCACCATCTCGACAAGACAGTGCGCGAGCAGTTCAAGAACAAGCTCGCGGAGCGGCTGGCGAATCCGAGAATAGAGTCAGCGCGCCTTTGCGGCATGCCTGACTGCTACAAGATTAAGCTCGCGGCATTGGGATACCGCCTCGTCTACCAAGTCATCGACGGCACCGTCACGATTGTCGTCGTTGCCGTCGGCAAGCGCGAGCGTAGCGCGGCGTACCGCGCGGCGCTCGTGCGAATACACTGAGTCTTCAGGCTGCGTCTTTTTCGGCCCAGTCGATATCGCCGCAGACCACGCGCAATTGCTCGCCTATGCGTATCGCCAGCGACAGCGTCACGCAAGGCAGCGCCTCATTGATCGATAAGTAAGGCTTCGTCACTTGCACGCGCTCGGGCGCTTCAATCGCCGATCGAAAGTATGGCCGCCGCATCCAGTTGGCGCCCTGCGCATCGGCCACGGGCATGAAGCGCGCCTCGTTGCCGGGCCGATCGGCCCGCAGCACGATGTTGCGGCCCGCCTGCCGGCCATGCGCGTCGAGCAGGAAGCAGCGCGCCGCGTGATCCAGCGCAAGGAAGTTCCAACAGACCTCCTCGAGCGGCTCGCCTGCCGCCAGCCGCTCTCCGATTCGAACGAATGCTCGAACGTATGGCGCGAGGCGCGCCGCATTGCGCCGCTCGCGCGACTCGCTTTCCGAGCGGTGGTGCTCGGCGAGTTCGCCGATGCGCGCCGCCGCGAAGGCGCTATCGGCCGGTCCCGGGCCCGGGCGCCCGAAGTAGAAACCCTGCACGAAATCGGCATCACAGGCGAAAGCAAGCTGTGCGTCGTGCTCCGTCTCGACGCCTTCGATCAGCACCAGCTTGCCGGCCTCATGAAGCAAAGAGACGAAACCGGGCAAGATGGCGGCGGCTTGCGTACGATGCGCCGCATGCGAGAGCATCATCCGGTCGATCTTGACGATATCGGGATCGAGCTGCCAGATGCGCTCCAGGTTCGAGTCGCCAGCGCCGAAATCGTCAAGCGCGATCAGGAAGCCCTGGTCACGAAAAAATCGCACCTCGTCGGCAATCCGATCGAGATCATGGATGCGCGCCTCCTGCATCTCGAGCACGATCCGGCGCGGCGGCAAATCGAGTCGCGACAGATTTGCCGCGAACGCGGCAGCATGATACGAATCGGTCAGCGCCCCCGCATGCACGTTGAGGAAGAGCCACTCGCGCTCCGCGCCGAGCATCTTGTAGTTCTCGAGATGGAGCGTCAGCGCGAGGCGATCGACATGAAGGAGTTCGCCGCGCCGCGCCGCATCGCCGAATACGTCGACCGGAGGAACGGGACAATCGAAGGCGTCGTGGGCGCGTAGCAAGCCTTCATAGCCGACGGCCCGTAGATGGGCGAGGCTGAAGACAGGCTGAAAGACGCTTGTGAGAGTCAGGTCCTGATGACGCAAGGCGTAACGCTGCAGTCCCGAGACAACGTCCTCCTCGAATCCCGCTGGGGGCGCAATCGGTGCGTCTCGCATTGAGGCCGGCACGGCGGCCCGCGCACTATTCGCTTTTGCATTCTCTACGGAGGGAATCAACGACGGCTCCTCGGACTCTCGTTTGATCGTTGGCCCGTTTAAGCAAGCTCCGTGCGAGAACTATGTGGACGCCTCCTCCGCGCGTTTCCTGACAGCCCGGCGTAAGGAGTGGGCATACACAGTCGAGGCGGCACCCACAATTGAAGCGGTGCGCACTAGGCAAGTGCATGAATAGCCGGATGCACGGATTTCGGGCACGACTAGAGAACCGGTCCGCGCACTGCTTCCCGCCGCAAAATCGCGTACAGCACGATGGCCCCGAATGTCGCGGTTCCGATCCCGCCGAGTGCAAAGCCGCCGAACTTCAACGAAAAATCGCCCGCACCAAGGACGAGCGTTACGGCTGCCACGATGAGATTTCGATTGTCCGAAAAATCCACAGCGTTCGTGACCCAGATGCGAGCGCCGGTGACGGCGATGAGGCCAAAGACGACGATCGATACACCGCCCAGCACGGGCCCCGGAATCGTCTCAATCAACGCGCCGAACTTCGGCGAGAAGCCGAGAACGATCGCAATCAGCGCGGCAACGACGAAAACCAGCGTCGAGTAGATCTTCGTCACGGCCATCACGCCGATGTTTTCAGCGTACGTCGTCACGCCCGTGCCGCCGGCAAAGCCGGACACGATCGTGGCGAGGCCGTCGCCGACGAACGCGCGGCCGATAAAACGATCGAGATTTTGCCCCGTCATTGCGCTGACTGCCTTGATATGCCCGAGGTTTTCCGCGACGAGGATCACGGCGACAGGCGCAAGCAGCGTCATTGCGTGCGGCTCGAAAACGGGCGAGCGGAAATTCGGCAGTCCGAACCACGCAGCGTTGGCGACAATCGAAAAGTCGATCGGCCGGCCGAGCCCCATCCCGTTCGCGACGATCGCGTAAATCGCGTAAGCAATCAGGAGTCCTACGAGAATCAGCAGGCGCTGAACCATGCCGCGCGCAAAAACGGCGACGATGCCGACGCAAAGCACGGTCACGAGCGCCATCCACGCGTCGAACGAGGATGTGCTGACGCCCTTGACGGCAATTGGCGCTAGGTTGAGGCCAATCACGGCGACGACCGAGCCCGTGACGACTGGGGGCATGAGCGTTTCGATCCAGCGCGTGCCGATCGCAGCGACGATGAGCCCAATCACTGCATAAACGGCGCCGCAGGCAATGATGCCGCCGAGCGCGACTGCAACGTTGGGATTCGGACCGTGCCCTGAGTACGCGGTGACGGCGATCACGAGACCGATGAACGAAAAGCTCGAGCCCAGATAGCTCGGCACGCGCCCTCCGACAAGCAGGAAAAAAAGCAGCGTGCCGATGCCCGACATGAAGATGCAGAGGTTCGGATCGAAGCCCATCAAGAGCGGCGCGAGCACGGTGGAGCCGAACATGGCCACGACGTGCTGGATACCCATCGCGATCGTCTGCGGCCATGCGAGACGTTCGTCGGGGCCGACGACACGGCCCTCGATGGCGCGCGGCGCGAGGCGCCAGCGCGGAAAGTAGGAATCGGCCATGCTCGTTGCGCTCCTTTTGTCGGCGTGTTCTCTTCTTGTCGTGAGGCTGAGCCGCGACAACGCGGCTCGGCGGTCAGTCGAGACCACGCGCGAGTTTACGGAGGGCCGCAAGTGCTGGCAAGCGCTCAGAATGA
>CAYPWK010000415.1:0-5424 GCA_964414365.1 uncultured Burkholderia sp.
TGTACACGTTACTTCTTGTAGCCGACGTAATAGATACCAATGACGTTTCCAGATTCGTCCTTCATTGGCTCGTAGCCAGTGATGTATGGCGTACCAAGGATGGCTACCTCGCCGTAGAAGGGTTTACCTTGCTTGATTTGAGCAATGACTTTCCCGGCAGGGTCAAGTATGGTCCCAATTGCCCGCCCGCTGCCATCTGGCTTCGGTACGCTGGTGGAAACGCGGATGTATTCGTCTCCACTTTTCGCAAAAAGCGTGGCCGTCATACCCTTGCCGTCCTCTTTGCTGACTGCGTCGACGAGCTCGAAATTGTTATTAATCTTGGTGCTGCCGAAATACAGAGCCGGGGCCTCTTTGCCCGCAACCGCATCCTTGCCTTCGAGCTTGGGCGCACCCAACTGTGCGGCTTTAGTTTTCAAGCTTGCCATTGAGGTGGCAACACGCGGGTCCGCCTGCGCGTTTGCAGTGCTCGGCGTCAAAACGGATGTTGCGATGATGTAACCGGCTGCAAGGATACCGAGAAGAAAATTCTGTTTGGTCACGATATCATCTCCCAGGGACCCGGAGCGCTGACAACGCCGCGATGCCGGGCAACCCAGTATGAAAATGGCGCACAGCTTCCCTCGCGGCACTATGCCCGAGGACCGGCACCCGCACTCACGTTAACACCAGCGCCGGCAAGGACAGTTTGATTTCCTCGTTGGGTCCGGGAACATCGAGGCCCTAAGCGCATACCGTTCGGCAGCCTCTTCCAATAGCTACTTCGACTTCGGCTTCGTTGCCCAGGGGTCAAGTGGTTGATCCGCTCGAGCTCGCCCGGTTCGCGTACGCGCAACAACTTGTGGTAGACCTGATTTCGCGTTTTGCCCATTGACGCGCCTGCCTCGCTGCGCGTGGCGTCGGCGACACCGCCGAGCTCGTCGAATACGTTGGGGACGAGGAGGCCTGCGCCGGCAGCGTATGCTCAGCCTGAGCGTATCCGAACGCGAATGCAGCAGCACCAACTGCAGCGAATTTGAGCGGTTTGCTCCCTTTCTTCAAGCCAACCGTCCTGACCACTCGATTGGCGATGCCGAATTGCTCGCTGTAGCCGGAGCTGCAGACGAGGCCGGATGTTGGTATTGGTATGGATAGCTTCACCGGCGCACGGGGGCGACCTGGCTGGCGGGCCGGCATCAAGAAACCCGAATGCCGAAAACCGCCTTTGACTCTTGTGACTCGACAGCCGATAAGGATGACTGTCAGCTAATTGTAGGCTGCTCGTTGAAAATTTCCACGCGAGACTCAGCGCATATCCGACAGTAAACGTGTCGCTTTTGAACTTGCGCGAAGCTCCTGCAAAAAAGGACTTTTCGGTGAGGAGGCGTGACTAACGGCCAAGTACGTGACGCCATTATTGCCGCCTTTCCGACTCAGCTCGACCGCCTCCCTGTCAGCAATTTCACCCCAGCGATAAATGCCGGCGACCGGTCGCCTGCAGCGGCGCATCCGCGATTGGTTCAGGCCTGTCACGGAGATGCCCGTGCCTCAGCCCGACCCCGCACAGGCTCGTGCGGGAGCGGCAATTAATTAGGTCGGCCCCAAATGCTACTATTTCGGCGCGAAGGTAGGCCAGTCGCAGTAACTCTGTGACAAGACATCTGTGGCGCGGCTCCGCATAAGTCTTTGAGTCTTCTGTTTCGTGTCCAATCGGACACGACTTTGCGGTAGGTACCGTACGGTGACAAAGACATGACGATAGATACCACCACTTCGCCGGAGGCTGTTGCACTCGAGCGTATCGTTAGAGCTGCGCGGGAAGTACAGGTGGCGTCTACGGCGCTGGAAAACTACTTTGGAAATAGCCCAGGCGCACAACCGTCGACGCTTGAACTCGCGCGTTTTGCTGCGGCGATGCAGGAGCTGCGCGACGCGCGCGAACAATTTGACCGCCTGTTATCGTTGGCGCAACGTCAGTGACGCGAGGCGGACAATGGTCCAGAGCGATGCGCAGCAACAGGTTCGCGCGACATACAAAGTGCAGCGACGCTTCGCGTGAAGACATCCAACGTGTCCTAGCCCATTTTAGGCCCCTGGGGCCGTCCGTATGGCGGTGTGGTCATGCGCATACATACCGTGCTTCGAACATGCGGGCAGCAGCCCGGCGGGCCTTGGCGCAGCTATGAGCCCCGGAGGACTTCTGCGAGGTCATCCAGCGACAGCGGCTTGACGAGATAACAGTCAAATGCACCTTCGGCGTCTTCTTCCCGTCTGATGGCAGTATCGGCGTAGCCCGTCAGGGCCACCAGTTTTGTTGCGGAGCATTGCGCACGTTGACGAAGCAGACGGGCCAATTCCCGGCCATCCATACCGGGCATGTTGATATCAATCAGGGCGACATCCGGAGTGAACGATTCGACGATGCACAGTGCTTCCGGTCCGCACCGTGCGCATTTCACTTCATGACCTTCTAATGCGAGCAACGTCGCCAGCGCCTCAGTCGCGTCGGCGTTGTCGTCCACTAGCAAAAGGCGGGAGGGTATCGCGCCGTGGGTAGTGGCAGTGGCCGGCTCCACCGGAGCCCTGCACACAATGGGTAGTCGCACGCTCACCTCTGTGCCCTTGCCTTCGCCCTCACTCGAAATGGAGACATCGCCGTTGTGCGCGTTTACCAGATACTTCACAACGGCCAATCCGACGCCCAACCCTCCTTCCGCACGTGGTCGCGCTGAAGGGGACTGCGTGAATATGTCGAAGACATGCGGCAGCACTGCCGGGGAAATGCCTATGCCATTGTCGCGCACCGTGATGACCGCCTCACGTGGCGTGGAATCTTCCATCGGAATCGTGTCGGGGTCCGGCGCTTGCACCGACAGCGTAATCGCGCCGCCGGGAGGCGTGTATTTCACCGCATTCCATAGGAGGTTCGAGATGACTTGAGTCAAGCGGGCCGGGTCACCATATACGGTGACCGGATACGCGGGAACATCCGCATGCAACTCCTGTTGACGTCCTTCGGTGTCCAGTTTCACAGCGGCCAACGCGTCGCACACAATGTCGGCGAGCAGGCAGTGTGAGCGCTGCACCGACAGCTTGCCGTGCCTGATTCCGGAGGCATCGAGCAGGTCACGCAACAAGCGCTTCAACTGCCGCACCTGTCGGTCTGCTACCGCGAGAGCCGATAGCACAGCAGGACTGCCGGCCGCCAGTTTCTGGGCTACGGCAAGTGCGCCATCAATCGGAGCGATGGGATTGCGCAGTTCATGCGCGAGCATGGCGATGAAATCGTCCTTTTGAACTTCAGCCCGTGCCAGCGCGTTTCTTGCCCCCTCGGCTTCCGCTGCCCGCGCTTCCGCATCGGCTTTCGCTTGAGTAACGGTCAGGGCGGCGCAGGTGAAGTTTGCCAAGCTGGTCAGAATCCTTCGGTCCTCTGCGTCGAAGTGGACACGTTCGTCATGGGACATCACCCACAGCACGCCCCAGGGTTCGCGTTGACCGGGAATCGGTACGACGAGCCCTTCGACCGCGTGCGGAATCGAAGCGGAGAGGCCCGAAAAGTGCTTTTGCGGGAAGGCAAAGAGCTGGGCTGCGCCCAGCGCGAGCGTGACGCTGCCCAGGCTGTCATCGGCTGTGACCACATGGTTTGTGAACGGGGTGGCCAGTCCGGCAAGCGCGACCCAGCGAAACATTCGCCCGCCGTCCCTGCCGTGCTCGAGCAGACTGATGCCCGCGCTTTGCGCGCCGCATAGGTCCAGCGCCGTACCAGCGAGCGTCTGCAAAACACCGCCGTCGTGCGCGCTCAGCGCTTGCGCGAGACGGTGCAAGGCGTCGTTTTCTGCTGCGAAGTCGGGGGACCGTTGGGCGCGCGTCTCGAGCTCCGTTGTGATGACCGCTTCCGCGCGCCGGGTGCGCGCATCAAGTGCCGTCGTTATGATGGTTTCGGCGCATTCGACACGTCGAACCCTATGTGATTCACGCCGCTCAACCATTGGGGACTCCCGTGGAGTAACCGTTCCGCGAACGGTATCAACCCTGCCGCCCGTATACCTCCAGTGTAGCTTCCGGCGGTCAGATAAATGTAAGCACTGCGCACCTTTGGTGCTAACACGATTCGAGCACCTTGCGGGCTTATAGTCTGCGCTGTCGCTCGAAGGGATTGCGCCAGATGGCCAATCCGCATTCGCTACGCTTGCCGTGGCCTCCTAATCGTGACAGACGGGAGAACACCATGTGTGACGGCATCGAGCTCTGTCTTCGGTTGATGAGCGACGCAGCCAATGCGCATATCAGTGTCAGGTTAAAACGGGCATAACCAACTGAGTTCGACATGGGCCTGATGCCTCCCATCATTACCCGACTGGTCGAGCCCAGATATGTCTCGTGCGATGGAGCTGGGAAGCGGACCGAACTTACGCTCGCGGCACCTGGTCACGGCGAGTACAGTCTGTGCGCTTCTCATTATCGAATCGGGAACAGCCCTTGCGCGCTCGCAGTTACGGTTCGATACCGAGCTTTCCTTTGGTTACTGCTCTAATTGTCGATGATGACCAAAATTCTCTGCGCGCCCTGCGACTCGTTCTCGAGGCGGAGGCAGTGGGCGTGCTAGCGGCTGACAACGCGGAAGCAGCAGTAACGATAGCCATCAGTGAGCGGCCCGACGTTGTGGTGACGGACTACATGATGCCGGGCATCGATGGATTAGAGTTATGCCGACGGCTGAAGGCTAATCCTGTGACCGTCGACATTCCCGTGGTCATGCTCACAGCTGCGTACCCTCTACCATCAGCGGCGGAATTGTCGTGCCATGCCCTGCTGAGGAAACCGGTGTCTGTTGCGAACCTGCTGAGCACGCTCGGGGCTCTTTTGGCCGGAACAGGTCCGACCGCACCTGCGAGCGAACAAAAGCCCGTGGACCAGTAGCGTTCACCGCTGCGCAGCGTGGGGAGATGGCATCTTCACGGCGGTAACCTTCACGGTCGAATGGACTCGGCTCCCGGCCCAACGGCATGATGAGTCTCTCGCGACCCATGTTCTTTTGGCCTTAGCTTGACGACCCAGCTCGAAGTTGTCGGTTCGATGTAATGGCGGCCCGGAAAAGCAGCGCCATTTCGCCAGCGAACGCCGCTTGGGCGGACACGACATCCTTGACCATTTCCGCACCCTGCGAATTACATCCATCAAACCCGAACTGGTTGACCGGTCAGCAGTTCCGTTTGGCGTGTGTCGGCTTGGGAGCGGAATTTGCGCACCTGGAGTTATTGGGACCACATTGAGCCACCGAGCACCGCGTCCCGCGATACACAGCTTATCCGTGCGTGTAGCGCGGCGCGCCCAGCCTTAAAGATGGCAATTCCAACTCTGACATACTGTGGACGACAATTCGACCGACGTGCGCTACTACTGCACCTTGGGGATGTGCTGGAAGCGATGAATTATGTGGCGAGG
>CAYPWK010000416.1:0-5404 GCA_964414365.1 uncultured Burkholderia sp.
CGTGAAGGTTTCGCCCGTCATGATGTAGTAGAGCGCCTGACGATGCCCGACCGTATCGGCCATTGCCTTGCTGACGAGATTGCCCGGCGGAATGCCCCAGTTGATTTCGGACAGGCCGAACACAGCTTCGTCGGCGGCAATCGCGAGATCGCAGGCGACGAGCGGCGAGAAGCCGCCGCCGAAGCACCACCCATTGACCATCGCGATCGTCGGCTTGGAATACATGCGCAGCAGCTTCCACTGCCACTGGCACGCATCGCGGCGGATCTTTTCCTGCAGGATCTCAGGGCCTGCATCGACTTCGCGGAAATACTCCTTCAGGTCCATGCCTGCCGTCCACGCGTCTCCCGCACCTGTCAGAACGAGTACCCTGGCGTCGGCATCAAGTTCCAGCGTCTCGAGCACCTGCACCATTTCGCTGTTGAGCGTGGGGCTCATTGCATTGCGCTTCTCCGGACGATTGAACATTACCCACGCGATGCCCCCTTCGACCTTCACGTCGACCGTCTTCCACCGATCCTCATAACTTGCCATGTTCGTAGCTCCAGCGCGCTTGTGCGCGTATCAATTTATGCCGTGATGTATCAGTCACCCGATGCGCTTTTCAGTATCAGGCAGCCTGATACAGAGTCTATTATCAAGTTGCCTGATAAACAATCGCCAGCTCGTCGGTGAAAACCCCTAGCTGAGAACACTGTGACGCCGCCGCTTCCCGCAGAAGATCGCTAGGCGGGGCCTGGCAACTCATTTGCGGCGCATCCGCGCGAAATTCGCCCGCGCGCCCTAGGGTATTCACCAGCGTCACTCGCCTTGCATTGTCAGGAGGCCTGATATCAAATGCGATGCATCGCGGTGAGCCGGCGCGTTCTCAGGAGCGCGCTTTTATTCGACTTGTATGTCAGGCGTCCTGATATATAGCCGCATTTATGCGTTCACCGGGATCGATACAACCATCAGGTGACAGACAATGAAATCCATTAGAGCAGCATTGCCAGGAGACAGCATGACGACGCCGCCCATCGCGGGCGCGGGCGCCGTCATCACATTGGGCCTTTGTTTCGCGATCGCCTTGCTGGAAGGGCTCGATCTCCAATCGGTCGGCGTCGCCGCGCCGCGCATGGCGCGCGAATTCGGCCTCACGGTCGCACAGATGGGGCTCGCTTTCAGCGCGGGCACCTTCGGCCTCCTGCCGGGCGCTATGTTCGGCGGGCGTCTCGCGGACCGCATCGGACGCAAGCGCGTTCTGATCCTGTCGGCATGCGTGTTCGGTCTGCTGTCGATCGCGACCGCGATGGTCAGCAGCTTCGGCATGCTCGTGCTGGTGCGCGTGTTGACGGGCATGGGGCTCGGCGGCGCGCTGCCGAATCTGATCGCGCTGTCGTCGGAAGCGGTGTCGCCGAAGGCGCGCAATACGGCCGTGAGCGTGATGTATTGCGTCATCCCATTCGGCGGGGTGATTGCGTCGATCATCGGCATCGTCAGCATCGGGGATACTAACTGGCGGCATATTTTTTACGTCGGCGGCGCGGGGCCGCTCGTGCTTGTGCCGCTCTTGATCGCGTTCCTGCCCGAATCCCGCGCGTTCCGCAAGGCGTCGCACGGTGCACATGCGCAGCCCGCGCCCGTCACCGAAGTGCTGTTCGGCGGGAACCGCGGCGTGTCCACTTTGCAGATCTGGATCAGCTATTTCTGCACGCTGATCGTCCTGTACTTCCTCCTCAACTGGCTGCCGTCGCTGATGGCGGCGCGCGGTCTCGCGCGCGCCGAAGTCGGCTACGTGCAGATCTTCTTCAACATCGGTGGCGGCCTGGGGGCGCTGTTCATCGGCATGTTGATGGACCGGCTGCGCGGTGGCGTGGTCGTTTCCGGCATGTACATCGGGATCATCGCGTCGCTCGCGGCGCTGTCGGTTGCGCCGGGCTTCACAGCGCTCGCCGCCTCGGCATTCTTCGCGGGGACGTTCGTGATCGGCGGGCAATCGGTGCTCTACGCGCTCGCCGCCGTCTTCTATCCGACGGCGATGCGCGGCACGGGCGTCGGCGCAGCGGTCGCGGTGGGCCGCATCGGCTCGGTTGTCGGGCCGCTTGCGGCGGGGGCGTTGCTGGCGATGGGCCGCAGTTCCTCGACGGTGATTGGGGCAAGTATCCCCGTCACGCTGATCGCCGCCGTCGCCGCCTTGCTGCTGATCCGCCACCCGCGCGCCACCGACTGAATCACCTTCGTCAAGAAGAACACACAGATTTTGGAGACAACGAGATGCAAGCAACAACGACCCGCCTTCTTCTATGTGGTGCGCTTGGCGCACTCGCCACGAGCGCATTCGCGCAATCGGGAGTGACGCTGTACGGCATCGTCGATACGGGTGTCGAATACGTGTCGCATGCGAATGCGGCCGGCGATCACGTCTTTCGCATGCCTGCCGTGACAGGTGAGCTACCCTCGCGCTGGGGCTTGCGCGGCGTCGAGGATCTGGGCGGCGGCAATAGGGCGATCTTCACGCTCGAAAGCGGCTTCAACCTGCGCGACGGCAGTTCCGGCCAGGGCGGACGGCTGTTCGGACGACAGGCGTTCGTCGGCCTCGAGAACGCGTATGGAACGGTGGCGTTTGGCCGGCAATACACGATGACGTATCTGGCGCTGCAAGGCGCGGACATCACCGGGCCGGACATCTACGGCATCGGTTCGCTCGATGCCTACGTGCCGAATGCGCGCGCCGACAACTCTGTCACCTACCTAGGCAGCTACAAGGGCTTCACGCTGGGCGCGGGCTATTCATTCGGGCGCGATTCGGCGGGCACGGGCAACTCGCCGGGGCAGGGCACCTGCGCGGGCTCGGTGCCAGGCCATGCAACGCAATGCCGCGACTGGTCCGTCATGCTCAAGTACGACGCGCAGTACTTCGGCGCGGCCGCTTCGTATGAAGAACAGCGCGGCGGCACGAACGCAGCCGCCAATTTCTTTGACGGCGTTGCGCCGACGCCGCTCACCAGTGCCGTCGACAAGGACGTGCGCATGCATGTCAGCGCCTATGCGAAATACGCGGGCGTGAAGATCGGCGCGGGATGGCTCGGGCGCCGCGTGGTGACGGACTCTCCCGCCGTGCCCGATGCGCGCTCGAATCTGTTCTTCATCGGCGCTTCGTACTTCGTGACGCCTGCATTTCTCGTAGACGGCGAGGTGTTCCGCATCGTCAACAATGACCACGACACGCGCGCAACGATGGGCACGCTGCGCACCACCTATTTGCTGAGCAAGCGCTCTTCCGTGTACGCGCAGGCTGCGTATCTGGCCAACAGCGCGAAGGCGCGCTATTCGGTGAGCGCCGGCGGTGGCGGCACGACGCCGGGCGCAGGGATGGGGCAGACGGGCGTGATGGTCGGCATCAAGCATATGTTCTAGGGGACATCGAATGAAGAAGTCTGCGATTGCAGTATGCGTATCGGCCGCGCTTGCCGCGTGTGGAGGATCCTCGAACAGCCCGTCGGACACTGCGTCGGTGCTTCCGCGGTTGAGCGCTGCGACGCCCGCGACACTCCTCGGAAGCTGTGCGACTCTGGCCGCCAAGCTTGCGTTTGCGAACACGGTGTTCACGTCCGTGCAGGACGTTCCGGCCGGCACGCTGACGGTGGCAGGCAAGCCGATTCCCGAGCACTGCGTGATCGAAGGGCAGATGAACCAGCGTGTGAGTCCCGTCGACGGCCAGACCTATGCGATCGGCTTCGAGTTGCGCCTGCCGATTGCGTGGAATGGCCGCTTTTTCTATCAGGCCAATGGAGGGCTGGACGGCAATGTGTCGACGGCAACAGGCGCGATCGGCGGCGGCGGGCCGCTCAACGATGCGCTCAATATGGGCTTCGCCGTCATCAGCTCTGACGCGGGACATTCGTCATCGCAGAATCCGCTCTTCGGTCTCGATCCGCAGGCGCGCATCGATTACGGCTACAACGCGGTTGCAACGCTCACGCCGATGGCCAAGGAGATAATCCGGATCGCTTACGGCAAGGCGCCCGATCGCAGCTATTTCGGCGGTTGCTCGAACGGCGGTCGGCATGCGATGGTGGCAGCGGCGAGGTCGTCGGCGCAATACGACGGCATCATCGCGGGCGACCCCGGCTTCCATCTGCCGAAGGCCGCGATCGGCGAGATGTGGAGCGCGCAGCAATTCGCGAAAGTGGCGACGGCAACGACATCGAACGGCTTGCCAGATATCACGACGGGCTTTACGCTCGCCGAACGGAAGCTGCTGGCGTCGCGAATCATCGCGAAGTGCGATGCGCTCGATGGCGTGACGGACGGCATGGTGCAGGACATCAAGGCTTGTCAGGCGAACTTCAGTCTTGCCAACGACGTGCCGACCTGTTCGAGCAACGTGCGCGACGGCACTTGTCTGACGGCCGCGCAGAAGGACGCGATCGGCAACGTGTTCTCGGGCGCGCGCAACAGCGCGGGCACGGCGCTCTATGCGAGCTTTCCGTACGACGCCGGTGTGAGCGGCGCTAACTGGGCGCAATGGAAGCAGAGCAATTCGATCGTGCTCGATCCCGCAGCGGCCGCCTTTACGTTCACGACGCCGCCGCAAGGCGCGTCGTTGCTGAGCCAGTTGTCGGCCTATGCGTTGAACTTCAGCATGGACAACGACGCACCGAAGATCTTCTCGACGGGCGGCGTCTACACGGAGTCGTCGTGGTCGTTCATGACACCGCCCGACGAGACCAACCTGAGCGCGCTGAAGCTGCGCGGCGCGAAGCTGATCGTGTATCACGGCACGAGCGACCCGGTGTTTTCATCGAACGATACGACCGACTGGTATCAACGCCTGATGGCTGCAAATGGCGGCGATGCGAGCAACTTCGCTCGGCTCTATACGGTGGCGGGCATGAACCATTGCTCGGGCGGCCCCGCTGCCGACCAGTTCGACATGCTGACGCCGATGATCGCGTGGGTCGAGCAGGGCAAGGCGCCCGACAGCGTGATCGCGACGGCACGCGACGCGAGCAACGCGATACCGAACAGCGAAGTGCCCGCCGAATGGGGCGCCGGGCGCACGCGGCCGCTGTGCCCGTATCCGAAAGTTGCGCGCTACAACGGCGGCGACGTGAATTCGGCGGCGAGCTTTTCATGTAGTTGAAGGAGATATTTTCTACTGAGCGACTGCTCACACGCACCACGGTATCGTCTACCATGTTGCTACCCGAGCGGGCGAGGTAGGTACTCGAGCGTTGTTGGCTCGAGCCTTGTTGACCGGACTGACGGCGCGCCGCGCGCCGTCAGTTGTATGCGATATCCGTTAGTTTGCCGACGAACGCATCGTTCTGATGGGCTCTCCCTGCCGCGACTGCGCACGCGACATGCTTCAGGCAGACGCTGATTGGCGCAGTGTCCTGACCAGCAAAGCGTGCAGGCT
>CAYPWK010000417.1:0-5386 GCA_964414365.1 uncultured Burkholderia sp.
CTACAACTGCTCGCCTTCGTTCAACTGGAAGAAGAACCTCGACGACGCCACGATCGCCAAGTTCCAGAAGGAGCTCGGAGCGATGGGCTACAAGTTCCAGTTCATCACGCTCGCGGGCTTCCACTCGCTCAACTACTCGATGTTCGACCTCGCGTACGGTTATGCGCGCACGCAAATGAGCGCGTTCGTCGACCTGCAGCAAGCCGAGTTCGCGGCGGCCGACAAGGGCTTCACGGCCGTCAAGCACCAGCGCGAGGTCGGTACCGGCTACTTCGACGCCGTGACGCAGACGGTCGAGCGCGAAGCCTCGACGACGGCGCTTCACGGCTCCACCGAAGACGAGCAATTCTTCGACAGCAAGAAGGTCGCCGCATAAGCGTAAGAGGCGTCCATCGAGCGCAATGAGCCACTCGGGGGTGCGGCGGGCCAACATGGCCCGCCGCGCTCATCGAGCCGGGCCGCCGGCGCACATGGCAAACGGATTGGCGCCATTGCAGGCGCCTATCGGTAGACGAGGACGGGAATCTTCGTATGCGTGAGCACGCGCTGGGTTTCGCTGCCGATGAGGAGGCTGCCAAGCCCCCGGCGCCCATGCGACGCCATGAAGATGACGTCGCAGCCCCCCCTCTCCGCTGCTTCGATGATGCCGAGGTACGGCGACGGGTGAACGCTCGTCTGACAGGTGCAAGCGACGCCCGCGCGGCTGGCCGCCTCCTCGACTTCGCTCAGGTGCGAGCGGGCTTCCCGCTCGCTGCGCGCGACGAACTCTTCTGGCGGCTCGACGACGACGTCGGAGAACGGCGAATAGGGGTACTGAGGCAGGCAGGCGTACGCGGTGACACACGCGCCGACCGCTCGCGCGAGCTCGATTGCGCCGTCGACCGCTTTTTGCGAGAGCTCCGAACCGTCGGTCGGGACCAGGATGTGCTTGAACATGATGCCCTCCTCGTCGGCGGCGTCGCGCAAAGCGCGGAGTTGCCGCGATGCACGCGTCGCGCGAAGGCGGCAGCGTCTGAACGGATTGTAGTTCGCGGGCAGCGCCGCTTTTGTCCGATGTAAGGGACAGTCCGCATATCGAAAACCCGCCCGAGGCACGACCCTTTTCGCCCATTCGCCGCGCCCTGACACACGACAACCACGATCACTGTCAAGGAGACTGCACCATGGCCAATACGCTGCCCCTGCCCGAGGGCATTGAGATCACGGGTGAGATCGAGCCGGGCTTCGATCAGATCCTCACTCCGGACGCGCTCGCGCTCGTCGCGACACTGCATCGCACGTTCGAGCCGCGCCGCCGCGAACTCTTGCGGGCGCGCGCGGCCCGCACGGAGCGGCTGGACGCAGGCGAGCGGCCTTGTTTTCTGGCCGAGACGAAAAACATCCGCGAAGCCGATTGGAAGATCGCGCCGCTCCCGCGCGATCTCGAATGCCGGCGGGTCGAGATCACGGGTCCCGTCGAGCGCAAGATGATCATCAACGCGCTCAATTCGGGCGCCGACGCCTATATGACGGACTTCGAGGATTCGAACACGCCGAACTGGCACAACCAGATCACGGGGCAGTTGAATCTGATCGACGCCGTGCGCCGGACGATCTCGCTCGAGCAGGGCGGCAAGACGTACCGGCTCAACGAGAAGATCGCTACGCTGATCGTGCGTCCGCGCGGCTGGCATCTCGACGAGAAGCACGTCAAGGTCGACGGTGCGCGTGTTTCGGGCGGTATCTTCGACTTCGCGCTTTATCTTTTCCACAACGCGAAGGAGCTCGTCGCGCGCGGCAGCGGGCCTTACTTCTATCTGCCGAAGCTCGAGAGCCATCTCGAAGCGCGACTCTGGAACGACGTGTTCATTGCCGCTCAAGAGACGCTCGGCATCGCCCGCGGCACGATACGAGCGACCGTGCTGATCGAGACGATCCTCGCCGCGTTCGAAATGGACGAAATCCTGTACGAATTGCGCGAGCACAGCTCGGGGCTCAACGCGGGCCGCTGGGACTACATCTTCTCGGCGATCAAGAAGTTCAGAAACGACAAGGACTTCTGCCTTGCGGACCGCTCGCAGATCACGATGACCGTGCCGTTCATGCGCGCCTACGCCTTGCATCTGCTGAAGACCTGCCATAGGCGCAACGCGCCGGCGATTGGCGGCATGAGCGCGCTCATTCCGATCAAGAACGATCCGGCGGCCAACGAAAAGGCGATGGCGGGGGTCCGTGCCGACAAGGCGCGCGATGCCGCGGACGGCTACGACGGCGGCTGGGTTGCGCATCCGGGACTCGTCTCGGTCGCGATGGAAGAGTTCGTGAAGGTACTTGGCGACAAGCCGAATCAGATCGCCAAGCAGCGCGACGACGTGCAGGTCACGGAAAAGGATTTGCTCGACTTTCGCCCCGAAGCACCGATTACGGAGGCCGGCTTGCGCAACAACATCAACGTCGGCATTCAGTACCTCGGCTCATGGCTCGCGGGCAACGGGTGTGTGCCGATCCACAATCTCATGGAAGACGCGGCGACTGCGGAAATCTCCCGCTCGCAAGTCTGGCAGTGGATTCGCTCTTCGAAGGGCAAGCTCGACGACGGGCGCAAAGTCACGGCCGAGCTCGTGCGGAGCCTGACGAACGAAGAGCTCGAGAAGGTCAAGAAAGAGGTGGGCGGTCAGACGGCGACTTACGTACGCGCCGCGCAAATCTTCGAAAAGATGTCGACGTCGGACCAGTTCACCGAGTTCCTGACGCTACCGCTTTACGAAGAGCTGTAAGCGAGGCCTCCGGGGCACCGCCGTCTCGTCGGGCAGCCGCGAGCGTCCCTTCGCTAGATCGCTCGCATCAGCCGTCGGTGCGAGCGATCATTTATTCGAGTACCGGCTCCGCGTCGCGTGCGAGCCGGTACTCGACCCAATCGCCATTGGCGATCCGCGGCAGGCCTGACACCGATTCGGCATCGACCGGATAGAAGAGGCAGGTGAGATTGCGTCCATCTACCGCGACGGTCAGCTGGCGAGATTTGAAGAGCCCGTCCACGCCGGGGTAGACCTCTTCGATTTCGTCGAGCACAGGCACGAGCGCCGCGTCGATCTCGTAGATGTCGCCGTGCACGAATCCAGCCGTTGCGTCGAGCACGAGCCCGGGGTAGCGCCCGAAATCGTAGAGCCGCCCGCGCACGCTGGCTGTGCCGATGAGCCGCGGCGCCTCGATGCGATGGCGTGCCGCGGCGCGCCCGATATCGTTGATCTCGCCTGCGCGCAAAGTGCCGTACACGAAAACGTATCGCATCTGCCCTCGTCCTCCCGTCTTTCTCCGTCGTGGCTCGCCTGTCCGACTGGCGTCGCCGCTCGCTCGCCGCGCAAACCTAACATGCGGAACACGGACCGCCGTGTGGGCGCGCTTGCGGACATGTGCGCGAAACACGCATTATGCATGCCTCGGGGGGCACTGCGAACCCCAGACCGCCCATACAATAGCGGACAATTGCGACCATCGGGCTTTGCCGGCCCCCCCTTGCCGCGGCCCCGCAACGCCGCTCCGAGCCGCTCGCCGACGCGCTTTTGCTTCGCCATGACCGAATCCGTTCTTCGACCGCCGCCGGCGCGCGTGCGCTTTGCCGACATCCCGCCACGATTCGCGCCGACGCGCGAGCACCCGGTACGAGTGCGCTCGCGCGCCGTTCCCGCCGGCGAGCGCATCGCTTTGCATATGCACGCGTGGGCGCAGGTGGCCTACGCGTCGCGCGGGGTGCTGCGGATTGGCGTCGAAAGCAGCACCTGGATTGTTCCGCCGTCGCGCGCGATCTGGGTGCCGCCACACGTGCCGCACGAAGTGGTCGTCGTCGAGGACGCCTATCTGCGCGCGCTCTATATCGACGAGTCGGTGGTGCCGCAGGGGCTCGAGAGTTGCCGCGTGATGGAAGTCTCGCCGCTTTTGCGCGAGCTGATCGCGGCGATCGACGCCGACGATCTGTCGCCCGCGCGTGAACGCCTGCTCGGTCAGCTCGCGCTCGACGAGCTCACGCATTCGGTCCCGCTGCCACTTTCTGTGCCGATGCCGCGCGAAAAAAGGCTGCGCGCCCTTTGCGACGCGCTGCTCGCCGATCCTGGCAACGCGGACCCGCTCGAGTACTGGGCGGCAACGGTCGGCGCAAGCACGCGCACCATCGCCCGGCTCTTTCGACAGGAGCTCGGCATGAGCTACTCGCAATGGCGGCAGCAGGCCGTGCTCGCACGGGCAATCCCACTCCTGAGCCAAGGCAGGCCGCTGTCGCATATCGCGCATGCGCTCGGCTATCAGAGCCAAAGCGCGTTTTCAGCGATGTTCCGGCGCGCGTTCGGAGAGAGCCCGCGGGCGTTCATGGTGCGCGGTCACGACCGCATGCAGGAAAGCGAGGCGCCCGACGACGATCTCGAGGACGTACCCGGCGGTCTCGTCGACGGCTGAGTTGATGATTGAGCGGCTTGAAGCCGCGCATAGCGATCAGACGCGCCGCGTCATATGTCGGATTGCGCCGAGCTGCGCGATTCGCGGGCCGGCCAGACGATAGCCCATGCGTACATATAGACGCGCCGCGGGATTGTCGACGAAGACACGCAGCTGCAGCTCCGTCAATCCGCGCTCACGAGCCCAGCCATGCGCCGTCTCGAGCAGATAGGTGCCCGCCCCTTGGCCACGGAAGCCCGACGCGATTTGCACGTCGCGGATATGCAGCGAATTGCCCTCCTCGGTCACCCGCATTACGCCGATCCGCTGACCGTCGACTTCGAGGATATAGTTCTCGGACTCCCGCCAGCTTCCGAAAAAAAGGTCGGCACGCCACACCAGATGATGGCGTTCGTAATAGCCGTTCATGTTTTTGCGCGTCAACGCCTCGGCGAACTCGAAATCTTCGGGCGCCGCTTTGCGTAGTAAGAACGGCAACGGTGCGTCGGTGGGAGCGAACATCTGCGCGGAAACAGGATGATTCAGCGAAACGGTACGGCAGCCGGCGGCCGCGTGCAACTGAGATTTCCCCCGGCCGATGGTGCGGCGCCACACAATATTTTGAAAGCGTGCGCCGTCCTGCCAGCGTCGGCTTTGGTCTGCGGCCAGGGAGACATGCAGGTCGAAGTCGGCTTGAATTCGACAGGCGAAAAAAAACCCGTTGAATCGATCAACGGGTTTTCCAAATGGCGGAGTGGACGGGACTCGAACCCGCGACCCCCGGCGTGACAGGCCGGTATTCTAACCGACTGAACTACCACTCCAGTCTTGCAGATCATTCCCGCGAGCGTCGGTTAAGTCTCACGGGCTGCGGCACGTCTGGCCACCGGGTTTCACCCTGTGCTCAAACGCACCGCCGATATCTGGCGTCCCCTAGGGGATTCGAACCCCTGTACTCACCGTGAAAGGGTGATGTCCT
>CAYPWK010000418.1:0-5334 GCA_964414365.1 uncultured Burkholderia sp.
ACGACGCCACGCAGCTTATGCAGCTCTACGCACGTGCCTGTGCGTCCCGCGGCTATGACACCTCGCAGGTGGATGGCGATGCTGCATCGCTCAATGGGCTCTTGCAGGTACACCGTTTATTGTCGCGGGGGGTGACAGGAACATGAGATCTGAACCGGCGTCCGGGATCCCCTTGATTGCGATCCTGCGTGGGGTGGTCCCAGAAAGGGTAGTCGACGTAGCCAACGTGTTGTACGACGCAGGCATCCGCATGATCGAAGTGCCACTCAATTCCCCCGATCCGTTCACGAGCATCGCGGCGCTTGCGGCCTGCGGACGGGCCGACTGGACGATCGGAGCGGGGACCGTGCTGACGGCGGATGACGTACGCCGCACAAAGCAGGCCGGCGGCCGCATCGCCGTCATGCCGAACTGTGACGGCGACGTGATCCGATGTGGCTTGCAACTCGACTTGCAGGTGCTGCCCGGCATAGCAACACCAACCGAAGCGTTTCACGCGATTCGCGCCGGCGCGAAGCAACTCAAGCTGTTTCCCGCATCGACCTACGGCCCACAACACCTGCAGGCTCTGCGCGCCGTGCTGCCGCGCGATGTCGGAGTATTTCCGGTGGGCGGCGTCGGTGCGCGCAATATCGCCGAATGGCTCGCGGCCGGCGCGGCCGGCCTTGGGTTTGGCTCGGACCTCTTCCGCCCGGAATACGACCTGGCGGAAATCGGGCGGCGTGCAGCCGGCTTCGTGCAGGCGGCACGGGGCGCCAGGGCCGATTCTCGAGGCCGCAGCTCATAGATAACCCCTGCAGGAAACACAACACGCCTGGCGGCGCCGATACTCCAAACCATCGACCACGGCACGTTCACAATCGATCGAACGGGGAAAAATGCGGTAAAATTCCTACGAATGTCGCGTGAACACAAAGCCTGAAAATACCTACTAAAATGACGAATTCGGCGCTAAAGGCGTCTTGATCGACAGGCGAATCTCAGTGGCACCCATGATGGACTGGACTGACGAGTCGAAATCACGGGCTGAAACATGGGCTTATGGGCGTCGAACAAGGTCGGTAGCGTTTTGGTAGCACCGCCTTTGCGGCGAATCGCGACTCGCTGAGGCACATCGCGACACTGGCCAGTGATCATTTGGGCAAGGACACCTGCTCACGACCGTGCGCCGTGCAAGAGGGAAGTTGCGCAACACGTCGGTACCCCCGCCATCTCAACGAGTCGTTTCCATAGATCAGGAGCAGGTTTGGTCCTTCGGGCCACGCTGAATCTCGCGGAAATGACCTGAACTACGTTGCGAGCGGCAACGTATGCTCATAACAACTCGTGTTCGGCCAGTTCGCGGAATTCATCCGGGACCGATCGGCTGGAATCGAGCACAACTGATCCGTATCCGATCGCCTTCCAACCGAAACGCTCACGTATCGTGTCGAGGGCGCTATCGGCTGCTCCAGGTGCAGTCTCGAAGCGGCGGCCGTTGCCACCCAACGGCAAATCCAACTGATGCTCCGCCTGTTTAGTTAGATGCGACACGCTGATTCCGAGGAGCGATATTATTGCCTCGTCAGGGTGATTCATCAGCGCGGTTCGCACCAACGTCTCCGCCACCTCTGCCAGCCGTCTGGTCGACGAAGTCGGAATAGCGAGGGTGACCGAGCGCGTGACGGCGCGGAGATCGGCGAAGCGAACACGCACCGTGATCGTTTGACCGCAGAGAGATTTGGCTCGCAGCCGTGCGCCGACCCTGTCTGAGAGATGACGCAATGTTGGCTGGTAAACACTCTTGTCCGCCGGCTTTCGACCGAGCGCCGACTGCGCACCTGCTGATCTCGAGCGATTATTCGTCCTGATCTGTCGCAGGTCGCGGTTCCAGGAGAGTGCCGCTAGTTTCCCTCCGGCGGCGTGCCCCAGGAGGCGTTCGAGGCGACGTTCCGATGTTCTGGCCAGTTGCCCGATCGTGCGCACGCCCGCTTCGGCCAACCGTGCTTGCGTCTTGGGCCCTACGCCCCGCATCAACTCAACCGGCAGATCGTGTAAAAATTCGAGCTCGGTATCCGGATCGACAATGACGAGCCCGTCCGGCTTCGCTACCTGCGAAGCAATTTTCGCAAGATGCTTTGTCCGTGCGACCCCAACTGAGATAGGCAACCCAAGCTCTGCCCGCACACGGCGCCGGATGGTGCGCGCGATCTCAGGAGCCGGTCCAAACAGATGGGTGCATCCCGCTACGTCGGCGAACGCCTCATCGATGGAGAGCCGTTCAATGAGGGGAGTGTAGTCACCAACAATCTGGATGGCGGCATCACCCAGCCGGCGGTACTCGTTGAAGTGCCCTTTCACAAAAATGAGCTGTGGGCAAAGTCGTCGCGCCTCTCGTCCAGACATCGCGCTTTTGACACCGAAAGCCTTAGCTTCGTAAGAGGCGGCCAACACGACTCCGCCCCCGACAGCAATCGCCTTACCCCTGAGCCATGGGTTCAGCAACTGCTCAACCGAGGCATAGAACGCATCGAGGTCCGCGTGAAGGATCGTGGCTTCCATGGGTAATCGGCGGCCAAGCCCCTGATGGGCGCACAATGAGCGAACTGATTATTTATACAGGAAGACAAGCTGGAGGCAAGCTCTGGGGATCCATGCAACACGACCACGCGGCCCTGCGCTACTTAGCGGCGGCCAAATTCGCTCTGGTAACCGTAATTCGAGGCGGTCGTCGCTTGTAGCACCCGGCAGCCAGCCTCCAGCAGGAGCGCGGGGTTGAGCATCGTGGGGCCGCTGCGCTTATTGCGAATAATTCATTTATTGCATATACTGCAGGTAGAGGATAACACCCATGAGTATCGCCCCCGACCGCGTTGATTTGAGTGACGACGACGCAGCCTTGTTCGCACAGGCGAGCCGCCTGATGAGCGAGGCGTTGGATCGCCCGAGGGTTCGCCGGATTGCACTGGTGGAAGAGAAGGCTGACGGGAGCGACGTTGCCCGTCTCGAGGTGCCACCAGCGACCTTGCGATTGCTCTCACAGATCTTGGCGCTCATGGCCCGCCAGCAGACGTTTGTTCTCTATCCCGAATCCTCCGAATTGACTACGAAACAAGCGGCTGAACTGCTCGGCGTCTCACGTCCGTTTCTGATCGGTATTCTGGAATCGGGCGGGATCCCGCACCGAAAGATCGGGCGGCATCGGCGCGTGCTCATGAAAGACGTATTGGCCTATAAGAAAACCATGCAGGTAAACCGTCGAGCCGCGCTGGACGAACTCGTTAAGGCGAGCGAAGACGCGGGCGGGTACGACCTTTAGATGGTTCCGTTCGATCGCTTCACGGCCGTGTTGGACGCATGCACGATGTTTCCCATGCTCGTGCGCGATGTCCTCCTGACACTGGCGGCCCACGAATTCTTCAGCCCGAAGTGGTCTTCGCGCATCCGCGACGAGTGGACGCGCAATCTTGTCGCGCGGATGAATGAGCGGGACGGTGAAACTCTCGCCCGACGCAAGGTCGAACGGATAGCGGCCGCAGTGGACTCCGCCTTCCCGGATGCACTCGTAACGGCGGACCTTTCGGAGTCATCGATTCTGGACCCGGTTGACGCGAAAGATCGCCATGTCGTCGTGACGGCGATGGTTGTCCGGGCGGACGCAATCGTTACATTTAACTTGGCTGATTTTGCGGCGCCGCACTTGAGTGAGAAGCTGCAGATCGAAGTCATACATCCAGATGATTTCATAATGGATCTCGTCGACCTTAACGAGAAGCGTGCTGTGGCGGCCTTTCGGGAGTTGAGGGCGCGAAAAAGGAATCCGCCGATGGACAGCGCCGAACTCATTCGCCGCCTGCGCGTTGGTGGCTTGCTGCAAACGTCTTTATGGTTGAATACCAGCGACGTAGTGGAACTGATTTGATGTTCTTGGTGAATTCCTGGTGCTCGACCTGTCTCCATCCCGGGGCAAGTCCGCATATCGTGGTCAATTCGATGCAAATGTCGCATGGCCCTCAGGACTCGAAAGTACGAAGCTATCCGCGTTGGTGCCAGCAAGCCAAAGCGACTGGACGGTCGATATTGGGCACAGAGTTTGAATGGAGGAAGTGAATCTCACCGAGATGTTTGAAAGCCACTCGAAAACCAATGCCCCAGTCCATAGAGACCATCAATCGATATCCCGAAAGATATCGGTTGCACCCATGATGGACTGGACCGACCGCCACTGCCGCTACTTCCTGCGCGGCTTCGCGCCGCACGCGCTGCTCTACACCGAAATGATCACCGCCGCGGCGATCCTCCGCGGCGACCGCGACCGCCTGCTCGCGTTCGACCCTGAGGAGCATCCCGTAGCGTTGCAGTTGGGCGGCAGCGATCCCGATGATCTCGCCACGGCGGCGCGCATAGGCGAGGAGGCCGGCTACGACGAAATCAACCTCAACTGCGGCTGCCCAAGTGACCGCGTCGCGAGCGGAGCCTTTGGCGCCTGCCTGATGCTCGAGCCGGCGAGAGTTGCGGAATGCGTGGCCGCGATGCGCGCGCGAGTCAAAGTGCCCGTCACCGTGAAGATGCGTGTTGGAGTCATAACCGCTGCGGGCAAGACAGCACGCGAGGCCGTCGCGAACTTCGACGAGGCCGATTTCGAGGCTCTGCGCGAGTTCGTGCGTAGCGTAGGTGAGGCCGGCTGTGAAGTGGCTATCGTGCACGCCCGCAAGGCTGTGCTGGGCGGCCTCTCGCCGAAGGACAACCGGGAGATCCCGCCCCTTCGCTACGATGTAGTGAGGAAGCTGAAACTCGCATTCCCTGAGCTGCCCCTGGTCGTGAACGGCGGCTTCAGGGACGTAAGCTCCGTGAACGAGGCCTTGAGTTGGTCCGAAGGGGTAATGCTCGGTCGCGAAGCCTACCACCGGCCCTTCGTCCTCGCCGAGCTACACCATGCGCTATACCCCGGTTCGCCCCCCACCCCATCGCGAGAGGAACTGCTCGACCGGATGGCACGCTATGCGGAGCAGGCTCTGGCGCGGGGTGATCGCCTTTCCGCCATCACCCGGCACATGCTCGGACTCTATGGAGGGGAGCCCGGCGCCCGCGAGTATCGTCGGAGCCTGAGTGAGGGCGCGCGCGTGCCCGAAGCGGGTCCTGAGCTCTTTCGCCGCGCAATTCCCGCGTCCCGCACCCTTTAGCGAGCGGCGATATCCACGCGCTTGGGCTATAACCTCGGACCGGGCGTGTGTCGTCGCCACGACGGATTGACCCTCCGGAGCCGGGCGGCCCGGGCTGAAAGCGCCGTTAGCACTCTAAGCGGCAGCTCAATCGGTAGCGGGGTGAGGCCGCTCTTGTATAATCGTTGGCAGT
>CAYPWK010000419.1:0-5333 GCA_964414365.1 uncultured Burkholderia sp.
CGAGCACGATCACGATGCAGGTGGCGCGCAACTTCTTCCTCTCGAGCGAGAAGACGTACACGCGCAAGATTTACGAAATGATGCTCGCCTACAAGATCGAGCGTGCGCTGACGAAGGATCAGATCCTCGAGCTCTACATGAACCAGATCTATCTGGGTGAGCGCGCGTACGGCTTCGCGGCGGCGGCGCGTGTCTACTTCGGCAAGGATCTCAAGGACATCTCGCTTGCCCAGGCGGCGATGCTCGCGGGGCTGCCGAAGGCGCCATCGGCGTACAACCCGGTCGTCAATCCAAAGCGCGCGAAGATCCGCCAGGAGTACATCCTGAAGCGGATGCTCGACCTGCGCTACATCACGCGGGATCAGTACGATCAGGCCGTAAAGGAAGACATCCACTCCAAGGTGTCGGGGAACGAGTATAGCGTGCATGCCGAGTACATCGCCGAGATGGTGCGACAGATGATGTATGCGCAGTACAAGGACGAAACCTATACAAAAGGGCTCTCGGTCGTGACGACGATCGACTCGGCCGATCAGGATGCCGCCTATCACGCCGTGCGAAAAGGCGTCATGGACTACGAGCGGCGCCACGGGTATCGCGGCCCCGAAGGGTTCGTCGAACTGCCGGCGGACAAGGACGAGCGCGATGAAGCCATCGACGATGCGCTTTCGGACCATCCCGATGACGGTGAGATCGTTGCGGGCGTCGTGACGGCGGCGAGCCCCAAGCAGGTGACGGTCCAATTCGTCGACGGCACGACGGCCATCGTAAGCGGCGACGGTCTGCGCTTCGCGGCGGCCGCTCTCGGTCCGCGTGCGACGCAAGCTCAGCGGATTCGGCCCGGTTCGATCGTGCGCGTGATGCCCGACGCAAAGGGCAAGATGCAGATCACGCAGCTTCCTCAAGTGGAAGGGGCGCTCATTTCGCTCGCGCCGCAAGATGGCGCGATCCGCGCGCTCGTGGGCGGGTTCGACTTCAACAAAAACAAGTTCAATCACGTGACGCAGGCATGGCGCCAGCCGGGCTCGAGCTTCAAGCCGTTCATTTATTCGGCTTCGCTCGAGAAGGGCTTGGGGCCGGCGACGATCATCAACGATGCGCCGCTTTACTTCCCGCCAACCACGCCGGGCGCCGATGCCTGGGAGCCGAAGGACGACGATCAGCCCGACGGTCCGATGCCGATGCGCGTCGCGCTCGAGAAGTCGAAGAACCTGGTCTCTATCCGCATCCTCTCTTACATTGGGACAAAGTACGCGCAGGACTACGTGACGCAGCGCTTCGGCTTCGATGCGGACAAGACGCCGCCTTATCTGCCGTTGGCGCTCGGCGCGGGGCTGGTGACGCCGTTGCAGTCGGCCGCGGGCTATGCCGTCTTCGCGAACGGAGGCTATCGCGTCAACCCGTACTTGATCGCCGAAGTCGACGACGCGCGCGGTCAGCCGATTTCGAAGGCGCAGCCGATCGTCGCCGGGCGCGACGCGCCGCGTGTCATCAGTGCCGCGAACGCTTACGTCATGAACAGCCTGCTGCACTCGGTCGCGACCGCGGGCACAGGGGCGGGCACCAACGTGCTGCACCGTACGGATCTGGCCGGCAAGACCGGTACGACGAACGACGCGAAGGATGGCTGGTTCGCCGGCTATCAGCCGACGCTCGTTGCCGTGGCCTGGATGGGCTATGACCAGCCCAAGAGCCTCGGCAGCCGCGAGTTCGGCGCGCAGCTCGCCTTGCCGATTTGGGTCGACTATATGTCGCGCGCGCTGCGTGGCGTGCCGCAGGAGC
This sequence comes from uncultured Burkholderia sp., assembly GCA_964414365.1. Classification (GTDB taxonomy): domain Bacteria; phylum Pseudomonadota; class Gammaproteobacteria; order Burkholderiales; family Burkholderiaceae; genus Trinickia. The sequence goes on from CAYPWK010000419.1 coordinate 1,783, forward strand.
AGATGCCGGTGCCCGATGGCGTGACCACGGTCAACGGTGAGCTTTACTACGCCGACATGACGCCCGGTAACGGATTCGTGGCGAGCATCGGTGTGGACTCAGGCACCGCGCTCGCGGGCGAGAGCGGCGCGAGCGATGCACTTGGCAACATTGGGCCGGCCGGCTTGACGGCGCCGACTCCACCCCAAGTGACGAGGCAAGAGAAAAAGCAGATCCTCAATATGTTCGAGGACAATCGGCCGTAGAGCGGCGAGGCCGAGTCGAAACCTTCGCTTCGGGCCCGCCACGATGGCGCGGCCCGCCCCCGCTTCAACCGCGTGCCGCGGCGAGTTCGAGCTGCCCGGCCAGCGTCACGGGATCGGTGTTCGTCCCGCAGAGCAGAATGCCAACGCGCTTGCCTTGCAACGTTTCGCGCAACGGCCCGAGCAACGCCGCTGTCGCCGCCGCGCAAGCGGGCTCTACCGCCAGCTTCAGTTGCTGAAAGAGCTTCAGCATCGCCGCGCGCAACTCGTCGTCGGTCACTGTCACGAGCCGGTCGATATGCCGCCGGCAAAGCTCATAGCTGTATTGCTCGGTGTAAGGCGCCATCAGCGAGTCGGCGATCGTGCGCATCGGGCCCATCTTGACGGTGTGATTCGCCGCGAAGCTTCGCGACATCGCGTCCGCGCCCTCCGGCTCCACGCCATAGACATGCGCGCGCGGATTCGCGAGGCGCAGCGCGGTCGACACGCCCGCCGCAAGGCCGCCGCCGCCGATCGGCACGATGACGGCATCGAGATCGGGCGTCTGAGTCGCCCATTCGTAACCGAGCGTTGCCGTGCCGAGCACGGTGCGGTATCCGTTGAACGGATGCACGAAGAAGCGTCCTTCCTCAGCCTCGATCCGGCGCACCATGTCGAATGCTTCGGCCGGCGTATCGGCGATGACGATCTCGGCACGGTACTGCTTGCAAAGCGCAACGCGTGCCGGACTTGCGGTGCGGAACATCACGACCTTCGCGCTTGTTCCGAGCCGCATCGCCGCATAGGCGACAGCCGCGGCATGGTTGCCGCCCGACACGCAGGTCACGCCCACGCTGCGCTGAGATGCGTCGAGCGCGAGTAGATTCGTGAACGCCCCACGCACCTTGAAGCTGCCGCTCGCCTGCAGCAACTCAAACTTGAAGTTGATGCTGGTGCCTTCGAGCGACGGAAAGTCGTGCCGTTCAAACACGGGTGTGCGCAGCACCCAAGGCGCGAGCGCGAAGTGCTGCGTCGCGATCGCGTCGAGTGTCGGAATCGGCTCGGTGTCGATCGTGTGGTCGGTGCGTTGCGGCGTGGCGGTGGACATGTGCGAGTCGATCGTTGAATGGCGAGAGGGAACGCGTCAGACGTGCGCGTCGACCGTCATGCTATGGATGAATTTGCGCAAGAAGTTTTCGCAGGCCGTCAGCTGCGAGAGTTCCACGTATTCGTTTGCGCGATGCGCCTGCTGGATGTCGCCGGGGCCGCATACGACGCTCGGCACGCCGGCCTGCGCGAAGAGCCCCGCCTCGGTGCCGTAGGCGACCTTGCGCGTTGCGCGATCGCCTGTCAGCGCGCGCACGAGCTCGGTAATCGCCGCCTGCTCCGTCGCGTCGAGGCCGGGCGCCGAGGCGATGCGCGTGAATTCGATGGCCGCATTCGGGTGCTCGCGCCGCATCTGCGGCAGCAGCGTGTCATGGGCGTAGCGCTCGATGCGCTCGAAGATCGGCGCGGGATCGAGCGTCGGCAGATTGCGGAACTCGAATGCGAACCGGCAATCGGCCGGCACCGTATTGATCGCATTGCCACCTTCGATCGTGCTGGTTTGCGCCGTGGTGAACGGGACGTCGAAGCACTCGTCGAAGGGGCCGTCGCGGCGCATTTGATCGGCCAAGTCGCGGATGTGGCAGATAAGGCGCGCCGCGTACTCGATCGCATTGAGCCCTTGAGGCGTCAGCGACGAATGCGCTGCCTGACCTCGCACGCAACAGCGGTAGGCGTGAATTCCCTTGTGCGCCACGATGGGACGCATGCTCGTCGGCTCGCCGACGATGCAGCCGTCGGGCTTTAGGCCGCGTTTTTTAAGGTCGGCGATCATGAGCGGCGCTCCCGCACAGCCTACCTCCTCGTCGAACGAGAACGCGAGGTGAATCGGCTTCGCCAGCGTCGCCGCCTGCATCTCAGGCACGAGGGCCATGACCGCGCCGATGAACCCCTTCATGTCGCAAGTCCCGCGTCCGTACAGCCGGCCGTCGCGGATCTCGGGCTTGAACGGGTCGCTATCCCACTGCTGTCCGTCGACGGGGACGACGTCGGTATGGCCCGACAGGACTACGCCTCCGTTCGTCGCACCGTCGCTGGCCGGAATCGTCGCGAAGAGGTTCGCCCATTGCGCGCCGTTGCCGCGTTCGTCGAGCGTCAGTGTCGATACGATGCCGCGCTCGGCTAGCGCATCGCGCACAGTCTCGATCAACCCGATGTTCGGCACACGGCTCGTCGTATCCATCGATATGAGCCGCTGAGTCCATTGCAAGCTGACGGGAAGCGAAGAACCGGGAGAAACAGGAGGCGGCGAAAGAGGGGAAGAGGAGGGTGATCGATGCGCCGTCTCAACTTCATGCGACATGACAAGGCTCCGATTCGTGGTCACTCGATCATACCGAAAAACCGGGGACGCCCCCAAATACCGCGCATCGTCACTAACCGACATCCCATGTTGCGATGCGGTAGGGCGAGGCGCGACGCCGGCGGCATCGCTCTCGACGGTGGCTGCGCTCGTTATCACGTTTCGGCTATAACGCACTGAGCGCGGCCCGCGTCGGCGGGCGGAAAAACGGCGGGCGGTAAGACAATACGGAGCAAGCGCGAAGCCAGCGGCCAATGAATCGGCGACGCTGGCTCACCGCGCCGCCGCGGCCGGCTGCCTGGTCGGCGCGGCAAGCGCACGCAGCGTCTCCTTGACCGTCGACACACGCACGGAGAGATCGGGGCTCCGTGTTTCGATGCGCAGCCGATCCTGTCCCGCAAGCTTGATGTGCTTGTTCTTCTGGACCATCTCGATGATACGCATCGCATCGACGGGCGGGTTAGGCACGAATTGCAGGCTGATCGCCGAGTCGCCCGCGTCGATCTTGGAAATGCCGAGCGGTTTCGCCGCGAGCCTCAGCCGATGTGTTTCGACGAGCGCATGCGCCTGCCGCGGCAGCTTGCCAAACCGGTCGATCAGCTCTTCCTGGATGTCGTCGATCGCATCGTTGTGCTCGCAATTGGCGAGGCGCTTGTATATCGAGAGCCGCTCCTGAACATCGCCGCAGTAGTCGGCGGGCAGGATCGCGGGCGTATGCAGGTTGATTTCGGTGGTGGCCGCGAGCGGCGCGGTCAGATCGGGCTCCTGGCCGTTCTTGAGCGCCTTCACGGCGTCGTTCAGCATCTCCGAATAGAGCTGGAAGCCGATCTCGTGAATCTCCCCGGACTGCTTGTCGCCGAGCACTTCCCCCGTGCCGCGAATCTCGAGGTCGTGCATCGCGAGATAGAAGCCCGAGCCGAGTT
>CAYPWK010000420.1:0-5297 GCA_964414365.1 uncultured Burkholderia sp.
CACTCCTGACAATCGGATGTTATTTGGCGGTCGTGCGCGCTTCGCGACGTCGAACCCCAGTTCGGACGGAAAGAGCGGGCAGATCTTGCGACAGCAGATGACCACGGTGTTTCCCGAGCTGGCGAACGTGCGCATCGACTATTGCTGGGGCGGCATGGTCGACATGACGGCAAACCGCCTTCCGCGCGCGGGCCAGCGAGACGGTGTCTACTACTCGATGGGCTACAGCGGACACGGCACTCACATGGCCACGCTGATGGGCACACTGATGCCGGAGATCATGGATGGACGAGCTGATCTCAATCCATGGAGAGACTTCGACTGGCCTGCTATCCCCGGTCACTTCGGAAAACCATGGTTTTTGCCGTTCGTTGGCGCATGGTACCGACTCAAGGACACACTCCAATGAATTTACCTCTTCGTCACCTGATGCAGGCGGGACGGCTGGATCGGTTTTACATCGAGGGCGAATGGACTGCCCCCGATGGCACCGATCGAATGCCGGTTGTCTCCCCGTCCACTGAAGACGCAGTCTGCGAGATCGCGCTTGGAAACGAACGCGACGCTGACCGAGCAGTGCAGGCCGCGCGCAAGGCTTTCGCAGGTTGGTCAGCAACTTCGCCGCAAGAACGCGCCGCGCTGCTCCACCGCGTTCATACCTTGATGCTGGAACGCGCCGAACTGTTTGCCGCGGCACTGGCAACGGAAATGGGCGCGCCCATCAGCTATGCACGTGCCGCACACGTGCCGCTCGCGGCCGAACATATCCGGGTCGCGCGTGACAATCTGGCAAGTTACCCATTCCGGATTCAGCGTGGAAGGACCGCGATTGTGCGAGAGCCGATTGGCGTTTGCTCGCTGATTACGCCGTGGAACTGGCCGATCTATCAGATCACGGCCAAGGTCGGCCCCGCCCTTGCAGCAGGCTGCACGGTGGTCCTTAAGCCCAGCGAACTGTCGCCGCTAAGCGCCTTGTTGTTCGCGGAAGTCATCGCGGATGCGGGCGTTCCGGCGGGCGTATTCAACGTCGTGAGCGGCACTGGCGCCGAAGTGGGAACCTTGCTCGCCTCGCATCCGCAAGTCGATATGGTTTCGATTACCGGCTCGACACGCGCTGGTGTGCTCGTTGCACAAGCGGCTGCTCCGACTGTCAAGCGCGTGGCCCAGGAGCTTGGCGGAAAATCGCCAAACGTTGTGCTGCCCGATGCCGATCTGCCGCGGGCGGTATCGCTTGGCGTCGCCGCCGCGTTCCGAAACATGGGCCAGTCGTGCAGCGCGCCGACGCGCCTGATCGTGCCGCGCAGCGTCCTCGACCGGGTTGAGGAGTTGGCCGTCGCGGCAACGGAGCAGACGATCGTTGGCGATCCGTTCGACGAGGCGACGACGCACGGTCCGCTCGCCAATCGCATGCAGTTTGGCAGGGTGCAGCAAATGATCGAAGCCGGCATCGACGAAGGGGCGAAGCTGATCGCCGGTGGCCCGGGAAGGCCAGCACGACTGAGCAGGGGCTTTTACACACGGCCGACTGTCTTTTCCGATGTCCGCACCGATATGACGATTGCCCAGCAGGAGATCTTTGGGCCGGTGCTCGCAATCCTTCCTTACGATACCGTCGAAGAAGCCATCACCATCGCGAACGATACAGTTTATGGCCTTGGCGCACATGTTCAAGGCGCAGACAAGGCACTCGTGCGTGCGGTGGCAGCGCGAATTCGGTCGGGCCAGGTGCATCTGAACTATCCGGCATGGGACCCGCAGGCTCCGTTCGGCGGGTACAAGCAATCCGGGAATGGGCGCGAGTATGGGATAGAAGGTATGGAAGAGTATATGGAGGTGAAGTCGATCCTCGGGTTCTACGATTGAGACCGTCGCTATGTTTGGTGCGTCCGGTACCGAGTCTCCACATGGCCGCACTCATTCACCGGGTAAAAGAATCGCCGCGCTCCTGAATCTGCCGTTTCACGAGCATGCGCCCAGGTGGCTCGAAGTACGTACCAAAGCGAACCAAGCCGGCTTTCTTCAGATGGCACGTCATCTCGAAGCTGACCAGTACACCGGGATCGTCGTTCTCGAGGATCTCGATCTCGATCGAGCGGATGCGCGGCTCGTATCTGAGCAGCGTCGCCTCCATCTGCTGCTTGAGCATGTGGGCGGAGGCCGGCAACGCCTTGTAGATGCTCGTCAGGTCTGGCAGGCCGTAGTCGGGAAGGTGTTTAAGGGCGCCGGCGCGCGTATTGAGAATGCGCTGGACATTCTGCTGCACGCTCATGCACTCGAGCGTTCGGTCGTCATACGCGCCCAGCGGTTCTCCCCCGATCTGGCCGAGCAGCATGTCATAGAGAGACGGTCCTGCCGGCATCAACTCCCTCCTATTACGCGATGACCGCCGCAGGCGCAGCAGCACCGGCCACGTCATCACCGTCGACAAAATCGATCGTCAGGTTGCCCTCGTCCGAGCTCGAGAGCGCGATCTTCGCCGGCAAGGCGCCGCTGGCCATGCGCGCCAGGAGTTCGCGCGACACCGCCGGTAGAATCCGCTGGTTGAGGAACGCATCAACGTTACGCGCGCCTGATTCGCGAGCCGGACATAGTTCCGCCATCGCACCGATCAACGACTCGTCGCAGGTAAGCTCGACGGCGTACTGGCGGCGCAGGCGGTCCGCGACCCTCCCGAGCTTCAGGCGTACGATGGAGGCGAGCGCTGACACATCCAGCGGCCGGTAGACGAGCGTCTGGAAGCGCGCGAGCAAAGCCGGCTGGAAGTGCGCGACAAGCTGCGGGTGAACAGCGTCAAGCAGCGCGGCGTGCGCAATCTCGGGATTGTCGGCAGTCGCTTCCTCGATCTGCGTTGTGCCAAGATTGGACGTCATCAGGATCACACAGTTGCGGAAGTCGATCTCGCGCCCTTCGCCGTCGCGCATCATGCCTCGATCGAACACCTGGTAAAAGATGTCCAGCACGTCGCGATGGGCCTTCTCGATCTCATCGAGCAACACGACGCTATATGGGCGCTGGCGCACGGCCTCCGTCAGGATACCGCCACGGCCGTACCCGACGTACCCCGGAGGGGAGCCCTTCAGCTGCGACACCGCGTGCAATTCCTGGTACTCCGACATGTTGATCGTCGTGAGCGCCGCTACCCCACCAAAGAGCAGGTCGGCCAGCGCCAGGGCCGTCTCGGTCTTACCCACGCCTGATGGTCCCGCGAGCAGGAAAACGCCGAGCGGCGCATGCTCGTTCTTTAGGCCCGCTTTCGCAGTGCGAAGGCTATCCGCCAGCGCGGCGAGTGCATCGTCCTGAGCCACCACGCGCCTGGCAAGCTGCGCCTCGAGCGTGAGCAGGCGCTGCAACTCGTCCTCGACGAGATTGCCGACGGGCACTCCTGTCCACTCTGCGACGACACGCGCGATCGCCTGCGCGTCGACGTCGGCAAAAATCAATGGGGCCGTGCCCTGTGCGGCGGCAAGCGCCTGCCGCGCCTCTGCAAACGAAGCACCGTTTCGCGCGGATGGCCCCACGTCCCGTTGTGCATGCAGCGCCTGCACGAACTTGAACTCGACGTCGTAGCGCGCCTGAAGATCCGCCAGCTCCGATCTCGCGTTCGTGAGCGCTGCGTCGAGCGCAACGCGGCGCGCCTGCGCGTCCTCGATGCCTGCGCGCGCATCCTCTTCCAGCATTGTGACCTCGAGTTGTAGCGCCGAGACCGCTGCCCGCGCCCGTTGCAGTTCCGCGGGCGGGGATTCGAGACCCATGCGCACGCGCGCGGCCGCCGTATCGATTAGATCGATCGCCTTGTCGGGCAATTGCCGCGCGGGGATGTAGCGGCGCGAGAGCTTCACTGCGGCGATGAGCGCCTCGTCGCGGACATGGACGTGGTGATACTTTGCGTAGCGGCTCTTGAGACCGCGCAGCATCAGGCACGCTGCCTCGTCGTCGGGCTCCTCGACCTTGATGATCTGGAAGCGTCGCTCGAGCGCGGCGTCGCGCTCGAGGAATTCCCTGTATTCGGACCGGGTCGTAGCGGCGATCGTGCGAAGTTCTCCGCGCGCCAGCGCAGGCTTGAGCAGGTTCGCGGCGTCGGCACCGCCAGCCGCGTTGCCGGCGCCGATCAGCGTGTGTGCTTCGTCGATGAAAAGCAGGATCGGCACGGGTGACGACTGCACTTCGTCGATTACTTTTTTCAGGCGCTGTTCGAATTCTCCCTTGATGCCCGCGCCTGCCTGCAGCAGGCCCAGGTCGAGCGCGAGGATACGCACGTCGCGGATCACGTTCGGGACGCTGGCCTCGGCCACTCGCAGCGCCAGGCCTTCGACGAGTGCGGTCTTGCCTACGCCAGGCTCGCCGACCAGTATCGGATTGTTCTTGCGCCGGCGCGCAAGAACGTCGACCATCTGCTGGATCTCACGATCACGACCGAAGACTGGATCGATGCCGCCACGGCGCGCCTTTTCGGTCAGATCAGTCGCGAAGCGGGCAAGCGCATCGCTCTCCACAGAGCGCGGGGCTTCAGGCGTTCTTGTGTCACCGCTTGCGGCCGCCGTCGACCGGACCCCTTCCCTCGGGGCGACCGCCTCGTTATCCTTTCGTGCTTCCACGTCTTCGGGCTGGTTTTCGCAGGACCGGTGACCGAGACGCGGCAGGAGCCGACGGATCTGGGCGCTGCTGACCGACAGCAGCGGCCAGGCGTTTTGCGCGCGCAGCGTATGTGGCGCGTCGACAATGGCCTGCAGCAGGTGGCCAGACCGAATAGCTGTCTCATCGGTTTGCGACGTAGCGTGAAGCCACGCGTCCTGAAGCGCGGCCGCGAGCTGCGGCGAGAGAGCGGGCTTGCCCCGCAGATTGCGGGGCTGGCGATCGATCGCGACGATCAACGCCTCCCAGACGGCCTCGATATCGATTCCATAATGCAGCAGGATCGTGGGAATGTCCCCGTTGCCTGCCTCGATGAGTTTCAACAGCCAGTGCTCGACTGTGATTTCACCCGACAGCCGCCCTTGGCAAAGACTTGCAGCCGCCTCCAGCGCCTTCGCGCAGTGTGGGTTGAGTCGGCGGAGCAGGCGGCTAGTATCGCGCAGGGTCATGACGGAACGTAGTCATGGAAGAGAGCAGGCTGTGGTCAGCAGGCTCACTCCCGAGTGAAAAAAGACCAGCCCGACTTGCGAGCTGGTAGATGGACCGGTAGTAGCGGCGAGCCGGTCGCACACAGTATTCGGCGATCAGGAACGCTCGTTCCAGGTGTCCTTTGAACTGAACCCCGAAGGTTGGACACCGACCCGGAGGGGCTATGGGAAAATACA
>CAYPWK010000421.1:0-5289 GCA_964414365.1 uncultured Burkholderia sp.
GTGCTGCCCGCTTGTCGCGCGATTGGCGGGCGGGCCGCCCCCGTCACGGCCATCTGAACGTAAATAGCCGGGCTTGAGATTGGGCATCCAGGTACTGAACTTACGCATGCGCAAGTTCATTCGACGCACGCCGGCGGTCGTCGACCATTGCTTCGATTAACGAAGCAAGATCATCTATCGCCGGGTCATAGACGGCCGACGAGCGATGTAGCTCCAGAACCGCCGGCGGCAGCGGCGGCAACCCTTCGGTGGCACCGAGCACGCGCCAGTTCGGCAGTAGCGTACAGCGGTCAATGATGGTCGCCGCCGCACCCTGATTCACGGCCACCTTGATGCCAGTCGGGCTCTGGCTCGTATAGATCACGTGATAAGAGCGGCCCAGTGCCGCCAGCGCCTCAAGTCCGCGCTGCCTGTAGCAGCAAGTCTCCGGAAACAACGCGAGCGGCACTGAGGCCTCCCGGTCGAGCACGAAATCCTTGTGCGCCGCCCACACCACATCTTTCTGCCCCAGGCTCCTGCCGCCCGTCGCCGAGCCATGCCGCACGACAAGTGCGAGATCCAGCTCGCCCGCCTGCAGCCTTTCCAGCAATTCGAGCGACATCCGGCAATGGATGTGTGGGCGCGCACGCGGTCGAAGTTCGTAAAACTTTTTCAGCAGATCCGGCAACCATAGTTCAGCGTAATCCTCAGGCAATCCGAAACGGATCACGCCTTCGCGGCTGCTCCGGTTTAGTGCGGCGATCGCTTCGTTTTGCACCTGAATAATGCGCCGGGCGTGAATCAGGAAATTCTCGCCGTCGCGTGAGAGCGCCAGGCGCCGGCTATTGCGCAAGAACATATGCGTCCCGAGCCGCTCTTCCAGTGTGCGAATCCGCAGGCTGACGGTGGATTGCGTGCGATGCAACTGCTTCGCGGCAGCGGTAAAGCCGCCGCTGTCCACGACGGCGACAAAGGCCCGCACCAGTTCGGGGTCGAGCGAGCTGAGCTTTGACCACTCGGGTCCGCTGATGGCAGCCATCGGAATTACTCGCTTTCCAAAGAAAATTGGTGGTCAGAGCATGGGGGCGTCAGTGATCTGATTGTTGTCGAAAACAATTCCACTCACAAATCCACCGTTAGAACCACAATTGGAGCAACCCGTGTCAGCCAGCGTACCTCTTGCCGACGCCGAATGTATCGATCTGAGTGATATCGTCGATACCGAACGCTATCCGTTGCACGAACCAGACCATCCCCGCATGCGTGAGGTCATTGCTGGCTGCCGGGCGCATCTTGCAAGCAACGGCAGCGCGGTGCTGCATGGTTTTCTGCGCCCGGATGCTTTGAAGCAGGCGCGCGCCGAAGGCTTGGCCCTCGCAAAGAAAACGTATTTTTCCAGCCGCAAGGTCAACGCATATTTCACCGCCGACGATCCTTCCTTGCCCGAAAGCGATCCGCGCCGTGTGTTCATGGACCGCACCAGCGGCTTCGTCACGCGTGATGTGATTCCGGCTGACGCGATCATTCACCGCATCTACGTCGCTCATGCCATGAAGCGTTTTGTCGCCACTTGCCTTGGCGAAGAGCGCGTCTGGGAATACGCCGATCCGTATGCAGGCCTCGTGCAAAACGTCATGCCACCGGGCACGGAGCAGCCGTGGCACTACGACACCAACGAATTCATCGTCTCGATGATGACGCAGCAGCCGGAGGCAGGCGGCGATTTCGAGTACTGCCCGAACATCCGTTCGCCTGAAGGGGAGAACTATGGCGGCGTCGGCGCGGTAGTACGCGGCGAAACGCGTGCGCCCATCAACGTGATCACGCTGCAGCCAGGCGACCTCCAACTGTTCAAGGGTCGCTTTTCGTTGCACCGCGTGACGCAGGTGCGAGGCGGGATTGATCGCCACACCGCTATCTTCGCGTACTCGAAGAAGCCCGGCGTGATTGGCCGCCTTGAGCGCACGCGCCAGTTGTATGGGCGCGTGTCTGAGATGCATTTGGAAGCCGAACAAAAGCTGGTACGTGCCGACGATCTGGTCGATTGAAGCGGGTTTGGATTCCTTGCCGACGTCGCTATCGTACCCCCCGTTCCCGATACTCATAACGCTCCCTCACTGACGCCATGACGATTCTTCGCCCGACTCATCGCCCGGAAGATTGCGAACCGACTGCGGAAGAAATTGCGCAGATCCAGCGCGACCGGCTCGCCGCCGTGCGCCGCGAGCTCAAGAAACGAGACCTTACCGCCGCGATCCTGTTCGACCCCACGCACATGCGGTATGCGACCGGGTCGCGCAACATGCAGGTCTATTCGATGCGTAACCCTGCACGTTACGCATTCGTGCCCGCTGAAGGCAAGGTGGTGCTGTTCGAATATGCAGGATGCGATTTTCTGGCGGAAGGACTTGATACGGTCGACGAAGTGCGGCCGGCCACCGCAATCTCCTACTACTTCTGCGACGACATGCTGGGACGCGTGACCGAACGCTGGGCCGACGAAATAGTCGAACTGGTGAAGCAATGCGGCGGCGGCAAGCGTATTGCGATCGAAAGCGCGACTTCCGCGGCGGCGTTCGCGTTGCAGGCGCGTGGCTACCAGATCTTCGACGCGCAAGAGCCGCTGGAACGCGCTCGTGCAATCAAGGTGCCCAACGAGATCAAGATGATCCGTTCTTCGCTGCGCGCCGCGGAAGCTGGCGTGCGCAAACTGGAAGCGGCCCTCGCGCCCGGCATTAGTGAAAACGAACTATGGTCGCATCTGCACAAGCACATCATCGAAACGGATGGCGATTATGTTGAAACGCGGCTGATCAGTTCGGGGCCCCGCACCAATCCGTGGTTCCAGGAAAGCAGCCCGCGCAAGATTCAGGCGGGCGAATTGGTCGGGCTGGATACGGACGTGGTGGGACGTTTCGGTTACTACGCCGATTTTTCGCGCACCTTCCTGTGCGGTGACGGCCCCGCGACACCCACGCAGAAAGGCCTCTACAGGCTCGCTTATGAGCAGGTCCATTCGAACATGGAAAACGTGCGGGCCGGCACGACCTTCCAGGAGTTCATCGCCAAGGCATGGAAGATCCCCGGCCCGTATCAGGCACGCCGTTACTTCGCGCTTGCGCACGGCGTGGGGATGACGGGCGAGTATCCGTATATCGTCCATCGGGAAGATAACGAAGCAAAAGGTTATGACGGTGTGATCGAGCCGGGCATGACGCTATGCATTGAAAGCTATATCGGTCACGAAGACGGCGGCGAAGGCGTCAAGCTCGAAGAACAGGTTTATGTGCGCGACGACGGCCAGGTCGAGCTACTGTCCGACTATCCATTCGAAGCGCGCCTGCTCGCTTGATTTCTCACGCACACATGGCCGCCCGGCGAACATAGAGGCGGTCTTCCCCGATCCAGGAGAGCCCAATGAACAAGTGGATGAACATCGCCCGGCTGTTTCTTTTAATGTGTTACATGCCGGTGGCTGTTGCGGCACCGCAGGACAACCCGATCACAATCGGCGTGAACAACTGGGCAGAGAACATTGCGGTCGCGAATCTGTGGAAAGTCCTGCTCGCGCAAAAGGGCTACAAAGTTAACCTTCAACAAGGCGACAAAGCGATCATCTATAGCGCGGTCGCGCAGGGAAAGCTCGACCTGACGTTTGAAGTGTGGCTGCCGTTCACCGATGCCGCGCCATACAACAACGTGAAGTCACGTGTGGAAAAGATCGGCCCTTGGTTCGATAAAGCGCAACTCGGTCTGGCCGTGCCGGAATATGTGAAGGTCGATAGCGTCGATCAATTGAATGCACATTCCGCGCAGTTCGGACACGATGGACAGGCCGCAATCTTCGGAATCGAAGCGGGCAGCGGACTGATGAAGCTGACGGAGAAAGCCAAAGCAGACTACGGCCTGAGTTACTCAGTGCTGGCGACATCAGAGGCGGCCATGCTACTCGCGCTGACCCGCGCGGAGCAGCGGCACGAGCCGATTGTGGTCACGCTTTGGAATCCGCATTGGGTGTGGGCGAAATTTCCGATGCGCTACCTGAAGGACCCGAAGGGTACGTTCGGCAGCCCGGATGCGATCTATGCCATCGCAGCCTCGAATTTCACGCATGACTATCCGGACCCGTCGCGCTGGTTACATCAATGGAAGATGGATGACCAGACGCTAGGATCGCTAATGAACGATATTCGAGCCGAAGGCGAGACCACGCCGGAGAAGGGCGTGACGGTGTGGGTCGGCAAGAATCCAGCGCTGGTGGCGCAATGGCTTAAGTAGTACGGTAAGCGGCTCGCCAACCGTCGTAGACAGCGGCGAGACCTTACCGCAAAGTGGTGCCCATCATTTTCGAATTGACGGGCGCCACTTTGATGAGGAATCGGAAGGACGCGAAGCCGGATAGCCGCAGGGGGCGTCCGAACCATGATCCAGAGTTCCGGCGTCGACTTGCAACCACTCCGAACGCTCCAATTTGTTCGGTTGCGGTGCACGACCGGACTCAGGATGTCGTTCTCTATTTTGAGGACCAGGCCAGAAGCCTTATCCCGGCAATCCCGAATACAACCGCGAGACATCCTTCCAAAGCGCGCCGAGTGCGCACGTATAGCCGTCGAATCGTGTCCATGGAAAACAGGACGGCATAACTGCTGAATACAAGGCACCCGATGACCGCACAGCCTGGAATGACAGCGCTATGAGCCGCTCCTGAGTCATTCGAGGACAGGGCGACGATCGAAACCCAAACGAGAATCGCCTTGGGATTGGTCAGGTGCAGCAACGTTCCTCGGGCGTACAGGCTCTTCAGCGTGGCTGATCGTTCGGAGTCTACTGATGCGCGCCCCCCTGTTGTGAGAGCTGCACGTCCGGATTTGAAGGCCAGCCAGAACAGGTATAAGCCGCCAAAGACCTTGATCGCAACGAGAAAATCAGACCAGGCGATCAGCACAGCCGATATGCCCACCGTCGCCACCGTCGCCCAGAACATCGACCCGGAAATAACGCCGAGAGCGAATGCCAACGCCGCCTTTCGGCCGTGATTGGCGGCAATGGACATAATCGCGAGATTGCTCGGACCGGGACTCGCACTGCCGACGAAATATGCCGTGTAAGCGACGAGGAGGTTTGCGGAGAAAAAGCCGTTCAACGACATGTCGGATCTCGAGAGGGAATTGCCACCATTGTCTACGGTTGGGTAGCATCCGCCATAGACAGTTGCCTGCCGGCTCGCCGCGCCAGTTGGCCTTGGCCGGTTTTCTTTATTCGGGCTTCTTGGCCGCTTCGGCGAGCATCGCATCGCCAATTTGAGCGTTC
>CAYPWK010000422.1:0-5271 GCA_964414365.1 uncultured Burkholderia sp.
GTAATGCGTGGTGGCGAATCAGGGACTCGAACCCCGGACCTGCGGATTATGATTCCGTCGCTCTAACCGACTGAGCTAATTCGCCGAAAGAACGCGAATTATGGGCGCGCCGCGCGCCGCTGTCAAGTGGCGCGCCGGCCATCGGGCGGGCGGCAGCGAACCGCCGCACCGCCCGCCAACAGCCGCTCGCCCGCCCCGTATCAGTCCTGCGAATAGATATTCGAGTCCTTCGTCTCGCGCACGAACAGCATGCCGATCACGAACGTGATCATCGCCACGATGACCGGATACCAGAGACCCGAATAAATGTTGCCGCTAGCCGCGACGATCGCGAACGACGTCGCCGGCAGGAAACCGCCGAACCAGCCGTTGCCGATGTGATAGGGCAGCGACATCGACGTATACCGAATGCGCGTCGGGAACAACTCAACGAGCATCGCCGCGATCGGCCCGTAGACCATCGTCACATAGATGACTAGCAGCGCAAGAATTACGACGCTCATCGGCCAATTCAACTTCGACGGGTCCGCTTTCGCCGGATAGCCGGCGCCCTTCAACGTCGAGCCGAGCGTCTTCGTGAACGCTGCCCCCTTCTCCTTCGCGCCGGGGGCTTTGCCGTCATACGATTCGATGACCGTATCCCCCACCTTTACTTGGGCGATCGTGCCCGCGGGCGCTGCCACGTTCGCGTAGTTAAGGCCGGCTTTCGCCAGCGCGCTCTTCGCGATATCGCACGAGCTCGTGAAGCTCGCCGTGCCCACAGGGTTGAACTGGAACGAGCACTCATCCGGGTTCGCGATCACGACGATCGGCGATTTCTGCGTCGCCGCCTCGAGCGCGGGGTTCGCAAAATGCGTGAGCGCCTTGAAAAGCGGGAAGTAGGTCAGTGCCGCAATAAGGCACCCGGCCATGATGATCGGCTTGCGGCCGATGCGATCCGAAAGTGATCCAAAGAAGACGAAGAACGGCGTGCCGATGAGAAGCCCCAGCGCGACCAGAATGTTGGCTGTCGCGCCGTCGACCTTCAATGTCTGCGTAAGGAAGAAGAGGGTGTAGAACTGTCCGGCGTACCAGACGACGGCCTGGCCTGCCGTCAGCCCCACGAGCGCGAGAATCACGATCTTGAGGTTCTTCCATTGGCCGAATGCTTCGGTGAGCGGCGCCTTCGACGTCTTGCCCTCGCTCTTGATCCGCAGGAACGCCGGCGATTCGTTCAACTGGAGCCGGATCCAGACGGAAACGCCGAGCAGGATCAGCGAGGCAAGGAACGGAATGCGCCAAGCCCACGCGCCGAAGGATTCTTCGCCCACCCACGTCCGCACGCCCAGGATGACGAGCAACGAAAGGAAAAGGCCGAGCGTGGCCGTCGTCTGAATCCACGACGTGAAGTAGCCGCGCCGATTGGCGGGTGCGTGCTCCGCGACGTAAGTCGCCGCGCCGCCGTACTCGCCGCCGAGCGCAAGGCCCTGCAACAGCCGCATCGCAATGAAGATGACGGGCGATGCGAATCCGATCGAGTTGTAACCGGGCAGCAGCCCGACGACGAACGTCGAGATACCCATGATCGTGATGGTGATGAGGAACGTGTACTTGCGTCCCACCAGGTCGCCGAGCCGCCCGAAGACGAGCGCGCCGAACGGTCGCACGGCGAAGCCGGCCGCGAAGCCGAGCAGCGTGAAGATAAAGGCCGCCGTCGGATTGACGCCGGCAAAAAACGTCTTGCTGATGTACGCCGCCAGCGAGCCGGCGAGGTAAAAGTCGTACCACTCGAAAACCGTGCCGAGCGATGAAGCGAATATCACCCGCTTCTCGTCGGCTGTCATCGGCGCGTGCGCCAATTGCCCGCCAACCGTTGCCATGAGTCGTCTCCTCAATTTCGATATGGAAAGGCGCCGTCCGTTGCGGATCGCGGCACCTGACGCCGATTATTGGAAGGCAAGCTTACTGTGGACTGACGCGCAACCGGTTGTCGTCGGCGATTGGCTTTATCGTTGATTTTCGCTTTCTTCGCTCTTCTTCGCCGAAGCAGTGTTCATTTGAATGTAGCATCGGCTAAACCGATCCGTCGAAGTCCATTTGCGCATCGCACGCTGACCACGCTCAGGGTAAATCCCGAGCCGGTCAGAGCATGGGGAGGCTGATGCGCACGAGCGTGCCGGCGAGGCGCGGCGACGCCTGATAAACGTGATCGTCGATCGTGAGCGTTGCGCCGTGCATCGTCGCGATCTCGCGGACAATCGCAAGTCCGAGTCCGCTGCCGTCGCCTTCTCTGCCGAGTATCCGGTAGAACCGCTCGACGACTTTCGGGCGTTCGGCCGGCGCAATCCCAGGACCCGTGTCCTCGACTTCGAGGTGGACGAGCCGATTGACGCGATCGGCCGTGACGCGCACGGTAATGCGCCCGCCGGCCGGCGTGTAGCGGATCGCGTTGTCGATGACGTTCGATAGCATCTCGCGCAGCATTACTGCGTTGCCCGCCACCATCACCGGTTCGTCGGGCCCTTCATAGCCGAGGTCCATCTCCTTGGCGAGCGCCGCTTGCACCCAGTCGCGCACGGCGAGGCGGGCGAGATGCGCCATCTCGATCGACGTGAAGATCTGCCCCGACATCCGGTTTTCCGCGCGCGCGAGCGCGAGCAACTGGGTGACGAGCCGCGCTGCCTGGTCGGCGCTCGCGGCGATCTGCTCGAGCGAGAGCCGCACTTCGGGCGAGACTTCCTGCCGCAGCGCAAACTCGGCCTGGGTATGAAGGCCCGCGAGCGGGGTCTTCATCTGATGCGCGGCATCGGCGATGAAGCGCTTTTGCAAGTCGATGTTTTGTTCGAGGCGCGTCAACAAGTCGTTGAACGACGTGACGAGCGGCTCGATCTCGGGCGGCGCGCGTCGTGCCTCGAGCGGCGACAGGTCGTCGGGCCGTCGCGCCCGCAGGTTCGCCTGAAGCGCCGTGAGCGGCGCGAGCCCGCGCGAGAGTCCGAACCAGACGAGCACGATCGCGAGCGGGAGAATCACGAACTGCGGCAGGATCACGCCTTTGATGATGTCGTTGGCGAGTGCGCTCCGCTTGTCGAGCGTTTCGCCGACCTGGACGAGCACGCTTTGCCCCTCTGGCGCGGCGGGAAGCTCGACAGTCGTATAGGCGATACGGATATCGTCGCCGTGCAGCACGGCATCGCGAAACTCCACGATACCGGGCTGCGGACGGTCGTCCTTGGCCGGCAGCGGCATGTCCGGCACGCCCGCGACGAGTTCGCCGCCCGTGCCGAGCACTTGGTAAAAGACCTTGTCGGGGTTATCCCCGGAAAGAAAGTCGCGCGCTGCATCGGGCAGCGACAGCTCGGCCACGCCGTTCACGGGGTGGATCTGGCGCGCGAGCACATAGGCGTCGGTCTCGAGCGCGCGATCGAACGGTCCGTTTGCGAGCGCCTTTGCGACGAGATAGGTGACGGCGATACTCATCGGCCACAGAAGCAGCAGCGGCGTGAGCATCCAGTCGAGAATTTCTCCGAAAAGAGAGCGCGGGCGTCCAGCGGCCGCAGTGTCAGCTTCGTCGGGCGGCGTGAAAGGATCCTCGCGGCGGGCGTCACTCGCTCGCGGCCGGCCGGGGGCGGCGGCCGCGGAGGAGCTGGAAGGGGGCGCGGGCGTCGCGCCTGGCCGCCTCGCCGGCCGCGGCGTGACGTCGTCGTTCGCGGAAACGGGCGAGGCCACCGCTCACCTACTTGGGTGGGCTATCGGCCGCCGAAGCGGTCGCATCGACCGGCGAACTCGATCCGTGGCCGACGGCCGCCGGCTTTTCGAGGCAGTAGCCAAGTCCGCGCACCGTAATAATGCGCACGCCGCTCGGCTCAATCTTCTTGCGCAGCCGATGCACGTAGACTTCGATCGCGTTGTTGCTGACCTCCTCGCCCCATTCGCAGAGGTGGTCGACGAGCTGCTCTTTCGACACGAGCCGCCCGATCCGCTGGAGCAGCACTTCGAGCACGCCGAGCTCGCGCGCGGAAAGGTCGAGCACCTGATCGCCGACATAAGCGACCCGGCCGACTTGATCGAAGGCGAGCGAACCGTGCCGCACGACGGTCGGCCCGCCGCCCATGCCGCGCCGCGTAAGCGCCCGGACGCGCGCTTCGAGCTCGTTGAGGTGAAACGGCTTCGCCATGTAGTCGTCGGCGCCGAGGTCAAGTCCCTTCACGCGCTCGTCGACGCTGTCGGCGGCGGTCAGAATCAGCACGGGCAGGTTCGAATTGCGCGCGCGCAGCCGCCGCAGGACCTCGAGGCCCGACATGCGCGGCAGGCCGAGATCGAGAATCAGGAGGTCGAACGTCTGCATCGAAAGGGCCGCGTCGGCTTCGCTGCCGCCCTTCACGTGATCGACGGCATAGCCCGATTGGCGGAGTGATCGAACGAGGCCGTCCGCGAGTATGCTGTCGTCTTCGGCAATGAGTATTCGCATGGTGCGCGCGAGGGGCGCGGACGGGATGGCCCGATGCGCCGCTGTCTCCAATCTGTTTCTCTGCATTGCGGCGGTTTTCGCTCTTCTCGTCTCGCCACGCCGCGCTTGTTGTCGCAACGCAAATCCGCAACGCGTCGGGCTTGCAAACAACCCTGTTTTTTTATACAGTGTCTGCGTTTCCCGCGCCGGCTGCCGACGTCTGAAAAGCACGTCGCGAAGCGAATGCCGGAGAATGCTCGAAACGGCCGAAGAAACGGTCGAAAAGCGGTGCCCAAGGAATCCGGACGGATGCACCGGGCTGCCGCGGAATCGTTTCTTCGGGCGTCGGCCGCCCGCCGCAGACGCTGCTCATCATAGCAAAGGACGATTCATGGAAGAAAGCAAGAAAGGCCCGGCTGGACTGACCGCGGAAAAGAGCAAGGCGCTCGCCGCCGCGCTCGCGCAGATCGAAAAGCAGTTCGGCAAGGGGTCGGTCATGCGGCTCGGCGACGGTGAGGTGGCCGAGGATATTCAGGTAGTCTCGACGGGCTCTCTCGGCCTCGATATCGCGCTCGGCGTGGGCGGCCTGCCGCGCGGGCGCGTGGTCGAGATCTACGGTCCGGAATCGTCAGGTAAGACTACGCTGACGCTGCAGGTCATCGCCGAAATGCAGAAACTCGGCGGCACGGCGGCGTTTATCGATGCCGAGCATGCGCTCGATATCCAATATGCGGCCAAGCTTGGCGTGAACGTGAACGATTTGCTCGTTTCTCAGCCCGATACGGGGGAGCAGGCGCTCGAAATCGCCGATGCGCTCGTGCGCTCGGGCTCGATCGACATGATCG
>CAYPWK010000423.1:0-1491 GCA_964414365.1 uncultured Burkholderia sp.
CCTCCCTCAATGCAGTAACCCAAACACCGCCACGCCGTTCGTCGCGCCCACATAAACGCGTCCCAGCGCGATCATCGGCGTGATGAACTTGTTGCCGGGGCCCCACTGATCGCGCGCGCCGGCCTGGTTGCTGTTGTAGAGCTCGTTCGCGAGATTCGACGCGTCATAGGCATGCAGCGCCCCTGTCGTTCCGTTCTCCGCCGCCCATACGATGCCATTCGTCGAGCCGTTGGCCGAGATGGCCGGCGTCGTGCCGGGGTAGGGAAACGTCGTCGGGCTCTTCGATGAGGCCGTCGTCGCAAGAAACGCGTTCGTGACCGGTAACGCTTTCAAGTTGTCGTTGAGGCCGCCGTAATAGACCACGCCGTTGTAATACGCCGGCGAACCCCAAATGCCGCCCGCGAGCGTACCCGGTGCAAGCTCCTGCCAAATGTTGTCGGTGGTCGCATTCCACTTGCCCAACGAATCGCGATCGAGGACATAAATGCTATTATTCTTCCCCGCCGTCACCGCGAGATGCTTGACTGCGCCGGCTGCCGTCGTCTGATCCGGCAGCAGCATCGTGCCGCCGGAACCTAGATCGTCGTCAGTATTGGACTCGAGGACGGTATTGGTCATCGTGAAGTAGTCGCTCACCGTCACCGTGCCAACGGGCAGTTTCATCAGCGTGTTGCCGAAATCGCCATTGACCGGCATACCCTGAGCGTTCAGCGTCGTATCGAAGCTCCCATTGCCGTCCGGCACGTAGACGGATGCGCCGTCGGAGGCCATGCCCGAACCGGCCATCCACACCGAACCCGCACTACCGTTTGGCGTGACGAGCATCGCGCCCGTCTGCGCAAGCGTGGCCGCGTTATAGGTCATGATCCAGCCGTGATAATTGCCTTGCATGCAATGCGAGGTCCATCCCATATAGATGTTCCCGCCGACGAGCGTGAGCGCTGCACGCTCCGTCTGCAGCGAAGGATCGAAAGTAATGACGCCGTTGACGCTGGCCGTCCCACCGCCGGGCGCGCTCGCCGTGATTTCCGTCGGCCCGCCCAGCGTCTCGGCGCCCGTCGCGAGATCGAGCGCATGCAGCCGATGGTGATAGCCGCCGTTACTGTCCTTCGTCATCGCAACCACGTAGATGACGCCGTTCGTACCTCGATTGCGGTCAATGACCGGTGTCGAGGTGATCCCGATCTCAGGCGTGATGTCCTGGCAGCTACGATTGTCGCTAGGCGTCTCGCCAGCGCCCATGAGCGAATCCTGCCAAAGCAGCGCGAACGTATTCGCGTCGTACGCATAGACACTGTTGTGCTCTGTGACGACATAGACGACGTTATGTATGGAGCCGCCAATCGACAGTTGCGTGACGAAAAGCGGTTGCCCGTCCACCTTGCCGTCGGCCGGCAGGAAGGCCACTTTGCCGAACGTCGCAACATTCACGTTCGACGGCGTGAGCGTCGTTTCTGCGAGCATCTGTCCGGTACGAGCCAGGTCGTTGTG
>CAYPWK010000423.1:1591-5233 GCA_964414365.1 uncultured Burkholderia sp.
GCCTCCCATCGCCCGACTGCGCCCGGCCTGCGCCAGTGGCGACGGACGTTATTTCGTTGGACAGATATTAAGAATTCATCGGTGCACGCTGCGGCCATTGCCGCGCATCTTTCCGCCACAGATTGCTTGCGCGTGTCGATGCGCGATCGCACGTTTCGCGCGACAATTCAGCCTCTTTGCGCTTTTTGTCGTTGACCGCTTGGCAATGGAACGCCATTTCCTGTCCCGCAAGAGTGCGGTCGCGCTGCTTGTGGACGCGCGCCGGGCGCTCGCCGACCAGCTCAGCGAGTCGTCCCCGAACGAAGCAGCCCGTATTGAGCAGATGCTCAGGACAATCGAGCGATTGCTACTAGACGTACGGGTCGGTCGAACGAGAGAGTTCGACATGGAATATCCAACGCTGGTCCGCATAATCGTCTCTGATTGATTTCCCGGCGGCCGCCCCGCCTTGCTTGCCGATACAGGTTCCGCCACCACCCGCTCTCGTCTACAATCTCGCCCACCTCGCGCAACGGGCCCGCCGAGCCGGCACGTGCCTCGACCAGCTTTCATTACGATGACTCACGATCCCAAACAAGCGGGGCTGCCGTCAGGCACGCCCCGCCCCGCCGCCGACGCTTCGGCGCAGGGAAATACAACGCCCGATACGCTTTCTGGTCAGCCGGCTCTCTCCGGTGAGCAAGAAACGCCGCACCTGCGCCGCATACGCAGCTTCGTCACGCGCGCTGGCCGCGTATCGACAGGACAGCGCCGCGCGCTCGACGAACTCGGCCCCCGCTTTGTCCTGCCTTACTCGGCAACCCCTGTAGATTGGGACGTCGTTTTCGGGCGGCGTGCGCCGCGCATTCTGGAAATTGGCTTCGGGATGGGTGCGACGACGGCCGAGATCGCCGCACAACGCGCGGGAGATGATTTCATCGGCGTAGAAGTGCACGAGCCCGGTGTCGGGGCCTTGCTCAAGCTGATCGACGAGAACGAGCTATCGAACATTCGCATCGTCCAACACGATGCGGTTGAAGTCGTCGAGCGGATGATCGGCGAGCACACGCTCGATGGCGTGCACGTCTTTTTCCCCGACCCGTGGCATAAGGCAAGGCATCACAAGCGCCGGCTCATTCAGCCGCCGTTCGTGGCCTTGCTCGCCTCGCGGATGAGACCGGGCGCCTATCTGCATTGCGCAACCGATTGGCAGAACTATGCCGAGCAGATGCTGGAAGTATTGAGCGCGGAGCCGACGCTGGAGAACACAGCGCATGACTATGCGCCGCGGCCTGACTATCGCCCGGTGACGAAATTCGAACGACGCGGGCTACGGCTCGGCCACGGCGTGTGGGATCTCGTGTTCAGACGACGCGACAACTGAACGCGCCTGAACAACTAGTCAGCCCAGCGAAGTTCGCAGCCGTAACCGTAGCCGACGACAAGCACCAGCATGCCGAACACGATCCGGTACCAGGCAAACACCGTGAAATCGTGAGTGGCGAGGTACCGCAACAGCCAGCGCACGCAGGCAAAAGCGCTGACAAAAGCGGCGGCCGTCCCGATGGTGAATATGCCGGCCGAGCCGGCAATCGCGCCATGGCCGTTCTTGACGATCTCGTAGCAGGACGCACCGACGATCACGGGGATGGCCAGAAAAAACGAAAATTCGGTAGCCACGCGCCGCTCGACGCCGAGCAGCATCGCTCCGATGATCGTGGATCCCGAGCGCGAGACGCCCGGGATCAGCGCGCAGCACTGCGCGAAGCCAACTTTCAGCGCGTCCAGTGGGCCCAATTGATCGAGTGAGCCGATACGCGCTGCGGCGCTTTGCGTGCGCTCGCGCGCCTGCGCCCAAAGAATGACGAAGCCGCCGATCACGAGCGCCAAAGCGACGGGCACCGGCTCGAACAGCAGTGCCTTGATCCGCGCGCCAAAAATAAGACCGAGCGCGACGGCCGGCACGGTTGCGATGATGACGTTGATCGCGAAGCGGCGAGCATGGGCACTCGTGGGCAGCCCCGCAACGACGCCGCCGATGCGCCGCCGGTACTCCCAGCAGACGGCAAGGATGGCGCCGAACTGGATGACAACCTCGAAGCTCTTTGCGCCGTCGCTTTCGAACCCGAGCAGGCGACTCGCAACAATCAAATGCCCCGTGCTGGAGATGGGCAAGAACTCCGTCACGCCTTCGACGATGCCAAGAATCAGTGCCTTGCCGATCAACGCCCAATCCATTCACGCCCCCTTTTTAAGAGAGTCCAGCGCGGTCACCTTTCGACGATTTCCACGCGTATGCCATTTGAAAGGATTGTGATTGTACCCGGTTCGTAGTTGACGCCGGCGAATTGCAATTCCTCCGGCTTGAACGTGTAGATCGGATAGCCGTCAAGCCACTGGGCGGCGACGAGCGCACCCGCCGCTTCAATTTGCTGCCGGTAAGCTCTCGCCTCGCCTTGGACGTCCACGTGCTCGACGCTCGGCGAACGCAGCACGACGGCCCGGTTGGCGCTGTCGTACTCGAGCCCGCTCGAAAGCGTGAATGCGCCGTCGACCGGCTGCTGCAGGAATGGGCTCGCGACATGGGCATCGAGGTGCACGGTCACTCGATTGTCCTGCGGCTCGAAGCCGACGATGGGGTGGGTCAAAGCCACGTCGAAAAGCTGCGACACCGAATGCCGATAGGGAAATTTGCGCGAGACCGCTTCCTGGACTTGCCGCTGCGAGAACGTGTAGTGATCGGGGATGAACGGGAACGTGCGGCTAGCACACGCAGCGAACGGCGCGGCCAGGGCCGCCACGACACCGACGCCTAGCATCATTCGAAGGAACCGGCGCCGGTACGGCGCGGCGGCATGCGTCATGCGTAATCTCCTTGCTTCAAAAATGAGTGACCTGCGGCGGGACAGGGCCGGCCCCTGGGCACGTCGGTCGATGTTGCCCTGGGACGACGACCGACGGCAGGCGGACCGTCTATCTTACGGGCGGGCGGGCGTGGGCCGCGTGAGCACTTCGAGCTCCGTGAGCCACGCGAGCGCTTCGCCGCGCGAGGTGCCGCACATTTGCGGATGCGGCTGCAAGCCGCTGCAGCAAGCCGGTCGCTCGGGCTGGCCGAAAATCCTGCATCGATAGTCGTCGTCGAGCTGCACGCAGCGCACGCCGGCAGGCTTGCCGTTCGGCATACCCGGAATCGGGCTCGAAATCGATGGCGCGATGCAACAGGCGCCACAGCCCGCGCGGCACGCGTGATCGCCGGTGGCCGGCGAGGGAAAAGCATCCACGGAAGACATTCCTGACTGATCAACCGAACGAGGCAGCAGGCGGCGCTGGAGGACGCGCGCACCCAATCGGCATTGTGCCTTGGTTGGCGCTCCGATGTCCGTCGCCCTGGCCTGCCCGCGAGCGGGGCAGCGTACTCGTATCCGGCGTACTTGGTAAAGTGATCGTTTTTCGCTTACATCTTCGAGATCGGAAGGACATCATGCGCGGCACCCGAGCCATCTCCGCCGTCGAGCGCCTGAAAGCACGCAGCGGCAACTCCGGCTATACGGCACTCAGCTTGCCCGGCGGACGGTTTCGTCTGGTCGACAAGACCGGCGGCGGCGAGCGCCCGCTCGGCGAACCGATGCCGCTCGAGGCGTTCGTCGCCTTCGTCGATGGAAT
>CAYPWK010000424.1:0-5227 GCA_964414365.1 uncultured Burkholderia sp.
AGAACACAAACTCGCTAGAACACAAACTCGCTAGAACACAAACTCGCTAGAACACAAACTCGCTAGAACACCAGAATTTCAGAATTTTGCTGTAACACAAGAATTCGATTTCTTACCGAATTCTTGGTTCAGTGTTGCCGTCGACGCGCTCGATACCTCGAATCATTCTTTGCGCATCCTACCACAAACTGAATCGTAGCGATGTCTTCGTTGGTGGTAGTCATACGGAGTCTAGATCGGTTGGCGTCTTGACGTCGTTTTGAGCTTCCAGCAAGGCAGCACGAACCAGCTGAAGACGCGAGTTGACAGCCAATTTCCCAAAAATCGATCGCATGTGCGTCGCCACGGTGTTTGGCGAGAGGACCAGTTGCGCGGCCGCGGATCGATTCGAGTGACCTTCGGCTATGAGACGGGCGACGCGTTTCTCGGTTTCCGTGAGTGCAGCCCAGCCAACCGAGGGCCGATGCGGCGCGGCTGCCCAGCGACGTCGGCGAATCCCAGCAGCTTGGAGCAACCGCTGGACTCGGTGCGCTTCGCCATTCGCGCCAAGCCTGTGGAAAATTTCCCACGCGCTATCGAGCGCCGCCACACCGCCGATTCGTTCGCCAGCTTTGAGCAACGCTGACCCATAATCGGCTGCAGCACCGCCGCGCAGAAGCGGCCTGGGACTCGCGCGCATGAGCTCGACTGCGCGGCGCAACAATTCGAGATCGCCGGTCGCAAGGCCAGCAGTCTGCGCAGCCGCGCCGGCGATGGTGGTGATGTTGGGATTCCGTTCGGAGAGCGATAACGCCAAAGCGGCGGCGTTCTCGGCTAGGCGGCGATCACCACCTTTGGCGGCGATACCGCCAGCTGCAATGATCCAACCCGGTTGCCAGCGCCAGCGGTGATGAAGCGTGGAGTGCGCCTCGAGGATCTGGCGCGCGGCCTCGAGCGCGATGTTGATATCTCCGTCGCTTCCTTCCAACCATGCCCGCATGAAAACCGCCATCGTCGCGAGATTCTCATTGCCTCGATGCTGCTCTTCTGTTTGCGCGAGGTACGTGCGAGCGGTTTGCACGTCGCCGCGCAACTGTGCAATGCGGCTGAGCATTAAACAAGCCTCTTGGCAGTAGGTGTGATCTCTGAAGTGATCGCTAATCGCCATGATCGTCTTGGCGTCAGCCTCTGTATCGTCGAGCAGCCCGAGGCTATAGTCTTGCCACATCTGCGCGAATGTAACATCGGGCACGCGCGATGGATCTGTTCGTAACTCCATAGCGGAAGTAGCGAGCAGTTCGCGACTTGCATCGAACCGATCGACAAGTTGCAGCGAAAGGATCTCATCACCAAAACGCGCTTTGGCCGGCAGCGCACGCAATTGGACGAAGTGATCGAGCGCGTCGTTATTGCGGCCGTCGTTGCGCGCCGTTTCGCCGAGGGCCCGCAGCGCGGCTGCCTGCGCATCAGCGTCGCCCACTCGCGCGCTCATTTCGAGTGCAGCCCTGCCCGCAGCATCCGCTACTTCGGCGTTCGCAAGACGTGAAAGCACGAGCGCTTGGAGCGCGAGCAGATTCGCGCGGCTCCGGGCGGATATGCCGTCGAGCGTCAGCGCCGACCCGATGCGCTGACCCATCTGCGTAAGGAGCCCTGCTTCCCATAGCGCCTGAGCGGCCTCAGCTTGGATTCGCGCAGCATCTTCGTTGGACAGACTCGTCGCCAGGAGCTTGTCGGCTATGGCGACCGCCGCGCTGGTCCGTCGCGCGCGCGTCAGAATGTTCACCGCTTCTCGGCCCACGTCGGGCCACGACGGATCCGCGGGAGAGATCAACTCGAAAGCACGCTCGATCAACTGGGCCGCCGCCACGGGCATCATCGATACGACGAATGCCGCTGCGCGCCGCAAGATGTCTACGGCCTCGTGATCTCCCAAAGCAGCGTACACCAGGACATGAGGAGCGGCATCGAGCACGCCACGCCCGCTCTCGAGCAGCCTTGCTGCGGCAGCGCGATGCAGTGCCTTGCGAACGGATCGCGGAATATCTTCGTACACGGCTTGTCGAAAGAGGTCGTGCTTGAAGAATAGTCGCTGGCCATCGTCATCGAGCACGCCTGCGCGGACAGCCAATTCGACGAGGGGCAGCAATGCCGTTGACGGCAGATCGTCGATCAAGGCCGCTGCATCTTCTATTGAAAAGGCGTGACCCAACACGGCGCCAACGCGCAACAACTGTTGCGCCTCGCTTGCAAGAGTGGCCAGTCTGGCGGCCATGCCGGCGACGAACGCACTTGGCAACCTGTCGTTCGCATCTTTCTCGTTGGCCGCGAATCCATCGAGTAGCTCCACCGCCAAGAACGGGTTGCCATCCGCGTCCCCAAGCAGCGAGAGAACGTGATCATCCACGTTTGCGCCGAGGCGATCCCGTGCCAGCCGGTCGATTGCGTCTTTGGTCAACGGTCCGAGATGAATACTCTCCACCGCCAGATCGCGCGCAGCGGCAGCGATCAACTCGCTTACCACGGCATTTTGCGCGCGTGTCGCAACGAGCCAGACCACGGGTGAGCCGGCAATGCGCACTGGCACGAATCGCAGCGCAAAGGCTGTGAGGCTGTCGACCCACTGGACATCATCAAGAGCGACGAGCAGCGGAGAGCGCGTCGCGTGTTCTTCGAGCATTTCGGCGATACGGTCGACCAACCAAACAGGTTGATCATCGAGCGATGCAAGCTCCGCGAAGGCGCCGCGAGAGAGAAGGGGTGTCGGTCCCGATCGCAGCGCTGCAAGCATTGGCGCAAGCGGAGAGATCTGTCCGACTTCTTCAGCTTTGGACTGTCCGAT
Source organism: uncultured Burkholderia sp. (assembly GCA_964414365.1). Lineage (GTDB taxonomy): Bacteria > Pseudomonadota > Gammaproteobacteria > Burkholderiales > Burkholderiaceae > Trinickia. The sequence goes on from CAYPWK010000424.1 coordinate 2,819, forward strand.
CGCAAAGCCCATCCCCTTGGCTTCTTCGACGATCCGATATAACAGCGCGGTCTTGCCGATTCCCGGCTCGCCCGAAACGACGATCACCGCTCCTTGACCGCTGTGCTTCACACGACGCAGCGTTTCGCGCGCGCGATCGAGCTCGACGTCGCGACCGCGTAGGGGTGACGCGGGTGTTATCGTCTTCACACAAACATCCGACGCTGGTGAGCTTTAGTCTCGGGGTATTCCTGAGGAGCTAGTGTTCGATTCGACAAGCGGTACGAGCCTGCTGGGCGCAGCCTGCGCCGGAACGGATGAGCGCCTCACCCAAACTAATGACGCGCAGTGCAGTGCCGGCAGCCACGAATGTACTGCATTTGCTCTGTCGGGAGGATTCGTCGTCAGACCAAGCCGTGCTTAGATAATAGCCCTACAAGGACAATGGTTTCCCGGCCCGGCGAAACGGCGGCGGAAACTTGCCCACGTCGACGGCGGCGACTCAGAGCAGCACGTCGCGGAAGCACTGCCGTAGCGTAGGTGTCCTAGCGGACCTTACTGCAAAGGAGAACAGTCTTGAATCAGCATCTTAAGAACGTGGTCTTGGTACACGGAGCTTTCGCCGACGGCTCCGGTTGGGAAGCCGTCGCTAAGATCCTCATGAATGATGGATACAAAGTGTCGGTGCCTCAGCCCCCCGAGACCTCCTACGCCGAGGATGTCAAGTTCACGAAGGCGGCCATCGACGCCATGGACGGGGCGGTGGTTCTCGTCGGCCACAGTTATGGTGGGTCTATCATCACCGAGGCCGGCAATCATCCAAAAGTTGCGGCGCTTGTGTATATTGCCGCATTCGCTCTGGACACAGGGGAAAGCTGCGCCTCTATCGAGCAAGCGGTACCGCAAGCCTCGAAGGCGTTCAAGCCGGACAGTGACGGCAACTGGTGGATAGAACAGGAGCACTTCCCGGCCGACTTCGCTGCGGATATTCCGGCGGATAAGGCGGCGTTCATGGCTATATCGCAGGTGCCGATCTCCACCGAGGCGTTCACTCACCAGGTCACGTCGCCCGCGTGGAAGAGCAAGCCCACGTGGTACATGGTGGCAACTCAGGACCGGTCGATTAATCCGGATCAGGAGCGCATGATGGCGAAGCGCGCCAAGGCTACGACGATCGAAGTCAACGCCAGTCATGTCGCTTACATGTCTCATCCGAAGGAAACAGCCAAGCTTATCGAAGAGGCTGCCGTCTCCGCGCCACTTCCGGCTGCCGTGTGAAATCGTCGGCTATCGGATCCTTGGCGACGCGGCACTAGCAACTGTGGTGTCTGTTCAGTCGGATGTGAATGAGTTGGCGCCTAGGTGAGGGCGCCCGATTCGACTGAACAGTCACAGGTTGAAAGTAGATCGGGAAGTGCCGCCCTCGCGAATACCATCGGGCGACCCGGATGGTTAACCCGCGCGGCGCGCACAACTTGTGTGATGAAGCAGCGCGAGGGAAATCGCACAACTCATACGTCGCCGCCGATAGCGTGATTCTCCCGGCAAGAAGCTACGGCGCGCGCGAACAACGTCGCCGCACCACGCGATTGTAACGCCATGGCGAGGCTCTAGATGGAAAACAGCGAAACCAAATACTTCGCGCACGAAGTGACGCGTCTGACGATCCCGACGCGACAGTTGTTCGTTCAATTCCGACAGCGGTACGAGGCAGCGGTGCCCACATATGACGCTAAGCGAGGCGCCGACTTCGTGCGACGACGCGTTTCGTGGAACGACGTCGTCGCTGATGCAGCGTCGTCTGCGCCCCATGGATTCTTTCTGTACTGGAGAATGGATAACTCTTCCCTGATGAGCCTCGCGGGGCACACGCAAGGAAGCACTCAGTATCTCATGGGTAACCACACAATCGCAGAACGGATGTTGAAACACGCCGCCGGCGTGATGCTCTATGCGCCACTGCGAACGCTGCTCTACGAAGCTGACGATGGAAGCGCGCACTTCGTCATCGACCAGCCCAGCACCGCGTTCTCCAGTTTCGATAACGCGGCGATTGCCGCCGTTGGCGTCGAGCTGGACCAGAAGCTGGCTGCGTTACTGGGGTTCTTGCACGTGCGCGGGCCGGCCGTGCTGGGGTAAAGTGAGGTCATCAAAATGACGAGTGTTTTAAACTCGAACAGTCAGTGCACGAAAGCAAGCTGTCGCGCAAAACGGGACCTTTGGTCGGCCTTATTTAATGTCCCTCGGCATTTATCGGGCGATGGTTCCTGAAAGATCAACCCCCGCGCCAATTCGTCACCTACGGGGGCGGCTGGGGCATTTCATCGGTTACGGCCAATTCGTCCGGTGGCCCCCAAACGCCAAACGCCAAAACCAAGATTCGAAAATTCAAACCCGTGCTTAAGACGAAAAATGCGATTTTTCGTCTTA
>CAYPWK010000425.1:0-5221 GCA_964414365.1 uncultured Burkholderia sp.
ATTTCCGCAACGTCATCATCATCATGACGACGAACGCGGGCGCCGAATCGATGCAAAAGGGCACGATCGGCTTTACGACGCGCCGCGAAACGGGCGACGAAATGGCCGATATCAAGCGGATGTTCACGCCCGAGTTCCGTAACCGGCTCGATGCGACCATCAGCTTCCGCGCGCTCGATGAAGAAATCATCATGCGCGTCGTCGACAAGTTCCTTATGCAGCTCGAAGACCAACTGCACGAGAAGAAGGTCGACGCGATCTTCACGGATGCGCTGCGGCACCATCTCGCGAAGAACGGCTTCGATCCGCTCATGGGTGCACGGCCGATGCAGCGGCTGATCCAGGATACGATCCGGCGTGCGCTGGCCGACGAGCTGCTGTTCGGCAAGCTGATGAGCGGTGGGCGCGTCACGGTCGACATCGACGAAGCCGGCAAGGTGGAGCTGACGTTCGACGAGAACGCGGCGCCTCGCAATCCGAGTCCGGAAACGGTCGAGGTCGAATAAGCGCGACGGCGTATCGATCGCTCTGGCCACGTAAAAACGGCGCGGGATTTTTTTCCCGCGCCGTTTTTTATCGGCCGCCGCGTCAGGGCATGCGGCGCTCGCGCGCTCAGTGCTTGCCCGTGCTGCCGAACCCGCCTGCGCCGCGCTCGCTTTCCGGGAACTCGTCGACGATGTTGAACTGCGCCTGCACGACCGGCACGATGACGAGCTGCGCGAGACGCTCCATCGGGTTGAGCGTGAACGTAGTCTGGCCGCGGTTCCACGTCGAAATCATCAGCTCGCCTTGATAGTCTGAGTCAATGAGGCCGACGAGATTGCCGAGCACGATCCCATGCTTGTGGCCAAGCCCCGAGCGGGGCAGGATCAGTGCGGCGAAACCCGGATCGCCGACGTGAATGGCCAGGCCCGTTGGCACGAGCCGCGTCTCGCCAGGCTCGATCGTAACCGGCGTATCGAGGCAGGCCCGCAAATCCAGGCCGGCGCTGCCCGGCGTCGCGTAAGCGGGCAGATAGTCGCGCATCCGTGCATCGAGGATCTTCAGGTCGAGTTTCATTCGGTGTGTTGTTTCGAGACGGGAAAGAAGGTCAAGAGGACAGATCGCGCATCAAGCGCGTGCGGCTTAGCACCGGAATTCGGACGCGGGACTAGCCGTCATGAAATCAGGCTCGCGTCGGGCAAGCGGCGCGCGATTTCGCGCACGAGCGCGGTCGCGAGCGCGTCCTTGTCCATGCGGGGCAGCCGCGTAACCCCGTCGGCATCGAACAGAACGACTTCGTTGTCGTCGCGTCCAAACGTCTTCGGTCCGAGATTGCCGACGATGAGCGGCACGTTCTTGCGCACGCGCTTTTCCTGGCCATGCGTCTCCAGGTCGCCGCTTTCGGCCGCGAAACCGACGCAATACGGGGCGTTGGGCAATCGCGCGACCGTCGCGAGGATGTCGGGATTCTCGACGAAAGCGATGCTCGGCACGCGGTGATCGGCCGTTTTCTTGATCTTGTCGGCGCTTGCCTCGTCGACGCGCCAGTCGGCCACGGCAGCCACCGAGATGAAGACATCGCAATCGGCCGCCGTCTGCAGGACGGCATCGTACATTTGCTGAGCTGTTTCCACGTCGTCGCGGACGACACCCCAAGGTGTCGGCAGCGCAACCGGGCCCGCGACGAGCCGGACAGTGGCGCCGGCCTGTTGCGCCGCGCGGGCAATGGCGAAGCCCATTTTGCCGCTCGAGCGGTTCGTGATGCCCCGCACGGGATCAATCGGTTCGAACGTTGGGCCCGCCGTGATCAGGACGCGCCGGCCGGCCATAATCTTCGGCTGAAAAAACGAAACCATCGCCTCGTAAGTGGCTTCGGGTTCGAGCATGCGGCCATCGCCGACTTCCCCGCACGCTTGCGAGCCTGAATCCGGGCCGAGCACGAGTACGCCGTCGGCGCGCAACTGCGCCACATTGCGCTGCGTCGCCGGATTCGCCCACATCTGGCGGTTCATCGCCGGAACGACGAGCAGCGGGCAATCGCGCGCGAGGCACAGCGTCGAGAGCAGGTCGTTCGCCATGCCGTGCGCGAGCTTGGCGAGAAAGTCCGCCGACGCCGGGGCGATCACGATCGCGTCGGCCTCACGCGACAGATCGATATGCGCCATGTTGTTGTCGACGCGCTCGTCCCACTGGCTAGTGAAGACAGGCCGGCCCGACAGCGCTTGCATCGTGACGGGCGTGATGAACTGCGTCGCCGCATCCGTCATTGCGATTTGCACGGTCGCGCCGGCTTTCGTCAGAAGGCGCGTCAGCTCGGCGATCTTGTAACAGGCGATGCCGCCCGTCATGCCCAGTACGAGGTGCTTTCCAGCGAGTTCTGCGATTGCCAACGTTGTCTCCGAATGCGTGCATCGGCCCCAAGAAGGGGACGTCCTGCGCTCAGCGAGAGCCGCCCACGCGCCGCAGCTCGTCCAGGACGAGCAATATTGCGCCGATTACGATCGCGCTATCGGCCAGGTTGAAGGCGGGCCAATGCCAACGGCCGACGTGAAAGTCGAGAAAGTCGATCACGTGGCTATGCATGAGCCGATCGATGACGTTGCCGAGCGCCCCTCCCATGATCAGCGACAGAGACGTGCAAAAGAGCCGCTGGTTGCCGTGGCGCTTCAGCAGGTACACGATGACGAGCGCGGCGACGACGCCAAGCGCGGTAAAGGCCCAGCGCTGCCAGCCGCCCGCCGCGGCGAGGAAGCTGAATGCGGCGCCCCGATTGAACACAAGGAACAGGTTGAAGAACGGCGTGAACGGGTAGGGTGTCGCATAGTCGAGCACCTTCGTGACGGCGATCTTCGTCAGCTGATCGCACAAGATGACGATGAGCGCGATGCCGAGCCACGGTGCGAGCGTGCCGCTCGCCTGCATCGAACGGGTCTTCGCCATTATGCCGCGCTCCTCGTTTCACCCTCGCCGAAGAGATTGCTGACGCAGCGCCCGCATAGCGTCGGATGCTCGGCGTCGGCGCCGACGTCGGCCCGGTAGTGCCAGCATCGTTCGCATTTCAAGTACTTCGACGCAATGACCTCGACGCCTTCGTCGGCCTCCGAATCGACCTTCGCGACCGTCGCCGCCGACGTGATGAGCACGAACTTGAGATCGTCTTCGAGGCTGGCGAGCGCGTCATAGGCTTCGCCTGTTGCGCGGATCTCGACCTCTGCCTGCAGCGACGAGCCGATCAAGTTAGCGACGCGGGCCTCCTCGAGTGCCTTCGTTACATTGCCTCGGACCGTGCGCAAAAGCGCCCACTTCTCACGGAGTGCGTCGCCGCCAGGGACTTCGGGGTAGCGGTAGTACATCTCCGTAAAGATCGTGTCGCTGCCGGGCTGGAACACCTGCCACGCTTCCTCCGCCGTAAACGAAAGGAATGGCGCCATGATTCGCAGCAGTCCTTGCGCGATGTGGTAGATGGCCGTCTGCGCCGCGCGGCGTGCGTTCGAGTCGGGCGCGCACGTGTAGAGCCGGTCCTTGAGCACATCGAGATAGAAGCCGCCGAGATCTTCCGAGCAGAACGTCATCAGCTTCGCGACGACAGGGTGGAACTCGAACCTGTCGTAGTGCGCAAGGATGTCACGCTGCAGCTCGGCCGCGAGCGCCACCGCGTAGCGATCGATTTCGAGCCATTGGTCGACCGGGCGTGCATCCTTCGCGAAGTCGAAATCGGACAAGTTCGCCAGCAGGAATCGCAGCGTATTGCGGATACGGCGATAGCTTTCAGTCACGCGCTTCAGGATTTCCTCGGAGATCGCGAGCTCGCCCGAGTAGTCGGTCGACGCGATCCAGAGGCGGATGATTTCGGCGCCGAGCCGGTTCGCCACGTCGTGCGGATCGATGCCGTTGCCGAGCGACTTGCTCATCTTGCGACCTTCGCCGTCGACGGTGAAGCCGTGCGTCAGCAGCGCCTTGTAGGGCGCGCGACCGTCGAGCATCGAGGCGGTCAACAGCGACGAGTGGAACCAGCCGCGGTGCTGGTCGGAGCCTTCGAGGTAAAGGTCGGCCGGGAACTCGGAAACGGCTGGGTGGGAGCCACGCAGCACGTGCCAGTGCGTCGTGCCGGAGTCGAACCAGACGTCGAGCGTATCGCGGTTCTTTTCGTACATGTTCGCGTCGTCGCCGATGAGCTCGCGCGGATCGAGCGTTTGCCATGCCTCGATGCCGTGCTTTTCGACGCGCTCGGCCACGGCTTCGAGCAGCTCGATCGTGCGCGGATGGAGCTCGCCGGTTTCCTTGTGCACGAAGAACGCCATCGGCACGCCCCATTGACGCTGCCGCGAGAGCGTCCAGTCCGGGCGGTGCGCGATCATGCTGTGAAGGCGCTGCTTGCCCCACGAGGGATAGAACGCGGTGGCCTCGACACCGGCGAGCGCCGTTTCGCGCAGCGTTGGTCCGCCATCTTTCGGGGTGACATCCATGCCGGCGAACCACTGCGACGTCGCGCGGTAGATGATCGGCGTCTTGTGGCGCCAGCAGTGCATGTAGCTGTGCGTGTACTTTTCCTTGTTAAGCAGCGTGCCGGCGGCATCGAGCGCTTCGACGATCTTCGCGTTGGCCGTCCAGATCGGCAGCCCGCCGAAGAGCGGCAGCGATTCGATGTAGCGGCCGTCGCCCATGACCGGGTTGATGATGTCCGAATCGGCGAGCCCGTGAGCCTTGCATGATTCGAAGTCTTCGACGCCGTAGGCCGGCGACGAGTGGACAATGCCCGTGCCCGTATCGGTCGTGACGTACTCGCCGAGGTAGATGGGCGACGTGCGCTTGTAGCCGGGATGGGCCGAGGCGAGCGGATGATGAAACCGCAGCCCCTCAAGCTTTGCCCCTGGCGCCGTGGCGACGGTGTGGCCCGTCAAGCCGAATTCGACGAGGCATGCCTCGACGCGCTCTTCAGCGACTATCAGCATGCCGCGCGGCGTGTCGACAAGTGCATAGACGACTTCGGGATGGACATTGAGCGCCTGGTTGGCCGGGAGCGTCCACGGCGTCGTGGTCCAGATGACGATGCCGCCCTCGGGGCGCGACAGCGCTTCGAGACCGAACGCGCGAGCTGCTTTCTCGGGCTCGGCGAACGGAAACAGCACGTCGACGGAGGGATCGGTGCGATCCTTGTACTCGACTTCCGCTTCGGCGAGCGCCGAGCCGCAGTCGAAGCACCAGTTCACGGGCTTTAGGCCGCGAAATACATAGCCCT
>CAYPWK010000426.1:0-5214 GCA_964414365.1 uncultured Burkholderia sp.
GCCCGATGAGCAACATCGCGCCGGGCTGGAAGTTGCGTGTGCTGCTCGCGCAGGCACTGTTCTCGAACCCCGACGTGCTACTGCTCGACGAGCCGACCAACAATCTCGACATCAATTCGATCCGCTGGCTCGAGAACGTGCTGAACGAGTACAACTCGACGATGATCATCATCTCGCACGATCGTCACTTCCTGAACCAGGTCTGCACGCACATGGCGGACATGGACTACGGCACGCTGAAGGTCTATCCGGGCAACTACGACGATTACATGCTCGCCTCGACGCAGGCGCGAGAGCGCCAGGCCGCGGCGAATGCAAAGGCCAAGGAGCGCATCGCCGATCTGCAGGACTTCGTGCGCCGCTTCTCGGCGAACAAGTCGAAGGCGCGGCAGGCTACCAGCCGCCTGAAGCAAATCGATAAGATCAAGATCGAGGAGTTCAAGCCGTCGTCGCGGCAGAACCCGTTCATCCGCTTCGAGTATGAGAAGAAGCTCCATAACATTGCTGTTGTGGCCGAAGGCATCACGAAGCGCTACGACCGCACGATCTTCGAGAACCTGAGCCTCTCGGTGCAGCCGGGCGAGCGGATCGCGATCGTGGGCGAGAATGGCGCGGGCAAGACGACGCTCTTGCGCTCGCTCTTCGGCAACGTCGCCGTCGATGCCGGGACGATCAAATGGGCCGAGAATGCGAACATCGGCTACATGCCGCAGGACACCTACGAGGAGTTTCCCGACGACGTGACGCTGACGGATTGGATCGACGCGTACCGCAAGGAAGGCGACGACGATCAGATGGTGCGCGGCACACTCGGGCGCCTGCTTTTCAACGCCGACGACATCAAGAAGTCGGTGAAAGTCCTTTCGGGCGGCGAGAAGGGCCGCATGATCTGGGGCAAGCTGATGCTCGGCCGTCACAACGTGCTGCTGATGGATGAGCCGACGAACCATATGGATATGGAATCGATCGAATCGCTGCAGATCGCGCTCGACAAATACGACGGCACGCTCATCTTCGTCTCTCATGATCGCGAGTTCGTGAGCGGTTTGGCGAACCGGATCATCGAAGTGCGCACGGACGGAACGATCATAGACTTCGGCGGCAATTACGAGGACTTCCTGGCCAGTCAGGGCCTGCAATAGACAATAGCCAATCGGCTCGATCGCGGCGCCCTGGGTACAATAGCCCGATCCAACCCAAAAGGTGGGGCCGCGATGAAAACGTACGAGCGTCTTTATATCGGCGGGAAGTGGCTGGAGCCGGCCGGAACCGGCACCATCGAAGTGATCGATTCCGCCACGGAGGAGGTGATTGGCCGCATTCCCGAGGGGACGGCGGCCGACGCCGAAGCCGCCATCGAAGCGGCCAAGCTGGCCTTCGACGGCTGGTCCGCCACGCCTGCGCTTGCTCGCGCCGAATACCTGCAGAAGATCGCCGAAGCCGTCAAGGCACGCACGGAAGAGCTCGCGCAGCTGATCTGCGGCGAGGTCGGCATGCCGATCAAGCTCACTCGCGCCATACAGGTCGGCTCCGCCGTCTACAACTGGAAAGCCTATGCCCGGCTCGCGCGCGAGTTCGCGTTTGAGGAGCGCGTCGACAACTCGCTCATCGTGCGAGAGCCCGTCGGCGTCGTCGGGGCCATCACGCCGTGGAACTATCCGCTCAATCAGATCACGTTGAAAGTCGCCGCCGCGCTTGCGGCCGGCTGCACCGTCGTCCTGAAACCGTCAGAGGTTGCGCCTCTCAACGCGTTCATCCTCGCCGAGGCGATCGAGGAGTCGGGGCTGCCCGCGGGCGTCTTCAATATCGTGAGCGGCTATGGCCCTGTGGTCGGCGAGATCGTCGCGAGCCATCCGTTCATCGACATGGTCTCGTTCACCGGCTCGACGCGCGCAGGCAAGCGCGTCGCCGAGCTGGCCGCGGCCACGGTCAAGCGCGTCGCACTGGAGCTTGGCGGGAAGTCGGCCTCGCTGATCCTCGACGACGCCGATTTTCCGACTGCGGTCGAAAGCACCGTCGCGGCGTGCTATCTGAACTCGGGGCAAACATGCTCCGCGCACACGCGGATGCTCGTGCCGGAGTCGCGATACGACGAAGCATGCACGCTCGCCAAAGCCGCGGCCGAGAGCTATGTGGCGGGCGATCCCCGCGACGAGCGCACGCGATTGGGCCCGCTTGCGTCGGCGGCGCAGCTCAAGCGCGTACGCGGCTACATCGAGCGCGGCGTAGCCGAGGGTGCCGAGCTCATTACAGGCGGCCCGGGAATGCCTGACGGCATTTCGAAAGGTTTCTTCGTTAAGCCGACCGTGTTCGGCCGCGTCCATCCGAAGGCCACGATTGCGCAAGAGGAGATCTTCGGCCCCGTGCTCTCGATCCTGACCTACGAAGACGAGCAGGAGGCCGTCCGTATCGCGAACGACTCGCCCTACGGCCTCTCGGGCGCCGTCTGGGGCCGGGACGATGAGCGCGCGCGGAAGGTCGCGCAGCGCATGCGCACGGGGCAAATCGAGATCAACGGCGGCACCTGGAACATGGAAGCCCCGTTCGGCGGTTTCAAGCAGTCCGGTTACGGGCGCGAGAACGGCAAGTACGGCCTCGAAGAGTACCTCGAGTACAAATCGATGCAGTTTAGGGTCGTGAAGCCAGGCGGCCGATAAGACCCGGCTTGCCGCCTTCAGAGCTTGTCGTGCTTGAACCGCATCGCCGTGCCTTCACGCTCGATCCGCGACCATATAGCGCGCTTTTCGTCGTCCGAAAGGAAGACCCAGTTCGACACTTCGGTTGCGGTCCTTCCGCAGCCCTTACAGACATCGTCGAAGAGCGTGGAGCAAACGCCGATGCAGGGACTGTCGGGGCGATCGTGGAGGTCGGAGGACATTGATAGGTCTGAACGATGCATGGAACTCGTCATGTTAACCGATCCACGCGTCGGCACCCGGCTGCCCCTTCGCATCGACGAGGGCCCAGCGAGCCCTCGATTGGTGCAGAGTCGGATCGATGGCTCACGCCGGCCGTCCACACCAAGCCCGCTGCGGCCGATTTTCGGCTCGCCGAACGAGGCGAAACCGCAAAAAGCTATTTTTTCGGCTAGACACGGGCGCATAACCGGCTAAAATTGCGCGCGATTTGAGGGTGCGGGGTGGCGGCACGTCGACCGGTGTGCCGTTTCTACGACAGCCGGGCTGGTTGTATCTGGCGTTTTTGAGTTCGCCGGCCAAATTGGTGATAGGTTTCGATGTTTTCAAAGGAGCCGCGCGCGTTGCGCTGCGGTGTGGAGCGGGCAGACGGCCGGCGCCGGCCGGCGGATCGGAGAAAGGAATGGGAACACGGGTAATGAGCGGGCTCGCGGCGCTTGCGCTGTTGGCGGCGCCGTGGGCGATGGCGAAGGACACGCAGTTGAACGTCTACAACTGGTCCGACTACATTGCCAAGGACACGATTCCCAACTTCACGAAAGAGACGGGCATACAGGTCAAGTACGACAACTACGACAGCGACGACACACTGCAAGCCAAGCTACTCACGGGCAACTCGGGCTATGACATCGTCGTGCCGACGAGCAACTACGCGGGCAAGCAGATCCAGGCCGGCATCTTCTCGCCTCTCGACAAAGCCAAGTTGCCGAACCTCAAGTATCTCGATCCCCAACTGATGTCGCTGGTTGCGGGCGCGGATCCGGGCAACAAGTATGTCGTGCCCTGGGCATGGGGCACGACGGGTCTCGGCTACAACGTGACCAAAGTGACGCAGATACTCGGGAAGGTTCCGCTCGACAACTGGGACATTCTCTTCAAGCCTGAAAACATCTCGAAGCTGAAAGCTTGCGGCGTCTCTGTGCTCGATGCGCCGGATCAGATGTTCGCGGCGGCGCTCCATTACATCGGCAAGGATCCGTACACGACGAACCCGGCCGACTATCAGGCCGCGCTCGCGATGCTGAAGAAGATCCGCCCCTACATTACGCAGTTCAATTCGTCGGGCTACATCAACGACATGGTGGGCGGCGACATCTGCTTCACCTATGGCTGGTCCGGCGATGTCGTGATCGCCAAGCACCGCGCAATGGAAGCAAAGAAGGCGTACAACATCGAGTACTACATCCCGAAGGGCGGGGCGCCTGTCTGGTTCGATGTGATGGCGATCCCGAAGGATGCGGCGCATAAGGATGCCGCGCACGATTGGATCAACTACATCGAGACGCCGCAAGTCAACGCCGCGATCACCGACGCTGTCTACTACCCGACGGCGAATGCCGAGGCCAAGAAGTACGTCAAGCCGGACATCGCGAAGGATCCGGCCGTCTATCCGCCGCAAAACATCGTCAAGACGCTGTTTCTGCTGAAGCCGCTGCCGGTCGACATCCAGCGGCTGCAGACCCGGCTTTGGACCGAATTCAAGACCGGTCGGTAAGTAGCCGATAGCACGCGGTGGAGCGGGCGAACGCCGACATCGAAGTCGGCAGCACTCATGAGCCCCCGGAACCCAGCCGGGGGCTTTGTACGTCAAATGATGGAGTCAAGCAGCAGATCATGAGCGATCAGTCGGTCCGGCAGGCGGCAACGGCCACGCGTCCCACGTCGACAGGCTCGGCGTCGGCCGAGAATTTCGTCCAGATCGTGGACGTGGTCAAGAAGTTCGGCGAGACGGTAGCCGTTCGCAACGTCAACTTATCGGTGGCGAAGGGTGAGCTTTTCGCGCTGCTCGGCAGCTCGGGCTGCGGCAAGTCCACTTTGCTGCGCATGCTGGCTGGGCTCGAGACGGTGACGTCGGGCAAGATCCTGATCGACGGCGAGGACCTGGCCCTCATGCCGCCGTACCGGCGCCCCGTCAACATGATGTTCCAGTCCTACGCGCTCTTCCCGCACATGACGGTCGAGGCGAACGTCGCGTTCGGACTGAAGCAGGAGGGCGTGGCGAAGGCTGAGCTCAAGGAGCGCGTCCACGAGGCGCTGGAACTCGTCCAAATGACGCGTTTCGCCAAGCGCAAGCCGCATCAGCTCTCGGGCGGGCAGCAGCAGCGCGTGGCGCTCGCGCGTTCGCTCGTCAAGCGGCCGAAGCTGCTTCTGCTGGACGAGCCGATGTCGGCCCTCGACAAGCAAATCCGCCAGCGCACGCAGATCGAGCTCGTCAATATTCTCGATCGCGTCGGCGTGACCTGCATCATGGTCACGCACGACCAGGAAGAGGCGATGACGATGGCAAGCCGGCTCGCCG
>CAYPWK010000427.1:0-5204 GCA_964414365.1 uncultured Burkholderia sp.
TTGCTTTTGAGCGGCTCGGGCACCTCGCCGTTGACAATCCGCTGCGCGAGACCTTCGACGATGGCCGTCTTGCCGACGCCCGGCTCTCCGATGAGAACAGGATTGTTTTTCGTGCGCCGCTGCAGGATCTGGATCGCACGGCGAATCTCGTCGTCGCGGCCGATCACGGGGTCGAGCTTGCCGGCACGCGCCCGCTCGGTCAGATCGATCGTGTACTTTTTCAGCGCCTCGCGCTGGCTTTCCGCATCGGCTGTGTGCACCTGCGCGCCGCCGCGCACCGCGACTATCGCGGTCTCGAGCGCCCGTCGCGTCAAGCCGTGCTGACGCACGAGGCGACCCGCCTCGCCCTTATCGTCGGCGACGGCGAGCAGGAACATTTCGCTCGCGATGTAGGTGTCGTTGAGCTGCTGCGCTTCCTTGTCGGCCTGGTTTAAGAGACCGGCGAGTTCCCGGCTCACCTGAATGTTGCCATCGGTTCCCTGTACCTGCGGCAGGCGCGCAATGGCATCGTTGAGCGCGGTTTGCAGCGCCTGAACGTGAACGCCCGCGCGCGAGAGCAGCGACCGCGCCGAGCCGTCCTCCTGAGCGATCAGAGCCGCAAGCACATGGACCGGCTCGAGGTATTGCTGGCCGCGGCCCGCCGCAAGGCTCTGCGCGTCGGCCAACGCCTCCTGGAACTTGGTGGTGAATTTGTCGATCCTCATCAAGAGACCTCCAATTTTGGACTATCCCCAAGATGAGGCCCCGCGCGTTGGTTTCAAGCGCGATGTTGCTCAGTGCGCTGAAAGGGCCATTTCAGTCGCGCGGGCCACTGGCCGAGGGCCGGATGGGGCCTGTCAGCGGGACTGCGAGGTCGGTCCGCAAGCCTAGCAGCGCGGCAAGAGGCGCCGCCACCGGCTCAACGAGTTCACCGAGCGTATGGCGGTCGAGCTCGGCGAGAAAAGCGTCGTGCGCGGCCTGGAAAACCTGCTTGAGCCGGCACCGCGGCTCGATGACGCATGGCCGAACTTCGCTGCCTTCCCGCTCGAAACATCCGACGAGCGCAAAATCGGTTTCCGTGGCTCGCACGACTTGTCCGATCGTCAAACTCAAAGAGTGCTCGTTTAATTTCAAGCCGCCGTGGCGTCCGCGGACCGTATCGACCCAGCCGAGCTCACCCAGTTGCTGCACGACTTTCATCAAATGATTCTTCGAGACCCCATAGGCGTCCGAAATGTCTTGGATCGTCGAAAGCCCCTCGCGATGAACGGAGAGAAACAGCATTACGCGTAAGGCGTAATCGGTATAGTCGGTCAGTCTCATGCGAAAAACTCGTGTTGGCGGGCAAAAGCCAGCAAATGCTTTTGGGGCAGAAACCCGCTTTATCAAAAGGGTTGTGTGCGCATAGGCTTCAACATAATATGCACTTTTTATACAGCTTCAGACGAGAAGGCACTCGCCCGGCGCGAAGTTTGCGCAACCCTCGCAGTATGGCCCTAGCGTTTGCGCGCGTCACCCGTCGCCGCCGCTCGCCTGACGGCAATATCCGATTGTCATGACCACCTCGACCGACTCCCGTACTTCGGCGCCCGCAACGGCGCAAGGCGCGGTGTCCGCACGCTACGTCGAACCGACAGAAACGAACATCCGCGAACTCGTCTACGCGTTTTACGACCGGGTGCGAGCCGATCCGCTGCTTGGCCCCGTTTTCGATGCCGTTCTGCATGGTCGATGGGACGACCACTTGCCGAAAATGTGCAGCTTCTGGGGTAGCCTCGTACTCGGCGACAAGCGCTATCGCGGCAACGTCCAACAGGCCCACCAACCGCTGGAAGGAATCGAGCCGCGGCATTTTAGCCGTTGGCTGCACCTCTTTCTCGACACGGTCTGCGAGCGCTACGAACCGGCTGCGGCTGTTCGCTTCATGGAGCCTGCACTGCGCATCGCGCAAAGCCTGCAGTTGAGCCGCTTCGGCTGGGACTACGAGGTTCCGCCCGAACAGCGCGCACTGCTCGAGCGTGTGGCGCCAAAGCAACAGCGAGACGATGCTGGGCCGCATCCTGGCCGCGAGGGGCGCCGTACCGTTCGTCGCGAGCCCTTTCCGGCCAAAATCATCGGGCGGAGCTCGCCCGACGACGATGATGCTTCGAACGGGACCTAGCCCGTTGCGAGCTTACTGCGGGCGGTTCGCGATTCCTACGACCCTCCTTTAGTGCGCCGTCAATCTCGAGCTGCCTCGTCCCGTTCGGACCGCGTTTCTTCCGATGTCGACGCTTCCGAAGGTTGCCGTTGCCCCACGTTGTTTGCGGACACACCCCAGCGCGCGAGCGCTTCGTCGTCCGATGCGCGTGCGTCGACCCAACGCTCGCCGGCTTCCGTCGTCTCCTTTTTCCAGAAGGGCGCCTGCGTCTTCAAGTAGTCCATGATGAATTCACAGGCGGCAAACGCGTCGTGGCGGTGCGCCGCGGTGGCTGCCGCAAGGACGATCTGGTCGAGCGGATACAGCTTGCCCACGCGGTGCACGATCAGGACGTCCGAATCCGGCCAGCGCAGACGCGCTTCGTCGACGATCGCCTCCAGCGCCTTCTCGGTCATACCCGGGTAATGCTCGAGCTCCATCGCCACGACATCGGAGCCATCGTTCAAATCGCGCACGGTGCCGACGAAGCAGGCGACGGCGCCCACTTTCGGGTTTTGCGCGCGCAAAGCCGCGACCTCGGCGGTCAGGTCGAAATCGGCAGTCTGGACGCGGACAGTCATGACTTTCTCTCGATCCGAACGTTCGTCAGCCGCCCGTTACAGGCGGGAAAAAGGCCACTTCACAACCCTCGGTGAGGCGCGCCGATGCATCGGTCATTTGATGATTGCAGGCCATCCGCAGCGCACGGCCATCGGCGAGCGCATCGGCCCAGTTGCCGCCTCGAGCGCGAAGCCACGCCCGCACGTCGCCGACGGTGGCGACGCCTTCGGGCAGCTCGACTACTTCATGCGAAAGGCCCAGCGCCTCACGCACGCTCGCGAAATACTTCAGTTCGATTTTCATCTGGGGCGATCCGTCCTCGTTCGGTCAGGGTCGACGCTGTTTGCGGCCTTGCTCTTAGCCGAGCAGATCGGAAAACGGCAGAAAACGAACGGTCTCACCGGCGCTGATCGCATGATTGGGTGGATTGTCGATGAGGCCGTCGCCCCAGACCGTCGAAGTCAGCACCGCCGAGCTTTGGTTCGGAAAAAGGTCGAGCCCGCCTGCCTCATTAAGGCGCGCGCGCAGGAACTCGTTGCGCCGATCCGCCTTCGTCTGCGTAAAGTCGGCGCGTAGCGCCAGCGCCCGCGGCGACACATCCCGCACGCCGGAAAGCCGCAGCAAAAACGGCCGCACGAAGAGCAGAAAGGTCACGAAGCTCGACACGGGGTTGCCCGGCAGGCCGATAAAGAACGCCTCGTCGGCTGTGGAATTTGCCGCGGGCTGGCGCTGCCCGCTTTCGCCGGCCCGCTCGCGGCGCACTGCGCCGAAGGCGAGCGGCTTGCCGGGCTTCATCGCAATCTGCCAAAGATCGAGGCGCCCGAGCGCTTCGACCGCCGGCTTCACGTGGTCCTCTTCACCGACCGAAACGCCGCCCGATGTCAGGATCAGGTCGTGTGCGCGGGCGGCCTCCGCTAGAGCGCCGCGCGTGGCATCGAGGCGATCAGGAACGATGCCGTAGTCGGTTACCTCGCAGCCGAGCCGCTCGAGCAGGCCTCGCAGCGTGAACCGATTGGAGTTGTAGATGGCGCCCGGCGCGAGCGGCTCGCCCGGCATCGTCAATTCGTCGCCCGTGAAAAAGACGGCGACTTTGACGCGACGCGACACCGTGAGTCGGGCGCAGCCCGTCGATGCGGCCAGCCCGAGCGCCTGAGGCGTTAGCCGCGTGCCCGCCGGCAGGATGACGGAGCCAAGCTTGATATCGGCGCCCTGCGCGGTGATCCATTCGCCAGGCTTGGGCGTATGAAGAATCGCGACCGCGTCGCCGGCCGCTTCCGCCTGCTCCTGCATGACCACGGCATCGGCGCCCGGCGGAACCGGCGCGCCCGTGAAAATCCGTGCCGCCGTGCCGGCGGCGAGCGGCTCCGGCGCATGTCCGGCCGCGATCCGCTGCGACACGGGCAGTCGCCGCTCGCCATCGGCAAGGTCGGCAATACGCACTGCATAGCCGTCCATTGCGCTCGTGTTCATCGGCGGAACGTCGAGCGCGGAAGTCACGTCGTCGGCCAACACGCGGTTTCCAGCGTCGAGCGTCGAAATCGTTTCGGTTTCGTTGACCGGCCGGGCGGCCGCGAGCAGCTTGGCGAGCGCGTCAGCCGTCGGGACGAGCGGCCCGCGAGCAGCAGGTTCAGGCGTGGGCATCGGAAATTGCGCGACTCTGTCTGGCAGCGAGACTGTCATTGTAGCGACGCGTGCGGTTTCCGGTGCGGCGTCATGCGCCGCACCGGCCGTTCGGCCAACCGTTCAAAGGCCGGTATGCGCCGCGATGAACGCTTTCACGCGCTCGGCGTCGGCGGGTAGCACCTCGAACCGCTGAGGCAGCGCCTCGATTCCCTCGAAGGCCGTCGGACGCTCCGGATCGCGCCCGAGCGCCTCGCGAATCGATTCGCCGAACTTGATCGGCTGTGCGGTTTCGAGGACGATCATCGGGACGCCTGGCTGCAGATGCTCGCGGGCCACTTTGAGGCCGTCCGCCGTGTGCGTGTCGATCATCGTCCCATAGCGCGCGAAGACGTCCGCGATCGCCGCAATGCGGTCGTCGTGCGTGCTGCGGCCCGAGACGAAGCCGAACTCACGCACGCACGCGAAGTCGCCGCTCGCGGCGAGATCGAAGCCGCCCTTTTGCTCGACATCGCGGAAAAGCTGCAGAACGCGGGCCGGATCGCGCCCGAGCAGATCGAACACGAACCGCTCGAAGTTCGACGCCTTAGAGATGTCCATGCTCGGGCTGCTCGTGTGGTAAGTCTGAGCCGCGCCGCGCACGCGATAGGCGCCCGTGCGGAAGAACTCGTCGAGCACATCGTTCTCGTTTGTGGCAACGACGAGCTTTTCGATCGGCAGCCCCATCATCCGCGCGATATGGCCCGCGCAAACATTGCCGAAGTTGCCCGACGGCACGGTGAATGAGACACGCTCGTCGTTCGAGCGCGTGGCGGCGAAATAGCCCTTGAAGTAATAGACGACCTGCGCGACGACGCGCGCCCAG